>CALZAE010000004.1 GCA_945612235.1 uncultured Gammaproteobacteria bacterium | reverse complement strand
GTATTGATCCATTAAAGATTGATGTTGCAGCGGTCACCCCGCTGATGTCCTATGCATTTGCCAAGCGCCATAAAATCTTAGCTATTGCAGCAGATAGCACCTGCGTGACCATTGCTAGTGCGCAGCCTTTTGCGCGCAGTTGGGAAAGTAATTTGGCGCATACTTTGCGTCGACCGATTAAGCAAGTGATTGCTAATCCCAGTGATATTCAGCGCTTTACCAATGAGTTTTATCGTCTAGCGCGCTCAGTCTCAGGTGCATCAGCGAGCGATCAATTGATCAGTGGCGTCGGTAACTTTGAGCAATTGTTGAATTTAGGTGCCAGTGACCAAGAGCCTGATGCCAATGATGCGCATATTGTTAATATTGTGGACTGGCTGTTTCAGTATGCTTTTCAGCAGCGTGCCAGTGATATTCATATTGAGCCGCGGCGTGAGCAAGGCTCGGTGCGCTTTCGAATTGATGGAGTATTGCATACGGTGTACCGCTTGCCTGCGCAAGTCACTATGGCGGTGACGAGCCGTTTAAAGTCGCTAGGACGCATGAATGTCGCGGAAAAGCGCAAGCCGCAAGATGGTCGTGTGAAAACTAAAACGCCTGATGGTAGTGAAGTTGAACTGCGCCTTTCAACTATGCCGACTGCCTTTGGTGAAAAGCTGGTGATGCGAATTTTTGATCCAGACGTGCTGCTCAAAACTTTTGATCAGCTTGGCTTTTCAGCGGATGATTTGCAGCGCTGGCGCAGTATGACCAGTCAGCCTAACGGCATTATTTTGGTCACGGGTCCAACCGGATCAGGAAAAACCACCACTTTATATACCACGCTCAAACAGCTGGCGACAGAAGAGGTGAATGTCTGCACCATTGAAGACCCGATTGAGATGATTGAGCCGGCGTTTAATCAGATGCAGGTCCAGCATAATATTGATTTACACTTTGCCACTGGGATTCGTGCGCTTATGCGTCAAGATCCCGATATCATCATGATCGGCGAAATTCGCGACTTAGAAACCGCTGAAATGGCGATTCAAGCTGCGTTAACTGGGCATTTGGTGCTTTCGACTCTGCATACTAATGATGCGCCCAGTGCGATTACCCGTTTACTGGAGTTGGGAGTGCCATATTATTTGCTGAAAGCAACGCTGCTGGGGGTGATGGCGCAGCGTTTGGTGCGTACCCTTTGCCCTCATTGCAAAGAGCCGGTTGCGATCGATGAGGATGCCTGGCAAGCCTTAACTCAGCCATGGAGTGCGCCTTTGCCCAAAGGAGCCCAGCAAGCTGTTGGCTGTTTAGAGTGTCGAGATACTGGCTATCATGGTCGCGCTGGTGTTTATGAAATCATGCAGATTAATGAGGTGATTAAGCCCTTGATTCTGGCAAATACTGATTTGATAAAGCTAAAGCACCAAGCTTTTCGTGATGGGATGCGTAGTTTACGTTTGTCGGGAGCACAAAAAGTTGCTGCAGGATTAACGACAATCGAAGAGGTTTTACGAGTTACACCACAGAGCCAGCAAAAATAAGCTCAGTTTGGCTGTGTTAGCGTCCTATAATCATTTATCTATAATATTGTTCTCGAGTTTTCTATGTGTTTAGTGGTATTTGCTTGGCAACCTAATAGTCAACAGCCTTTATTGTTGCTCGCTAACCGCGACGAATTGCATGCGCGCCCGAGTGCCGCATTAGCACAGTGGGCTGATCAGCCGGCAATTTATGCTGGGCGTGATTTGGAAGCGGGTGGTACTTGGCTAGGTATTGCTCAGCAGGGGCGCTTTGCGACTTTAACGAATATCCGCGATACCAGGCTGCCATTAGGTGCGCAGTCACGTGGTGCTTTGGTTAGTGATTACTTGGCTGGACAACAATCCCCGCAGGCATATTTGCTCGAAGTCGCAACCCAGATCAGCCAATACAGTGGTTTTAACCTGTTGGCCGGTGATGCACAGTCCATGTGGTATCTCAGCTCTACACAGCCACGCCCAATATGTTTAAGTCCAGGCATTTATGCGCTGTGCAATGGTAGTTTAGACACACCTTGGCCAAAATTAGTGCGTGTGCGCAGTGCTTTTTCCCAGCATTTAGAAGCGACAGATGCGCAGCTGTTTGCCTTGATGCAGGATGAACAGCGCGCTGCTGATGATCAACTGCCTGATACAGGAGTGGGTTTAGCGATGGAGCGCATGCTTTCTAGTATTTTTATTCGTGGGGATGTTTACGGTACTCGGGTGACCAGTTTGTTGCGCCGCGGTGCAGATGGAGTCACCGCACTGACCGAGCGCAGCTATAGCGTGCAAGGTGAGTATGTTGGGCAGGCACAGGTTGAACTGAGCTGAGCAAACGGCTTTGTTGAGGAAGGATCTGTTACCCGTCTGTGTAGTACAGGTTAACGCGCACAGAGTAAGCAGCTGAGCGCGTGATGTTTAAGTTTGTACGCTGGAGGCGGGATTAAGCACTTTACCTAAGCCTAAATTACCCAGTGCAAGATTGAGTGTGCTGTGAATCACTTGTGGATTATCTAAGTGTGCAACTTCTGCAAGTAAGGCTTGCGCGTGCGCTAAAGTCATTTTGCGCAGCAGCCATTTTACTTTCGGCAGGTGGGTAGAGTTCATTGATAAACTATCAAAGCCCATCGCCAATAACAGCACTGCAGCGACCGGATCACCAGCCATTTCTCCGCAAATACTCACAGGTTTACCCTCAGCATGCGCTGCAGTGACTACATCTTGCAGCGCCATTAATACCGCTGGGTGCAAGTAATCATATAAAGCAGCAACCCGTGCATTATTACGATCTACAGCGAGTAAATACTGGGTTAAGTCGTTAGAGCCAACCGATAAGAAATCAGCCATGCGCGCCAGTTCACGGGCTTGATAGACCGCAGAAGGCACTTCAATCATCACGCCAATTTGTGGCATCTGTACATCCAAACCTTCGCTGGTCAACTCACCCCAGGCACGATGAATCAAATGCTGGGCGTCGTCCAGTTCATGCACGCCCGAAATCATTGGCAGCAAAATATGCAGGTTATTCAGACCTACGCTGGCTTTAATCATGGCCCGCACTTGCACGAGGAAAATCTCTGGATGGTCTAAGGTAATGCGTATGCCACGCCAGCCCAGATAGGGGTTGGTTTCCTTAATCGGGAAATAGCTGAGCGGCTTATCACCACCGATATCTAAGGTGCGCATGGTCACGGGTAAAGGGTGAAATGCTTCCAGCTGTTCACGGTACATTTGCACTTGCTCGCTTTCACTCGGAAAGCGCGATGTACCCATAAAGGCGACTTCAGAGCGATACAGACCAACGCCTTCAGCGCCGCGTTGTTGCGCACGTTTTACATCAGCTAATAAGCCAGTATTGACCCAAAGTGGTAATTGATGACCATCTAAGGTGACACAGGGTAGGCTGCGTAAACTGTCTAAATCTTTATTGATTAAGCGCTCTTCTTCCACCACTTCAGCGTATTGCTGGCGCAATAGAGCGCTGGGGTTAGTGAAGACGTCACCGTGATAGCCATCGAGAATCAGCTCAATACCATCAAGGCGGGTGTAAGGCAGATCAACCGCTGCTACCACTGTTGGGATGCCCATGGCACGGGCTAGGATCGCCACATGGGAGTTGCGTGAGCCCAGCACCGAAACGAGTCCAACTAGTTTTTCTGGCGGCACTTCACCGAGCATTGCTGGTGATAGTTCTTCACTGACTAAAATCGTATTATCGGGATAGACCAAGGTTTGTTGTTGTGCTTGCTGCAGATAGGAGAGCAAGCGCCGCCCTAGGTCTTTGACATCGGAAGCGCGTTCACGCAGATAATCATCATCCATATGCTCAAAACGCTGCACATGCTCGCTGACCACTTGGCGTAATGCGCCTTGTGCCCATTGTCCCGTGCGAATCACGCGCATGACATCACCGGCCAGTGCAGTGTTATCTAGCATCATGAGATACACATCAAATAAGGCCCGTTCTTGCGGGCGCAGTTGTGTGGATAAACGCTTGGACAAGCTGCGAATATCTGCACGCACTGATTCGAGTGCGTGTTCAAATAGGGCTAATTGCTCGGCAACATCGCCGACCATTTTATCCGGTACCACATCCAAATCAGCAATAGGCAACACCACGACAGCCGTACCTAAAGCGGCACCTGGCGCACCAGGTACACCAATAAAGCGCGCTTCTTGAATGCCTTTACCTTGCTTACCTAAGCCGCGAATGGAGCCGGTGGCTTCGGCGTGAGCAATAACGCCAGAGAGTTGCGCACTCATGGTCACTAAGAAGGCCTCATCGCCCTCGTCAAATTGGCGACGCTCTTTTTGCTGCACCACTAAGACGCCCATCACTTGGCGGTGGTGAATAATTGGGGTGCCTAGAAAAGATGCATAACGCTCTTCACCCGTTTCTGGGAAATAGGCAAAGCGCGGATGACTGGTAGCGTCTTCCAAAATAATAGTTTCTGAGCGGCTACCGACTAAGCCGACTAAGCCTTCATGCGAGGCCATGCTGACCTTACCCACCGCACGCTTGTTTAAGCCTTCAGTGGCCATCAATACATAACGGTCACGCTCTATGTCATACAAATAGACCGAGCAGACGTGGCTGTTCATCGCTACGCGCACTTGCTTAACGATAATCGCCAACGCTGCGGGTAAATCTTTAGCAGCGTTCACTTCTTGGGAGATTATGCGCAGCATAGTGAGCATGCTGCTATCGGTGCGCGTGGAGTCGGACAACTTAGGTTTAGTCTCGAATAGGAAGTTGGTAGGCCAGCTCTTTTAAAGCGCGGCGGTAAACATCACGTTTAAAGGCAACAACTTGCCCCAACGGATACCAATAGCTGACCCAACGCCAGCCATCAAACTCAGGCTTGGGAGTCAGGTCCATACGCACACGTTCGTCACTGCTACGTAAACGTAGCAAAAACCACTTTTGTTTTTGACCTATACACAGAGGCTGACTGTGCGTACGTACTAATCGTTGAGGTAAACGATAGCGCAACCAGCCACGGGTGCAAGCGAGGATTTCAACATCATGCTCTTGCAGGCCAATTTCTTCATGTAACTCACGGTATAACGCCTGTTCAGCGCTTTCGTTGGGGTTAATTCCACCTTGTGGAAACTGCCATGCATCTTGATTGACGCGGCGCGCCCACAGTACTTGTCCGTTATCGTTGGTCAGGATGATGCCGACGTTCGGACGAAACCCATCTGAATCAATCATGTCCGCATCCTAGATTAAAATTATTGTCTCCATTGTTCCACAAAGCGCGCTAGAGCGGCAACGCGCTTTCTAGTCTGCATGGGCAGGCGCGCTGAAAATCGTTATGCTGGAGGCTCTTTTATCATTGATTAAGGTATCTGCCGTGCGATTGGCTATTTTTGACTTAGATAACACCTTATTAGCAGGCGACAGTGATCACCAGTGGGGCGAGTATTTATGTTCGCGTGGTTTGGTGGATGCTGATGCTTATCGTGCAAAAAATGATCAGTTTTATGCTAACTATGTTGCTGGTCAGTTGGATGTGATTGCTTATCAAAACTTCTGCCAAGAAGTCTTGGGCCAGACTGATAAAGCTGTGCTTGATGAATGGCATACAGATTTTATGCGTGACTGTATTGAGCCGATGATTTTGGCCAAAGGTGAGGCGCTAATCGCTCAGCACCGTGCGGCAGGTGATCTAGTGATGATTATTACTGCGACCAATCGTTTTATTACTGGGCCGATTGCTCAGCGTTTGGGCGTTGAGCATTTAATCGCCACTGAGTGTGGTATGCAAGATGGACAGTACACCGGTCAGTTAGTGGATGTGCCGAGCTTTCAGGCGGGTAAAATCACTCGCCTTAATACCTGGTTGGCTGAGCATCAAGCCACTTTAGATGACAGCTATTTTTACAGCGACTCCTACAACGACTTGCCGCTGCTTGAGCAGGTCACCCATGCGGTGGCGGTTGATCCTGACGACACCTTGCGTGAAATTGCTCAGCAGCGTGGTTGGAAGGTGCTCAGTTTGCGCGACTGATTAACGCTGATGTAACTTGAGTGGGCGGGTTGGATGTTTGGTTGTTACAGATAATCTATAATAGTGTATTGTATTGGTACTTATAAAATGGAGAGCCCAACATGACTCGTCTACAAAGTTTAATCAGTGGTGCGGTACTGTCTTTAGCAGTGTTTTCTGTGCAGGCCGTTGAATTGGCTATCAGTGCCGAAGATGCTTATGCCAAAACTCAGCAAACTGAAGAGCGCGTGCTGTTAGTCGATGTGCGTGATCCGATCGAGATTATGTTTGTAGGTTTTGCCGATGCAGTGGATGTGAATATTCCGTTTTTAATGGCGGACCGTAGCCAGTGGAATGCTGAGCGTAATATTTTCTCAATGGAGCGTAATCCTGAGTTTGTTGCGCAGATTAAAGCAGAGTTGGCTAAGCGTGGCTGGGATGAAAACACCGAAGTGATTACCATGTGTCGTTCGGGCAGTGAGCGTGGTGAGCCGAGTGCGGTGGTTTTGCGTGAAGCAGGTTTACCTAATGCACGCTTTGTAGTGAATGGTTTTCAGGGCGGCGCTGAGAGTGAAGGTCCACAAGCTGGTATGCGGGTGAAAAACGGCTGGCAAAACTCAGGTTTACCTTGGAGCAGCAAGCTCAACGGCGAGAAAATTTACCGCACTGACCGTTAAGCGCGCTTGCGCTGCTGATACGCATGCAGTATGTTAATAGCACTGTTTGGAGTTATTTATGTTAAGTCACGCATTGAAAAAGTTATTGATTGCTCAGCCTAATGTGGCTGCAGTGAACTGTGCGCGTGGTTTAAATAACTCTGTTGCGTATTATTTTTATGGATATTGGTTTAGCCCAAGGCGCGCCTGATATCCATACAGGTGGGCCTCTTTAACTAGGACGCCTACCACTGCTTTATTAAAACCCCGGTTGGCTTCCCACCCGGGGTTTTTTGTTTTTAAAATTTAAGGTTTATACATTTAAGAGGACAGCAACATGGCAATCTATGCACATTATCCAGAGCGTTTCGATGATTTGAGCTGGCGATTTAGTAACCATAAATTAGCCCTACCCAATAGCTTAAGACGACTTACTTGATAAAACGTACAGCGGTTCAACCGCTGGTATAAGGACAATTATGAACGCTCTACATACTGCTCTAGCATTCGATCACAACACCGCAGCCCTTGCTGCAGCCAATGCTAATATTGTGTTACCCACAGGCCGTAAAACGCAGGCTCTTGCCAGCCCTCACGAACTGCGCCAACAATTACCCTTAAGTGCAGAACTGGCACGTCGCGTACAGCAGCAGCGCGAGCAAGTGCGCGCGATTCTAAGTGGTGAAGATTCGCGATTGCTCGTAGTGGTTGGCCCTTGCTCAATTCATAGCATCGAAGAAGCGCTGGAGTATGCTAAGCGCTTGGCCAAGTTATCCAGCCAGGTCAGCGAGCATATGTTGCTCGCTATGCGCATCTACATTGAAAAACCACGCACCACTGTGGGCTGGAAAGGCCTGTTGTATGACCCGCATTTAGATGGCAGCGCTGATATGGCTCAGGGCCTGCACATGTCACGCCAATTGATGCTCCGTATGTTAGAGCTGGATTTACCGGTTGCCACAGAGTTGTTACAACCTTTAGCCGCCAGCTACTTTGATGATCTATTGAGCTGGGCGGCAATTGGTGCGCGCACCAGTGAGTCGCAAATTCATCGTGAAATGGTCAGTGGTTTAGAGCTGCCGGTGGGCTTTAAAAACGGTACCGATGGCAGTGTGGGTATTGCTTTAGATGCGATGCGCTCTGCCGCGCATGCGCATCAGCATTTTGGTCTAGATCAGCAAGGCTGCGCCGCTTTGGTTGAAACCCAAGGTAATCCAGATACTCATTTGGTCTTACGCGGAGGCCATACAGGTCCTAATTATGATGCAGACAGTGTTGCTCAAGCCTGCACTGCGATGCGTAAAGTGGGTTTAGAGGCGTCATTAATGGTGGACTGCAGTCATGCCAATAGCGGCAAAGATCCGCAGGTGCAGCCGCAGGTTTTAGAGTCAGTCTTAGCGCAGCGTGCTGCGGGCGAGCGCAGTTTGCGTGCGGTGATGCTGGAAAGTAACTTGATGGATGGCCAGCAAGCGCTGTGCGATAACTTGCAGTATGGCGTGTCGATTACTGATGGTTGCTTAGGCTGGTCAAAAACTGAACAGATGCTACTGGATGCAGTGCAACAGTTGCAGGCATAAAACATGGGTGGCATAGACTGCTGGATGTGTTTTATCCAGCAGGTATCAGTTTTGCGGTAGTAATGATTAGCATGGTTTTATGCATTAAATCGACCAGCGGTATACAAAAGTAAAATAGCTTCTTGCAATTATGTATGCGAATCATTAGCATTCGTAACAGTTGTTTTTCTTGCGAGAACTTATCCTATGTATATCTGCCTATGCAAAGGTGTTACAGACCACAAAATTCGTCAAGTGGTTGAAGATGGTGCGCGCAGTTGGCGTGATGTACGTGAAGTCACAGGTTGTGGCACACAGTGTGGTAAGTGTGCCTGCACAGCAAAAGCCATCACTCAGCATGCGATTAAAGATACGCTTATGGCTTCGGTCGATGATTTAGCTTACGCCATCTAAGTCACACCTGACTTTGCGTTACTGCAGTTTTTAGTCGTGATGCTATAGCTGTCTTTATCTGTCTGCTATGCTGTTCTCAATACTTATTTTAATGAGGGCAGGCGCATGAAAGGCGATAGCAAAGTCATTGAGCATCTCAACCGTATTCTTGGTAATGAGCTCGTAGCCATCAATCAGTACTTTTTGCATTCACGTATGTATAAAGACTGGGGTTTAAATGTACTCGCCAAGTGGGAGTACAAAGAATCCATTGAAGAAATGCGTCACGCTGACACCATTATTGAACGCATTTTATTCCTCGAAGGCCTGCCTAACCTGCAAGATCTAGGCAAGTTGCATATCGGTGAAAACACTCAAGAAATGCTTGCTAGCGACCTAGCGCTAGAGCATCAAGCGCGTACCGATTTAATCGCTGCTATTGCGCATTGTGAAGTGGTGCAGGATTACGTCAGTCGCGATATGCTAAAAGTGATTTTGGATGACGAAGAAGAGCATATTGATCAGTTAGAAACTGAACTGGGCTTGATTGAAAAGGTTGGTATTCAGAATTACTTGCAAACTCAGATGGGCGAGCCTGAGTAAGCAGATGCGGATGATTTAAAGAGCAGCGTCAGGTTGCTCTTTAAATGTCTGTTGGTTGCTGGGCTAAGCTTGCAGCCAAACTGGCTATTGCTTCGCTGCGCTCAGAGTCTTGGCGCGGCTTGCTGCCATTTAAACTCGACCACGCAGGGTAAGCGCGGGCGGTGACTAGGGGTTGTGCTAAATCACCGCTGCGCCAAGCGTGTTCTTGTGGTGTTTGCAATTGAATCTGCGCTTGAGCCGCATGCCCACGTAATTCCAACGCATGCAGCAAGCGTTGTTGGCGAATCGCTAGTAAACGTAAAGTGCTGTCATTGACTGTCAGTTCACGCTCACCCCGCCATTTGCCCTTTAAACGGTCGCCATAGTTACGAAAAGTTTGGGTGAGGCCACCGACTGCTGCGCCCACCACTGTGCCCATTCCTAAACTTAAGCCACCCGTGATCAGGTCAATACCCGCACCGGTCACCGCACCTGCCGCCATGCCGCCACCGAGTTTGACGCCCATTTGTTTCATAGTCGCAGGGTTAAATAAATCATCACCCCAACGACCTTCTTCTAGCGGTAAAGCTGCTGCTAAAGCATCGTCTTTACGAAAAGCATAGAGCTTGAGCAGAGCTTCCACACAGCGCTGTTCACGCTGGCGCACATCATCATGTAGTTCTTGTATAGCTGCATTTAAGTGATCAGGGTGCACGCTACGACGGCAAGCGCTGACATCAAGCAGTAATTCAGCAATCAAGCGGTAGGCAGCACTGCGTCGGACTTGCACTTGAGCTTGGTTATAATCAATCAGGCGTTGCAGGCGTGGACGCTGGCTATCAAGCACCAGACTGAGGTTTTCATACAGCCGCTGTTCGCCATCGACGGGAGGCGTGATGGTGTCAAAACGTACCACCGCATGCAGTCCTAGGCGGGCAAGTACTTCGCGCCACTGTGCTTCACGTTGTTCGGGGCTATTTACAAAATTGAGAACAGGTAATAAAGGTTTGCCGCACATGGCCAAGATAGCCAGTTCGTCACGGTATTTGGCCAATACGGGTTCACGGGCATCAATTACATAAAAGCCGGCATCGGATTGCAGTAACTGGCGCAGTACCTTGGCTTCTTGCTCAAAACGCTGACCGGCTTCGCTGCTGTGCAAGAAGCGTTGGATTTGCTCAGGGCCATCGAGGCGTTCGCCGTTGCGGGGCAGTTGTTCGAGATAGTCATATAAAGCCACTGCGTCTTCAAAGCCAGGTGTGTCGTACAGCTCAATCAGGGCCTCGCCATCCACCGATAAACGCGCACCTTCCACATGCTGAGTAGTGCTAGGGCGGTGCGAGACAGCACCAAAGCCAACATCACGGGTGAGGGTACGCAGCAATGAAGTTTTGCCCACATTGGTATGGCCCACTACGGCAAGTTTTAAGGGTTTATTCATTGCCATGCTCCAACCAAACCCAAGGTGCAATCCGCTGGTGCGCTAGTTGTAAGTGATCCAGTTGTTCTTGCCAATTGTGTAAACGCTCGTCTGCCGTATCGGTAGGTAATAACCACACCTGTGTTTGCGCTGCTGTACGTGACAGCTCAGCTATTAAATGTAAGGTGCCGCGGTCTACCGTGCGTTGCGGATTACAGGCAATTAATAAGCGTGCTGGCGGGTTACTGCTTAACTGATCTAAGAGCTGTCGGCGTTGCTCGCGGGTATCTAAAATCCCTGCATTGATGACGTCTGCAGGGACTTCAGGTGGCCAGTCAATACTGTCATCCAACTCAATGGCTACCAAGACAGCGGCATCACCAGTCAGTTGTGCACCAGCT
The DNA here is from genome assembly GCA_945612235.1 of uncultured Gammaproteobacteria bacterium. GTDB lineage: Bacteria > Pseudomonadota > Gammaproteobacteria > Pseudomonadales > Pseudomonadaceae > Denitrificimonas. The sequence goes on along the minus strand of CALZAE010000004.1, from coordinate 61,804 downwards.
GTACTTGTGGGTAAATGTTCAGGTGCTGCATCCACTACACCAAGCCGCTCACTGCTGGGCTGCACCCGTTCATGAAATACTTGCCAAATCGGATCATCAGCCTGCAACTCTAAGCTGTTGATGCCACGTCGCCAGCGCCACTCACACAGCGCGCTCAATACGAAGCGCGGCACAATGCCATACACCACCAGCATGCCCAGTAACCAACTGGCCCACATATGCCGCGCTTGCTCATCAATCAAAGCTTGCGTACCGCTGCGTTGAATCAAGTCGCTATCGGGTAGAGCAAAGCCCAGCCAAGTGACAGGGCGACCTAAGCTACTCACTAAAGTAATAAACGAATCACTAGCCACAATAGTGGACTCCCAGACAAAGCCATAGCGCCGAGTGGCGAGCATGGCAACCAAAGTCAGTAGTGCGCTAGATAACGCCAGCAGCCACCAGCCATGCAAAATACGTCCAACACCCCAGCGCAGCAGCTTATGACGCTGTAGCAACACAAGTAAGGCTGGCGCTAATTGCGCTGCTTGAGCGTCACGGGCTAATTTACCACTGAGCCAGAGCCAGGCGTGGCTCAATGGCGAGTTGGCTTTACGGGAAAATAGCAGGCTGATAACCCAAGCCAGTAAGCTGAGCAGATTTAAACCAATCAGTCCTGCCAGAGCCCAAAAGATATTGATCTGTAATGGCGTACTACCGCTAAGTGCGGTTTTGGCTAACACTACGCCAGATATTATTGCACTGATAATTAATAGCCAGAGTGCTAACTTCGCACCTTGTAACCAGTGTTGCAGGGCGCTGGCTAAGCCATCACGACGCGCTAAAAACAGTCCGCGTATTTGCAAGCGCTCAGCCAGTGAGCCCTTCGCCACGCGCGCGGCACGGCAGGCTTCGCTGTCTTCTAACAGTCCGGTGTGTTCTTCGCGTAGACGTACAGTTTCGCACAGCCAGAGCGTTTGTAAGGGAGAGAGTGCGTCAGTCACAAGCATTCCATTGAGTTACAAGTAAAGCACCATTGTGCCTGATAAGGTTGCCTGCATAACGCCAAGGTAACCGAAATCCTTTAAGATAGAGCCATAGTCTTCATTATTTTTAAGAGAGCATCGTTATGCAAGATGTATTGCCAGTCAGTTTAATTGTCGCAGCGACGCGCAATCAAGTTATTGGCCGTGACAATGATATGCCTTGGCATTTGCCAGAGGATTTGCGTTATTTCAAGCAGCGCACTTTGGCTAAGCCGATTATTATGGGGCGCAAAACTTGGGAATCTTTAGGTCGACCGTTACCTGGGCGCTTAAATATTGTCATCAGTCGTCAGGCTGATACTGTTCTTGCAGGCGCTGAAGTTTTTACTAATCTCACTGATGCTATCGCTCGCGGTCAAGCGTGGGCAGCCGAGCAGGGCGTGGATGAGGTGATGGTGATTGGCGGCGGGCAGATTTATCAGCAGGCTATTGATTTGGCGCAGCGTGTTTATTTAACCCGCATTGATCTTGAGCTTGAAGGTGATACCTATTTCCCAGTGCTGGATGCGCAGCATTGGCAGCTCACAGATGCACAAGCACACCCAGCTCAAGCATCCGAGCCGGGTTATACCTTCGAAGTGTGGCAGCGTACTTCAGCTTAAGAGCGGCTTTAGCAAACCGCCTCATAACCTGCAGCATCTAACAGTTGCTGCAGTTCCTCAGGATTGCTGGGCTGTAAACGATAAAACCAGCTCTCATACGGATGAGTATTCACACCTTCAGGTGCTTCAGTTAAGCCTTCATTGACGGCTATAACTGTACCGTTGATCGGTGCGTGGATATCCGATGCAGCTTTTACTGACTCAACTACCCCCACAGGCTGGGCAGCAGTTAAGGTGCTTTCGAGTGCTGGTAACTCTATAAATACGATATCGCCTAAGGCTTCTTGTGCGTGATCAGTAATGCCTACAGTCACTGTGCCATCGGCTTCGAGACGCGCCCATTCGTGAGTACTGGCATAACGTAAATCGGCAGGAATTGAACTCATATTATTAATATCCTTAGCAGATGCAATGCAAATTTTTATAGGTCTATGTGTTTATAGTGCGGACAGTCGCCAACACATTGATGAATCAACTTAAAACAGCTTACATAGAGTCACTTATAAATTATTGATCTTGTTGATACAAGATCAAATCAGAATCTTTCCACGGCTGACAAAACGCGGCTTAACTACCCGTACTGGAAACCATTTGCGTCGAATTTCAACTTCAGCACGTTCTGCGGTATTCACCGGCACTCGTGCTAAGGCGATGGCTTTACCCAGTGTGGGTGAAAAACTACCGCTGGTGATCACGCCATTGGTTTGGTTATCAATGCGCACAGGTTGACCGGCACGTAAAACACCTCGCTCCTCGAGCACTAAACCCACAAGCTTTTCGGTCACTCCTTGAGTGGACTGCGTCTGTACCGCAGATCGGCCAATAAAATTGCGTGTCTCCGGTTGCCAGCAGATTAAGCCGTCCATGTTAGCGGCCAGCGGTGATACTGCTTCGTTGGTATCTAAGCCATATAAATTAAAGCCAGCTTCCAAGCGTAAGGTGTCACGTGCACCAATACCTATTGGGCTGATACCCGCACCGACTAATTCGTTTAGAAAGTCGATGGCTTGTGCAGCAGGAAGCATAATTTCAATACCATCTTCACCGGTGTAACCACTGCAGGAAATCAGCCAGTCACGGTCAACTGCAGCCTCATGGTGCTGTAGTTGTTCAATCAGTTTGGCGCGTGTTGAGCTGACAATGCTGGCAAGGCGCTCGCGCGCGAGTGGACCCTGGATTGAAAATAGGCACAGGTCATGACGCCAAGTGATAACACTGTCAAAGACTGGTGCATGCTGCTCAAGCCAGCCTTGTACGCGCTCACGAGTGACAGCGTTACTGACGATGCGATAACCCGTTTCAGTACGAAACACCATCACATCATCAATAATACCGCCTTGCTCGTTGAGCAACAGGCTGTGTTGTGCATGACCTACGGCATCAAGCAGTGCGACATCATTACTGAGCACTAGCTGCAAAAATTCTTTTACGTGAGCGCCTTGAATATCAAAAATGCTCATATGGGAAATATCAAACACACCGCACTCTTTGCGCACGTGGTGGTGTTCTTCCACTTGCGAGCCGTAATGTAATGGCATATCCCAGCCATTAAAATCAACCATTTTTGCACCCAGAGCCAGGTGCATATCATACAAAGGGGTACGCAATCCCATAGGATCTCCTAACTGGTCAAACGCAGTGTTTGTACCTGTGGGTAATTCACTTGGCGCATAGTGTAGCCGTGTTGATTCAGCGCTGCACCGATGATTGTAAGTATAGTCTGTGTTTTCACAAACACTAGATTAGTGCCCTGGGCGATGGGCTGAGCGACGAATCAGTAAAATCACCGGCAACAAACCCACCATCACTAAAGTCAGTGCTGGTAATGATGCGCGCGCCCATTCACCCTCACTGGTCATCTCAAAAATCCGCACCGCTAAGGTATCCCAACCAAAGGGGCGCATCAGTAAGGTCGCTGGCATTTCTTTTAACACATCAACAAACACCAGCAGCGCGGCAGATAAACTACCAGGGATCAGTAAAGGCAAATACACACGTCTAAATAAAGCTACACCACCAATACCTAGGCTGCGTGAAGCTTCAGGTAATGAGGGTTTAATGCGCGCCAAGGCACCTTCTAGCGGCCCATGGGCAACTGCCATAAAACGAATCACATAGGTTAATAACAGCGCACTTAAACTGCCCAGTAAAATAGGGCGCCCAGCACCGCCGAGCCAAGTCGATATGGGAATTACGGCATGTTCATCAAGGTAACTAAAGGCCAACATAATCGCTACTGCTAATACCGAGCCGGGCAGCGCATAACCTAAGTTCGCAAAACCCACTATAGCGTTCATGGGGCGACTTGCTGTGAGGCGCTTGGCAAAGGCTAACAGGAGTGCGGCGGTGACCGTGAGTGCTGCGGCCATTAAGCCCAAATACAGTGTATGGGTAATCAGGGCGGCATAACGTTCATCTAAATCAAAGCGTCCACGTTGCCAAAACCAAGCGAGTAGTTGCAGCATGGGAATCACAAAAGCACACAAAAAGACCAAACCGCACCAGCTTGAGGCCAGTACTGCTTTCCAGCCGTGCAAGCTATACAGCGCTTTACCTCTAGGTCGCTCATGACTAGGGCGAATCGCACCGCGCGCCCGTTGCTCCGCAAAAATCAATACAGCGACAAATAGCAGCAGTAAACTGGCCAATTGTGTAGCGCTGGATAGGCTAAAAAAGCCATACCAGGTTTTATAAATAGCGGTGGTAAAGGTGTCAAAGTTAAATACAGATACAGCGCCAAAGTCAGCTAAAGACTCCATCAAGGCTAAAGCAACACCCGCACCAATAGCTGGGCGGGCAACCGGCAAAGCGACGCGCCAGAAGGCTTGCCAAGGTGTTAAACCCAAAACTCGTGCCGCCTCCATGAAGCCTTTGCCTTGAGCTAAAAAGGCTGTGCGTGCGAGTAAATAAACATAGGGATAAAACACTAAGGTGAAGACGGTAATCACACCACCCGTCGAGCGCACTCGGGGAAAGCTGACACTGCTACCAAACCATTCACGCATCAAGCTTTGTACTGGGCCAGAAAAATCCAGTAAGCCGACAAAGACAAAGGCTAAAACATAGGCGGGAATAGCAAAAGGCAGCATCAATGCCCAGTCCAGCCAGCGCCGTCCGGGGAACTCACACAAACTGGTCAGCCAGGCTAAGCTCACTCCCAGTAGCGTTACGCCAATCCCAACGCCCACAACTAAGATAGCGGTATTGGAAAGCAGGCGTGTCATTTGTGTATCCCACAAGTGACTCCAAATCTGCGTGTCAACCGAGTGCCAACTCAGCAGTAAGACGCTGATCGGTAAGCACACGAGCGCTGCAAAAAATAAGGCAATCGGATACCAACGGCGTTGAGCAGGGAGGGCCACAAGAAACCTCGTTCAATCAGGGAGCGGTAAAATAACAGTGCGCAGTATAACCTTATGCGCCGATTTTGCTGCGCTATACTTTTTGCTGTGCGAAGACTCTGTGCTGGATTGCTAAGACTGGCTGCTGCAGCCAGTCTTTACAGCGGTTTATTCAAGCGTGGCCAGGCAGTCTGAAAATTGTGTAGCTAGATTTTTCAGTAATTGCTCATAGCCCTCAGCGGCAACAGCTACAGTGCTACCTAGGGCATCCAGTTCGGCTAAAGTCACAGGTAAGCCAGCAGCTAAAGTATGAGCTAAACGCGGTTGCATTGGCGGCTCGCTAAATACACAACTGGGACCTGCTTGTTGCAAGCGTGTACGCATTTGGCTGACGTGTTTGGCGCCGGGCTGTAACTCATGCGATACCGCAAAAACGCCGGCATGCTTTAAACCGTAAGCGTGCTCAAAGTAGTTAAAGGCTTCATGAAAGACAAAGAACGACTTGTCATGTAACGGGGCTAATTGTGCTTGTAGTTGTTGGTCTAACAGCGCTAAACGTTGACTAAAAGCAGCTAAATTTGCTGCATAGCGTGCAGCATTGGCCGGATCATGCTGGCTTAAATCAGCACTGATACGCTCAGCAATCACTTGCGCATTGTGAGGTAATAACCATAAATGCACATCGACCGCGCCGGGTGCATGGGCATGATCATGCTCAACTAAAGTATCGGCGCGAGTAGCTTCTGTACTCGGTGCAGGGTGATGATCATGTGCGTCATGCTGATCGTGCTCATGCATGTGCTGATCAGTTTCAGCAAAATATTGGAGTTTTAATTCAGGTAAATCCTGCACAGCGATACTGCTTTTATTGCGTTTTTGTAGCAGCTTAGGCAGAAAGTTTTCTAGATCAGGTCCAATCCAATAAAATAAGTCCGCTTGATCGAGACGCTTAGCATCGGAAGGGCGTAAGACAAAATAATGCGGTGAAGCGCCTGGCGGCAATAGCACTTGCGGCTCGCCTTGACCGTCCTGAATGGCTGCAGCAATCAGCTGTAAGGGTTTGATGCTGGTTAAAATTTGCACCTGCGCCTGCGCGCTGATGCCCCATAACGATAAACAACTGATCAGCAAGAAACGAAACACTGCAGTACACTCCGCGAGTAAAGAGTTATATAATAACGTCTCTTTAAGAAGGATGCTGCTGTTATGTTAAAAACATCAACACCGTGCCACTCACATGATCATCATAATGAGTGCATTACCCAAGCCCTTGAGCGGGCTGAAGAGGTCTGTGCGCAGCGCGGTGTACGTTTAACACCCTTGCGTAAACGTGTGTTAGAGCTGGTTTGGCAAAGCCATAAGCCGCTGGGTGCTTATGATATTTTAGAAATGCTCAGCCGTGAAGATGACCGTCGTGCCGCGCCGCCCACTGTGTACCGTGGCTTAGATTTTTTATTAGAGAATGGTTTAATTCATCGCCTTGCATCACTTAATGCCTACATTGGTTGCACTCATCCAGAAGTAGCACATGAAGGCTATTTTATGATTTGTCAGCAGTGCAACAATGCTTACGAACTGGCGCAGCATACGGCTATCGATGCTGCCATTGCACAAGAAGCCTCACAGATGGGCTTTGTTGTACAAACACAAACGGTTGAAATACTAGGTGTTTGTGCTGAATGCCGAGCAAGCGCATGACCCAGTCACTGTTATTGCGTGCTGAACATCTCAATCTTTCTTTATCCGAGCAAAGTGTCTTGGCTGATGTGAGTCTTGAGTTAGCTGCCGGCGAGATTGTTACCTTAGTGGGCCCTAACGGTTCGGGTAAAACCTCGTTAGTACGAGTGCTACTAGGTTTACTGAAAGCCGACTCAGGTAGCTTATGGCGTGCGCCTAAATTACGCATTGGCTATATGCCGCAAAAATTAGAAGTGCATGCCACTTTGCCATTGTCAGTTTTACGTTTCTTGCGTTTAGTGCCGGGTGTCAGTCGCGCTGATGTGATTGCGGCGTTGGAAGAAGTGGGCGCTGTTAAAGTCCTCAATAGTCCCTTGCAGCGTATTTCTGGTGGCGAATTGCAGCGCGTGTTGCTGGCGCGGGCCTTGTTGCGCAAACCGCAATTATTGGTGCTCGATGAGCCGGTGCAGGGTGTGGATGTCAACGGTCAGTTGGAGTTGTACCATTTGATTGGCCAATTGCGTGATCGTTATGGCTGTGGCGTATTAATGATTTCCCACGATTTGCACCTAGTGATGCGCTCAACTGATCGCGTGATTTGCTTGAATCGTCATGTCTGTTGTTCGGGCTTGCCTGAGCAAGTGAGTAATGATCCGGTTTTTATTGAGCTGTTTGGCTCACGCGCAGCCAGTGATTTAGCCGTCTATCACCATGATCACGATCATAAGCATGACTTACACGGATGCGTGGTTACACCTAAAACTCACCAACATGGGCCGGATTGCACGCATGCCTGATTTTCTTTTATATGCGCTGTGCGCAGGTCTGTTGTTAGCACTAGTGGCAGGTCCACTGGGTTCTTTTGTAGTTTGGCGGCGCATGGCCTATTTCGGTGACACCTTAGCGCACTCGGCTTTGTTTGGTGTGGCGCTGGGCTTGTTGTTTGATATCAATTTGGCGCTGGCGGTGATTGTTGGCTGTTTGCTATTGGCTTTTGTGTTGGTGGCATTACAACGCCGCCAACCTTTGGCCTCTGACACTATTTTGGGGATTTTAGCCCACAGTACTTTGTCCTTAGGCTTAGTAACCTTAAGCTTTATGGACTCAGTGCGAGTCGACTTAATGGGCTATTTGTTTGGTGATCTTTTAGCCGTCAGTGCGCTGGATTTAGTCTGGATTGGTGCCGGTAGCTTCATTGTTTTGGTATGTATGATTGCTTTATGGCGACCACTGTTGGCCATCACAGTGCATGAAGAACTGGCCCAAGTGGAAGGCTTGCCGGTCGCGCAATTACGCTTAGTGCTGATGGTGTTGATGGCCTTAGTGATTGCTGTCGCGATGAAAATTGTCGGTGTGTTGTTGATCACTTCACTGCTGATTATTCCAGCTGCTGCAGCGCAGCGGCATGCGCGCAGTCCTGAGCATATGGCTTTGGGGGCCACTGTGGTGGGTATGCTTTCGGTGTGCGCGGGTTTGGCTATGTCATGGCATTACGATACACCAGCAGGCCCATCGATTGTGGTATGTGCCGCGGGGGCGTTTTTAATCAGTTTTATAGTGCCGCGTCGTCGTTAGTGGCATTGTATATGGGAACTGACGCGCCGATGAGCGGTCAAAAAATTCTAGACAATAGATGATCCAAGGATACTGCAACATGAATAAAGCACTGACAATGACTTTTCTTACCGCACTTGCATGCACTAGCGTTGCTTGTGCAACAAGTTCGCATGTACCCAACTTGGCAATGCCTGCGTTAGAAGATGTTGCACCATTTCCTGCCGCACAAGCAGGGCAAAAACGTCATGTGATTTGGTTGGCTGAAAAAGAGAACGAAGACTTACTCAAAGTTGAGTTGGCACCGGGTCAGGTGATGAAAACAGACTGCAATACTCGTGGTCTGATGGCTACCTTGACGACAAAAGATCTTTCTGGCTTCGGTTATACCTACTATGAAGTGACTGATGTTAAAGGCCCCATTGCGACTATGATGGCTTGCCCAGAAGGCAGTGAAAAAGAAGACTTTGTTGCTGCACATGGCTATGAATACACCTTAAACTACAACAGCAAACTCCCCATTGTTGTCTATACACCACAAGATCTTGAGCTGCGTTACCGTATCTGGACTGGCGCTAAAAAACTGCAGTCGGCAACCACTGAGTAAGATCCGCAATACCCTACTCAACACAGCCCGAGTTTAATTTAGCTCAAGCTGTGTTGAGCAGTATCTTCTGCATCATTCCAGAGCAGTGTAGACTGCCAACTGTTTTTTCAGTTGGGGATGCATTGCATGTCACCTTTAATAGGGCGCAGCTTAGTCGCCTTGAGCTTATTTATTGTTTTGAGTGCGTGCCAAAACAGCGCACAGAAAAATCAAGAACCGACGATTGATGAGTTTGCTGTAGCTGAACTGGTGTTCAATACCCATTTGGCTGCCCAAGAACTTGAGGCGGCTGGTCAGCAATTGGATGCTTTACGTGAAAGTGACCCAAGTGAACCGCGTCTTGATGAGCTACAGCAACGTTTAGCGACAGCTTGGCTCGTAACGGGCGAGCAGGCGCTAAAAGATGCTGATATCGATACCGCCAGTGCTGCCTTGATGCAGGCTAAGCGTTTATTGCCTAAAGCACCGGCATTAACGCAAGGCTTAAGTACTGCCTTAGCTGCGGTACAAGAGCCTATCCTTGAGCCTGTAACCCCTCCTGTGCAGCCGTCAGTTGTGCGTAAACAGCCATTGCCCAGACTTGCACCTGCAGCAAAGAAACCCGTCAAAGAGTCTGTGGTAGCTCAACCTGAAGCTCCTGAAGTTGTCGTAGAGCAGTCGCAGCCGCAGGAGCTGATTGAGTTAACACCACCTGTACGTAGTAAACTTAAGGCGCGTGTTTTAGATCTGAATGCAGCACACACGACTATTGCTTTACCCATGTTGGCTAACCGTAATAATCACCAGTTAGGACGTTTACTGGATGCTGTGGCAGCAGATGTGGTGAGGTTTCGCGCTGCAGTGAGTATTGAAGTGGCAGATACCCGTGATTTTCATTGGGTGGCAGCGCTTTTGTCGGCCCGAGTGAAAAAACTGGATGCCAATTTCAATCCGCGTTTACAGGAAGTTATTCGCAGTGATGAGGCCGCACAGTTAGTGATTACGCCGAATCTATCATTCTAAATTATTCTATATATAGAGTTTAAAAGAACTTCTAATTCTAAGCGGTGCTTGGCACACTAGTTGCCAGTATCGCCCTAACAAGGTTCCCCCGTGATTGAATTCCACGAAGTGCATAAAGCCTATGCAGTAAACGGGCAAAGTATTGTCGCTTTACAACCCACTTGCTTAACTGTGCAGCCGGGTGAGATTTTTGGCCTGATTGGTCATTCTGGTGCTGGTAAAAGCACCTTATTGCGTTTGATTAACCGCCTAGAAGAGCCTAGCGGTGGGCGGATTGTTGTGGATGGTGTAGATGTCACTGCGCTGGATGCACAAGGCTTGCGCGGTTTTCGCCAGCGGGTAGGGATGATTTTTCAGCATTTTAATTTGCTGTCCTCTAAAACTGTGGCCAATAACGTCGCCATGCCGTTAAAACTGGCAGGTAAGTTGAGCAAGGCGCAGATTAAAGTGCGTGTGACAGAATTATTAGCGCGAGTGGGCTTAAGTGATCATGCCAACAAGTATCCAGCGCAATTATCTGGCGGGCAGAAGCAGCGAGTGGGGATTGCCCGCGCTTTGGCCACTGATCCAAAGATTTTGCTTTGCGATGAGGCCACCAGTGCTTTAGATCCACAAACCACGGGCCAAGTTTTGCAGCTCTTAGCAGAAATCAATCGCGAACTGGGTCTGACTATTGTCTTGATTACTCATGAGATGGATGTGATCCGCCGTGTGTGTGATCGCGTTGGCGTGATGGATGGCGGGGTGATTGTTGAAAGTGGTTTGGTTAGTGATGTCTTTCTACATCCACAGCACCCCACCACCCAAAATTTTGTGCAGGAATCTGAAGGTGATGCGGATCTATCGCCAGACGCAGAATATCAGCAAGTCAGTGGGCGGATTGTGCGCTTAACTTTTTTGGGTGAAGCCACTTACGCACCTTTGTTGGGCCAAGTCGCTCGTGATACTGGCGTGGATTACAGCATTCTAGCCGGACGTATTGGGCGTATTAAAGATCAAGCCTGTGGTCAGCTCACCTTAGCGCTGACCGGCGGTAAAGAATTACTCGCTGAACAACAACTGCGTGCCGCGGGTGTGCATGTGGAGGTATTGCGTCCATGAGTGACTTATTGATAAATATTGATTGGTATGAAATTTGGCAGGCAACGCTGGATACCTTACTGATGCTGGGTGGCTCGCTGCTCTTTACCGTGATTCTGGGTTTACCTGTAGGTATTTTGCTGTTTTTAGTCGGGCCACGGCAAATGTTTGCGCAGCCGACCTTGTATATGTTGCTGTCATTTGTAGTGAATGTGCTGCGTTCTTTGCCCTTTATTATCCTGTTAATCGTGATGATCCCGATTACTGTGGTGATGACTGGCACATCCTTAGGTGTCGCCGGTGCGATTCCACCCTTAGTGATTGGTACAACACCGTTTTTTGCCCGCTTAGTTGAGACCGCTTTGCGTGAAGTGGATCGTGGCATTATTGAGGCCACGCAAGCGATGGGTGCGAGTACGCGACAGATTATTTTTAATGCGCTGTTGCCTGAGGCGCGCCCCGGTATTATTGCTGCAACCACAGTGACGGCTATTACCTTGGTGTCCTATACCGCGATGGCTGGTGTGGTGGGCGCCGGTGGTTTAGGTGACTTAGCGATTCGCTTTGGTTATCAGCGTTTTCAGACCGATGTGATGGTAGTGACCGTAGTGTTATTACTGTTGTTGGTACAGGTGCTACAGAGTGTCGGTGACCGTCTTGTGTTACGGTTTTCTCGAAAGTAATTTTAGCCAATACCCTATAGAAACATGAGCCGTTTGCGGCATATTATTGATTCATTTGGAGCATTTTATGAAAAAAACCTTACTCGCTTTAGCCGCCCTGAGCATTTTTTCAGTGCAAGCTGAGCCATTAACAGTTGCGGCGACACCAGTACCACATGCAGAGATTTTAGAGTTCTTAAAGCCTGCACTGGCTGAGCAAGGTGTGGAACTGGACGTTAAAGTTTTCACCGACTATGTGCAGCCGAACGTGCAGGTGGCAGAAGGCCGTTTAGACGCAAACTTCTTCCAGCATCAGCCGTATTTAGATGAGTTTAATAAAAGCAAAGGCACCACCTTGACCAGTGTGGCCGGTGTGCATATTGAGCCATTTGGTGCCTATTCCAGCAAAATCAAACAGTTGGATGATTTGAAAAAGGGCGCAAGCGTAGTGATTCCAAATGATGCCACCAATGGCGGCCGTGCTTTATTACTGCTGCAAACTGCTGGTGTGATTAAGCTTAAAGAGGGTGCCGGTATCACTGCTACACCGCGTGATATCGCTGGTAATCCAAAGAAAATCAAAGTACGTGAGCTTGAGGCTGCCACCTTGCCGCGTGTGCTCAATCAAGTGGACTTAGCGTTGATCAACACTAACTATGCACTGGAAGCGGGCTTAAACCCCAATAAAGATGCGTTGATTATTGAAGGTGCTGATTCACCTTATGTGAATATATTAGTGACGCGTGAAGATAATAAAAACAGCGACGCTGTACAAAAATTAGTCAAAGCGCTGCACAGTGATGAAGCTAAAGCCTTTATCAATGACAAATATAAAGGTGCGGTCGTTCCAACTTTTTAATTGAATGCGCTATAGCTTGATCAACATAAAACCCAGCCCTTTGAACTGACCCCAAAAAGTTGGACTGACTTTTTGGGGTTTTTTAATGCACTGCAATAGACTATTTGACCGACTCTTGCCAATCACAAAAGCAGCCCACTGCCAAGGTATTGGCCGCAGCTACTGACCGGTTTTCAAGTAATGCATCGAGCACTGGCTCAATAAAACTATTACTGGAATTGCAGACTGCGCCTTCGCTATAAGGGCCGAAGTAAGCGAGGTGCCCAGTGTGATCCCAAATGGCGACCGCAGGGCTAGCAGGCAGCGCATCGGAGCCGGGTAAGCCGCTTAAATGGCGCATGCTGTTGAGTGCTTTGGGCAATTGGCCGCTGCTACCGGGTTTTTGCACATGATAAAACTCAACTTGACCATCATAGCGTTCCAGCATTTCCACTAAATGTTGCTGGTTACCCACATTGCAAGGGCAGGCTGGATCCCAAAAGTGTACAAAACGAATTTTGCCAGCACCCGCCATACTGTTAGGTAGGCGCAGTTGCTCGCCACTGAACACTGCGGTGGTCTCACTAAAGGGGCGAATAAAGCGTGTTTTATACCACCACAAGCCGGTCAGCATTGAGCCAATCCATAAGACCAGTGTGAGTCCAATCAGTGTTTTTTTCAAAAGAGTCCGCTTCATAAATACCACAGGTCAAAGATAGTATAGAGTGCCATGAGTTGCTTAAAATCTATATGTCCAGAATGTCGCAGCAGCGGTTAATTAAGAGTGACTGGAAATGATTGAGTTCGATCCGCCAGCGTTACAGCGTGTTTTACCAGAGCTGACTCGGCACAGTGTTGATCCAGCGCTAGCAAAAGGTTGGCGGCAGTTTTATCAGATTGATTTTGCACAGTACAATCCTGAGCTTGATTGTCGTTTGGGGCAGGTCAGGGTGGGTGCTTATCAAGTGGCTATGCAAGTCTGCCGACCGGTTGAGGCGCGCGCTACGCTGTTGGTCTTACATGGCTATTACGATCATATGGGCTTGTACGGTCATGTTTACCAATGGGCCTTAGCGCAAGGCTTTGCATTGTTGGCCTGTGATTTACCCGGGCATGGCTTATCCACAGGCGCACGTGCCAGTATTCATAGTTTTCAAGAGTATCAGCAGGTGCTGCAAGCCATGCTGGCAAAGGCGCAGCAACTGCAGTTACCTAAACCATGGCATATCTTGGGGCAAAGTACCGGTGCGGCTATTGCTCTAGACTATTTGGTACACCAACAGCCTGCTCATGCCTTGGGTGAAACTATGTTGCTGGCGCCTTTAGTACGCCCACGAGCTTGGCAACAATCCAAACTACTGTATCAGATGATTAAACCCTTTCGCAGTAGTGTGCCCAGGCGCTATTCCAATAACTCACATGATGCTGCTTTCGTAGATTTTGTACGCAATGACCCCTTGCAGGCACAGATTTTACCGACAGCTTGGGTGGGCGCATTAGCGCATTGGATACCTTATATTGAACAGACGCCGCCCAGTGCCCATAGCCCGATTATTGTGCAGGGTGAAGCGGATATGACCGTGGACTGGCAGCATAATTTAAGCGTGTTAACTGACAAATTTCACCAGCCAAAAATATTGCTGCTGCCGCAAGCACGCCATCACTTGGCTAATGAGCAAGCGGTATGGCGTGAGCAAATCTTTAGTTTTTTACAAGCGCAGCTACCTTAAGTCAGTACCGGTTAGTGCTTTAAGATTGGCGTAAACTGGCCTCCAGCGTTTTAAGTGCGGCCTTGTAGTAAGCTTGTCCTTCGGGCGATTGAGCAAAGGTGACAAACTCTTCGAGTTCAGCATCGGATAATGATTGATACACATGCAGCAGAGAGTTATCAATATTAGCGGAGATCTCGGTAATCAGACGTTGGCGTTGCGTATTGAGCAGCGCATTGGCTTGTTCTGAGCCCATTAATCCGGGCAACATTTGACTCAAGCTATCAGCCGCTACACTGCCGAGCGCCAGAGTTACTTCAGCACCGGCTTGGCTGGCAGGAATGGCGTTAGCTAAGTGGCGAATCAGCAGGCGGCGCGTGGCATCGGCATTGATTTCTGGCAGACCTGCTGCATAACGTTGGAGCTGTTCAGGACTGGATGCGGCAACTTCTGCGGCCCTGACTTTTTGACCAATACTTGACTCGAAAAAAGCGAGCGCAGGTGTCGGGCTGTTTAAGTGCTGGCGCAAAGCTTGTTGCGCGCGCTGATGCATCGCCTGTGCAGCAAAACGTTGATTACTGTTGTTGACCAATGCTTGATAAATAGCGCTGGGTAAAGTGTCTTGGTAGCGCAGTTGAGTTTGTTTAACTGCACCGGCAAAGTGTATTTGTTGCTGTGGCCAACCCGCTTTTTGATAGAGCTCTTGGTACTGATCAGCAAAAATACTGGTGCTGCTCATCAGCACGCCTAACAATAATAAAAAACGCATATAACCCCCAGAAAATAGTAGTGAAAATAAACAACAATGCTCGGGACAGTCTGTTTGTCGAGCGGTTTGAGGGTGGCCGGTAAAATAGATATCTGGCCAATCAAGTTCAGCTTATTATGCAGCACATATGTAGGGTTATGCGCGCATAAGCTTTATTAAACATTGTTCAACTTGAACATCATAAGCTCTTTACTTGGGTTGAAAATGAATACATTAACTATTGCACCATTATTTGCGCGTATCGTGGATGATTTGGCTACACATGGTTGGTCGCAGCAGAGCATTTTTATTCCTACAGATCTGACAACACAATTGGCACAAGAGTGCCGTCAACGTGCACAACGCGGCCAATTAGAACTAGCTGGGATTGGTCGAGGTGTGGCTAAAGTTGTGCATGCGGGGATTCGTGGCGATCAGATCCAGTGGCTTGAAGAGGGACAAAACAGCACGGTAGATCGTTATTTAGCCCTGATGGAGCAGTTGCGCAGTGCGATTAATCAAACGTTGTTTTTAGGTTTAGAGGATTTTGAAGGGCATTTTGCTTTATATCCACCGGGAGCTTTTTATAAGAAGCACTTGGATCGTTTTCGTGATGATGATCGGCGTGTGGTGACCTGTGTCGCTTACTTAAACGAGCAGTGGTTGCATGAGCAGGGTGGTGAGTTACGCATGTATCTCGATGGTGGGCAGACGCATGATGTTGTGCCGCAAGCGGGTACCTTGGTGGTGTTTATGTCAGAGCAATGGCCGCATGAGGTGTTACCGGCAACACGGGACCGTTTATCTATTACGGGCTGGTTACGCCGTCGCGCTTAAACGACCGGCATTAAAAAAGGGGAAGCATACAGCTTCCCCTTTTTCTAAGACTGTACGCAGTGCTTAGTACAGAATACGGCAACGCATGGTGCCTTCCACTTCTTGCAGCTTGCTTAACGCCAGCTCAGAGTGTGCAGCATCAATATCAATCACTACATAACCAACAGTTTCATCAGTGCGTAAGAACTGACCAGATACGTTGATGTGGTTATCAGCGAAGACTTTGTTAATCGCGCCCATCACGCCTGGAATATTCTGGTGAATATGCAGGATACGGTGCTTACCTGGGTGCGATGGCAATGCCATTTCTGGGAAGTTAACCGAAGAGACTGAAGTACCGTTATCGCTGTATTTAACCAGCTTCTCAGCCACTTCTAGACCAATATTGGCCTGCGCTTCTTGAGTTGAACCACCGATGTGCGGGGTTAAAATAACGTTATCTAAGCCGCGCAGTGGGCTTTCAAACTCTTCGCCGTTGGCACGCGGCTCAACTGGGAATACGTCAATTGCAGCGCCCAGCAGATGCTTGTCTTTGATCGCTTCAGCCAATGCTTCAATGACAACGACAGTACCGCGCGCCGCGTTCATCAAAATACTGCCTTTTTTCATGGTGCGAATTTCTTTCTCACCAATCATCCACTCAGTGGATGGCAATTCTGGAACGTGCAGTGACACCACGTCAGACATCGCTAACAGCTCATTGAGCGTACCTACTTGCGTGGCTTTACCTAATGGCAGCTTGGTCACAACGTCGTAGTAAAAGACATCCATACCCAGTGCTTCAGCCAGTACTGAAAACTGCATGCCGATTGAACCGTAACCGATGATACCGAGCTTTTTGCCGCGGATTTCATAGGAACCGGTTGCGCTCTTCATCCAGCCGCCACGGTGGCTGACTGCGTTACGCTCTGGAATACCACGGATCAACATAATGGCTTGCGCTAACACCAACTCAGCCACAGAGCGGGTGTTGGAGTACGGCGCGTTAAATACAGCAATACCACGCTCACGCGCAGCATTGAGGTCAACTTGGTTGGTACCAATGCAGAAACAACCAACAGCGATCAATTTTTGTGCGCACTGAAAAACGTCTTCAGTTAACTGCGTGCGCGAACGGATGCCAACAAAGTGAGCATCAGCGATTTTTTCTTTTAATTCTGCTTCTGGTAATGCGCCAGTAATATACTCAATGTTGGTATATCCAGCGGCATTTAACGTATCAATTGCGTTCTGATGAACACCTTCAAGAAGAAGAAAACGAATTTTGCTTTTATCAAGCGATGTTTTACTCATCTGCGTAGACCTGTTGTCCTAATGTGAATGGCAAGTTGACGGACAGTGAGAACTGACCGGAACGGCAAAAAAATAAAGCCGGCCCGGGAATCGGCGTGAGGCGCGACTAGCGGGACGCCCATGCTACCATAAGCAACAGAAAAAACAGCCAGCCTTATGACGTGAACAGTCTTCAGGCAGACCATGAACAGTGTGAGAGTTCCCAAAATGACCGATCTTGCCCTTATAGAAGAGCTAAAAACCCTTGTTGATGCCGGTAAAGTACTGACGGATGCAGATTCATTAGAGACTTACGGTAAAGACTGGACTAAGCATTTTTCCCCAGCGCCAGTCGCTATTGTGTTCCCTAAAACCACTGAGCAAGTGCAAGCCATTGTGCGCTGGGCCAACCAGCATCAGGTCGCTTTAGTACCATCGGGCGGGCGTACCGGCTTATCTGCTGGCGCAGTAGCAGCCAATGGTGAAGTGGTAGTGTCTTTTGACAACATGAACCAAATCCTCGCCTTTAATGAGATGGACCGTACCGCTGTTTGTCAGCCAGGTGTGGCCACGCAGCAACTGCAAATGTTTGCTGAAGATAAAGGTTTATATTATCCAGTGGACTTTGCCTCGGCCGGATCCAGTCAAATTGGTGGCAACATCGGTACCAATGCCGGCGGCATCAAGGTGATTCGCTATGGCATGACGCGTAACTGGGTGGCGGGTATGAAAGTGGTCACTGGTAAAGGTGACTTGCTTGAGCTGAATAAAGACCTAATCAAAAATGCCACCGGCTACGACTTACGTCAGCTGTTTATTGGTGCTGAAGGTACCTTAGGTTTTGTCGTCGAAGCGACCATGCGCTTGGATCGTGCGCCAAAAAATCTGACCGCTTTAGTGCTCGGTGCGCCAGACTTTGATTCAATTATGCCGGTGCTGCATGCCTTCCAAAACAGCCTCGATCTGACCGCATTTGAGTTTTTCTCCGACAAGGCTCTAGCCAAAGTCTTGGCACGTGGCGATGTGCCTGCGCCCTTTGAGACCGATTGCCCATTCTATGCATTGATTGAATTTGAAGCTGTCAGTGAAGAAGTCTCTGAGCAAGCCTTAGCTACTTTTGAGCATTGCGTGGAGCAAGGTTGGGTGCTCGATGGCGTGATGAGCCAAAGTGAGCAGCAGCTAGAAAACTTATGGAAGTTGCGCGAATATATCTCAGAAACCATTGCGCATTGGACACCCTACAAAAACGATATCTCGGTCACTGTTGGTCAAGTACCGGCATTTTTACGTGATATCGACGAAATTGTCGCAAAAAACTACCCAGACTTTGAAGTGGTATGGTTTGGTCATATTGGTGACGGTAACTTGCACCTTAATATTCTCAAGCCGGACAATCTCAGTAAAGACGAGTTCTTTGCGCAGTGTGCGGTGGTGAATCAGTGGGTATTTGAAACGGTACAGAAGTATAACGGCTCAATCTCAGCTGAACATGGCGTGGGCATGACTAAGCGTGATTACTTGCACTACAGTCGTTCTCCGGAAGAAATTGCTTATATGCAGGCGATTAAAGCGATTTTTGATCCCAAGGGCATTATGAATCCGGGTAAGATTTTTCCGGTTTAATGCCAGTTTAATGATGGTGCCGACTGTGATTGCAGTCGGCCGCTTCTCGTTTTCTAAGGGTTTTTTATGAGCTATCAACATCAATATATCGACGGCACACGCATTCATTATCCTGTGGGTAAAGTGGTGTGCGTGGGACGTAATTATGCAGCGCATGCCAAAGAGCTGAATAACCCAGTGCCAACTGAGCCACTGTTATTTATTAAGCCGGCCAGTTGTGTGGTATCACCTGAGGGTGGTTTTAGTATTCCGCAGGATCGTGGCGCGGTGCATTACGAGATTGAAATTGCGGTATTGATTGGTAAGCCGTTATCGCGTCAGCCCAGCGAAGAAGAAGTGATTGATGCTATTACCGGTTATGCACCGGCGCTGGATTTAACCTTGCGTGATGTGCAAGAGCGCCTCAAAGAAAAAAGCTGGCCGTGGGAAGTGGCAAAATCTTTTGATGGTGCCTGCGTGTTAGCGCCCTTTGTTTCGGGTTTTGCCGTTAAAGATAGCGCTGATATTGATGTGCGTCTGAGCATTAATGGTGAAGTGCGCCAAGAGAGCAACAGCCGTGAAATGCTCTATCCAATTATCCCCTTGATTCAGCATATGGCGGGCCAGTTTGCCTTGCAGCCCGGTGATGTGGTGTTAACCGGTACACCGGCTGGTGTGGGTCCGTTGCAAGCAGGTGATGAGTTGCTGATGGAGATTCCGGGCCATACAGCCTTTAGCACTTTTGTTCTGCCACAGCGTAACTGACAATGCCAGAGCTTCCTGAAGTTGAAACTACGCGCCGTGGTATTGCTCCGCACTTGATTGGTCAGCGCGTGGTGCGTGTGATTGTGCGCAATGCACGTTTGCGCTGGCCGATCCCTGAAGACTTGGATGTACGTTTATCTGGGCAGGCCATTGTCAGCGTTGAACGCCGAGCGAAGTACTTATTGATTGGTGCCGAAGTGGGCACTTTAATCAGCCACTTAGGTATGTCAGGCAGCTTACGGATGGTCGAGGCTGGCACGCCAGTGGCTAAGCATGATCATGTGGATATCGAGCTCGAGTCGGGGATGATTCTGCGCTATACCGATCCGCGGCGCTTTGGTGCAATGCTCTGGAGTGCTGAGCCACCGTTGCAGCACAAGTTGTTGCAAAAGCTGGGGCCGGAGCCGTTATTAGCTGACTTTACTGCGGACCATCTATACGAGCGCTCGCGCGGGCGCAAGATGCCGATTAAGCCCTTTATTATGGATAATGCGGTGGTAGTGGGTGTCGGTAATATTTATGCCAGCGAAGCGTTATTTGCCGCCGGTATTGATCCGCGCCGTGAAGCAGGCCGTGTGTCGAAAGCGGCTTATGCCAAACTCACTGCAGAGATTAAGCGTGTGTTAGCCGCTGCCATCGAGCAGGGTGGTACTACATTACGCGATTTTGTCGGTGGTGATGGCAAACCAGGCTACTTTCAGCAAACCTTGTTTGTCTATGGTCGTTCTGGCGAACCATGTCGTGTCTGTGCTAATGAGTTGAGTGAAGTGAAGTTGGGACAGCGCTCAAGTGTGTTTTGCTTGAAATGCCAGAGCTGATTCAATTCCCATTATCGGCACTGCGCTATATAGTTGCCATTGTTGATTAATACTTTATTTGAGGGATCGCCATTATGAGTATGTTTCGTCTGACTGCTGCAGTTTTAGCTTTGTGTATGAGTATGTTAAGTCTGCCTGCCGCTGCCAATACCAACGCTAGCGGTAATCCCGAATATGAAGTGGATGCTCCGCCTGCCTTTGCCATGGTTGCTGATGTGGTGATTGCACGTCCCTTATTAATTGCCGCTACTTTGGTTGGTGCAGGTCTTTTTGTCGTGACATTACCCTTTACTGCTTTGGGTGGCGGTGTGGGTCGTGCGGGTCAAGCCTTAGTAGTTGAGCCGGGTAAAGCCGCCTTTGTCCGCTGCTTGGGTTGTACTGAAAACGATTACGATAATAACCGCTGACTTATAGGTTAGATAATGTACAAGGCCGCCTCATTTTTGAGAGCGGCCTTTTTTGCCGAGCTTGTACTATGTAATGCTGGCTATACAACAGCTAGAACTACTGTTGAATTGCAGTGTTTTCTGCATAATCGCCAACAGAGTGGGTATTAAGTTGCTGTTTACTTAAGCCTACTTTCTTAATAAATCAACTGCGCTGCGGTGAGTGTATGGATAAGTTAAAGTCGTTTTTATTGCCTGTGTTAGGACTTGCGGTCTTATCCATCAGCTTTTGGTACAGCTCTGGTTGGTTGCAGTTGTGTTCAGGTTTAGCGCTGTTTTTATTTGGTATGCAGTGCCTTGAAGAGGGCTTAAAGCAGCTAGCAGGTGGCCGTTTAGAGCAGTTATTAGAGCGCAGTACCGCGACCCCTTTTAAAGGGTTTTTATTTGGTGTGGGTGGCACCATGGTGCTGCAATCCACCACCTTAATGTCGCTACTGACCATTGCTTTTATCAGTACTGGTTTGATTCAGTTGGCTGGTGGTATTTCAATTTTATTGGGCATTAACCTAGGTACTAGTGGTGGTATTTGGTTGCTAGCTGCCGCTGGGCAAAATTTCAGTCTCAGCCCTTTAGCTTTGCCATTGTTAGTGTTTGGTGTGTTGGCCGGTTTTAATGGGCCCAACAGTAAAGCTGCTGGTCGAATTGTCTTAGGAATTGCCTTTATATTTTTAGGTATCGATGAAATCAAAGGAGGCTTTAACGCCTTTGGTAGCAGCGTTGATATGACGGGGCAAGGTTCTAGTGGCTTGTTGGAGCAATTGGCATTTGTGGCTATTGGTTTGGCATTAACTGCTGTTTTGCAGTCCAGTCATGCCACCTTAATGTTGATCTTAGCCGCGTTGGCTGGTGGGCAAATTGAGTTGTGGCAAGGCATGGCGATTGCCATTGGTGGTAATGTTGGTAGCAGTGTCACCACGGCGATTGTAGGTTGGCTGGGTGGTAACCGCGGTGGTCAGCGCTTAGCTTTGGTCCATGCGCTGTTTAATATTTTAACCGGTATGATCACCTTGTTATTGCTCACCCCTTTAGCTTGGTTGTCGCAATGGCTGATGGATCATTTGGGTGCGGGTCATAATACGCTCTTGCAGTTGGCGATGTTCCAGACGTTATTTAACGTGATTGGGGTCTTACTGTTTTGGCCATGGCAACGGCAGTTGGAAGTCTGGCTGTGTCGCTTTTTACCTGACCGCAAAGAACCTAGCGTGTTAATTGCCGATATTCAAACAGGTCAGAGCTCAGTGGTTGAGCAGCGTGTTTTGCCGCAAACCCGAGCCCGTTACCTTAATGATGCCGCATTAGCCTCAGTTGATACTGCATCACGTGCAGTGGTGCAAGAGTTGCAGCACTTGGGGCGCTTAAGTTTAGAAGTGATTTGCCATGCTTTGTATCAACCGGTTGAACAGCTTTCTAGTATCAAGGTCGATAATGAGCGCTTAAATGCTCGCCCTAACGATGCCGAATGCTTGGACGCTGAAGAGTTGTATCAGCGTCATATTAAGGGCGTATATTCAGATTTATTGGGTTTTATGAGTCGCTTGGATGCGCAGATGGATGAAGAACATCAGCAGTTCTGGATGACCTGTCAGGTGGTGGCTTTGCAACTAGTGGATGCGGTTAAAGATGCTAAACACTTGCAGAAAAACTTAGGTCACTATTTACGTAATGATCGCTCGCATGTACATGATCATTATTTAGACTTGCGTCGGCATGTGCTCTGGGTGCTGCGTCAAGTGCGCGAAGTCGGGCGCTCTGAGTTGTCTGATGAGGTGTGGCGCAGTCGTATGGAGTGGGTTGATGGTCAAGCGGCTAAGTTTGATGCAGATTTTCGCCATCGGATCTTTAGTGAAGTGCGCAGTCAGCAATTGGATAACTTACAGGCCAGTTCATTGATGAATGATTTAGGTTATTCCAGCCGTATTACCCAGAGTCTGCGCAATGTCTTGCAGTTGGGATTAGTCGGCGATAATGAATTGCTTAGAGAAGTGCGCAGCTTAGGCGGTGATGATGATTTTCCGCTGATTCATCTGGGGTAGTTTTATTCGTGGCTCAGGCTAACACCTTGGCCGCGTGGGTCACTGGCTGCAGCGCTACGCCCTGAATCTTTATGCCACCACAGCACTTGCTGATTGCCGTAGTTGCGGGTCAGTTCTTCAACCTTGTGTCCTTTACGCTGTAAACGTTGTTGCTGTTGTGGCGTTAAAGCACCGGGTTCAAAACCTAATACATCAGGTAGATATTGGTGGTGGATACGTGGCGCTGCGACCCATTGCGCTGGCGCTTGACCCTCTAAGTACGACAGCATTGCTAGCACATTCATGCTGGGAATCCGGCTGCCGCCGGGGGTGCCAAAAGCCGCGAAGTCCTCAGGACCTTCTAAAAAGCTTGGGCTCATTGAGGATAGAGGGCGTTTACCGGCTTGTATGCTGTTGGCTGCACTACCACTTAAACCATAAGCATTGCTACCGGTGAGGTCAGCAGCAAAATCATCCATTTCATCATTGAGCAACACGCCGGTACCGGGCACGGTAAAGGCCGCGCCAAACATCATATTGAGAGATAAGGTAGCCGCCACAGCATTGCCCTGCTGATCGAGTACCGCAAAATGCGTGGTGTGATCGCCTTCATGCGGCTGCGCACCGGGCTTGAGGCTGGCGCTGGGCGTGGCATGCTCAACATCAATGCTGCTGGTCATCTCTACGATATGTTGACGTGCCAGTAGCGCGGGTGTGGGGTTCTCGACAAAATCAGGGTCACCGAGTAAGCCGCGGTCACGGTAAGCGCGGCGTAACACTTCAGTAATATAGTGCGCACGTTGCGCTGGCTCGGCTTGCTGCCAGGGTAGGCGTTGCAGCATTAACAAGCTTTGCGCAATGGCAATACCACCGGCGGATGGCAGAGGCGCGCTAATCAGGCGGCGCTGCTCGGCTAAGGGCACAATCAAAGGTGCACGCCACTGCACTTTGTAGGTTGATAAGTCTTGTGGCGACCAAATACCGCCAGCCTCTTGCACCGCATTGATCATTTTTTGCGCAAAGGGGCCACGGTAAAAGCTTGTCGAGCCTTGTTCGGCCAACATGCTTAGCGTTGCGGCTAACTCAGGCTGACGCAATAGCCAGCCTTGTGCTGGAATCGCTTGTTGATGTAGAAATAAGCGTGCGGATTCAGCATCGTTTTGCAGGGCTTTTAAACGCCAGCCCGCGCGTTCTTGATACACAGCGTCCACTGCAAAACCATCGCGCGCCAAAGCAATCGCGGGCGCAAGGTTAGTGGCCAGAGGCAGGCGAGCATGGCGCTTAGATAATTCACCCAGCGCTGCTGGAATACCAGGAATAGCAGCCGCTAATGCACCATCGAGCGATAGCTTGGCATCCACCACGCCATCAACGCGATACAGGTCAGCGTGTGCTGCTAGAGGAGCACGCTCGCGCGCGTCTAAAAATTGATAATCAGGGTTTTTGCCGGCACGGCGTAATAAATAAAAACCGCCGCCACCGAGGCCTGAACCGTAAGGCTCAACCACGGCTAAAGCTGCAGTTACCGCGATAGCGGCATCAATGGCATTACCACCTTGTTGGAGAATCTCCACCCCGGCAGCACTGGCTAAGGGGTGGGCGCTACTGACATAGGCACGCTGGGGTGCTTGTTCTGCGGTAACAACCAGCGTCCAGCACAGTAGAATGCTGAGTACAGTAGCTTGCAAGCGCCGCATATATGCTTTTATACCTGACCGGTGATGATTTTGTACTTGTCCATCAGCTCATCTTTGCTTTCGACATTATTAACATCCAATGGGATGCAATCCACTGGGCACACCTGCACGCATTGCGGTTCATCATAGTGGCCGACACATTCAGTGCACAGGTTCGGATCAATTTCGTAGATCTCTTCACCTTGGGTAATTGCACTGTTGGGACATTCTGGTTCACAGACGTCACAGTTAATGCAGTCATCGGTAATGATTAATGACATGGAGCAACTCCTATAGAGCAATAAAGGCACAATGCCAAGATAATGGGTTTATTGTGCCGTAATCTAAGTCAGCGCGCAGTATCAGTAAGGCTGATATGTGTCTTACATCACTTCTTATAGCGTTCAGCTAAGGCTTTGGCCACTTCAGGGTGGACAAACTGAGAAATATCGCCATTCAATGCGGCAATCTCACGTACTAAAGTCGAGGAAATAAATGAATATTTCTCGGAGGGGGTGAGGAATAAACTTTCTACATCAGGTGCTAATTTACGGTTCATATTGGCCAGCTGAAACTCATATTCAAAGTCCGATACGGCACGTAAACCACGCATAAATACGTTGGCATTCACTTCTTTAGCAAAGTGAGCAAGTAAGTTGTTAAAACCTATGACTTCAACATTGGGTAAGTGTGCAGTGACTTCTTGAGCCAAAGCCACACGCTGCTCTAAGCTAAACAGTGGACCCTTTTTAGGGTTCGCAGCGACCGCCACAATGACGTGGTCAAAGAGACGCGCAGCACGTTCAATTAGATCGGTATGACCACGAGTAATCGGGTCAAAGGTTCCCGGGTACAAAACACGGTTCATTGCGACGTCCTTTAATGCGTTAAAAAGTTGTGCAATCTTAACGCAGCAACACAGGGAGCGCAAAAAGGATTGAAAAACCAAATTATATTAGATGCTGCTTGCATCCATTAAGCGTAGGCAGATGCTCGACACAAGGCCTGCATGAGATGTATGCACAGCCATACGCAGTAAGGGTGTGCGTATGGCTAGCATGCTGTAGCAGCTTAAACGACTATGGCTGGGTTAATGACGCCGCTGTAATTTTCAGGCTCAATTAACGCACGGTGCAGAGCAATAATCGCCGCATCGTAATCGCTTTCTTGCACCACAATCTGCATTTCAACCTGACGAATAGTCTGTTGTAGCGCTTGAATACTGATGCCTGCATCAGCCAAGGCCGTAGCAGTTTTGGCCAAAATACCTTTAACCTTCATATTCGAGCCAATGGCCGAGACAATCGCTACATTATAGACTGTCACTTCAGCGTTGGAATAATGCTCTTCGATCATCCGTACCGCGCGATTAATAATCTTGCGTGAACCGGCACAGTAATAAGTAATACTGTTGGCATCGCGCGATTTATTCACCACATACAGCTTGAGCTTTTTAATGATGTCGGTGATTTCGCTGTCATAATTCATATCGCCAAGCATTTCTTGGTCAAAGACTTCGATACCAAACAAATCCTTACGACCGGCAATAATCTCCACGCGAGGTGTGCTGCTGGCGTAACCTTTGCAAATCAAGGTGCCGGCATGTTCAGGTTCAAAAGCGTTTTTAATACGCAATTCAACACCGGCACGGCGCAAGGTTTTACCAGCGCGTGGGTGAATGGCTTCCATCCCTAAGTTCGATAGTTGGTCAGCCACGTCATAGTTGGTCATACCGATGGTCACAACTTTGTCGGCGCCAACTAGATTTGGATCAGCGGTACTTAAGTGAAACTCTTTATGAATAATGGCTTCTTTAGCACCAGTGGTCGCGGCAATTTGCGCGAAGGTGATCTCGGTATAACCGCGATCAAAGGTGTTCATCAAGCCTTCAGTGCAATGGGTATAGCCCGGAGCAATGACTAGCTCTTTACTGAAGTCGATGTCTTTAAAATGATGCGCGATCATCTCGGTAAAGGCCATCGGCTCAGCGGCTTGCCAACCGGTCAGATCAGCAAAACGGGCATTCACGCCTTTGAGCTTGAGTGCTAAAACGGTATTAAAGGCACTGTGCGCTTCACCTAAAGAAGCGAGCATTTCACGCACTTTCATCAGGTGTTCGGTCAGTTGGAAATGACCAAAGTTACACAGTTGATGCAAGCTGTGCATCACTTCAGCGCAGTCATCAATACGGCTATTAATAAACTGGTTGGCTTGCTTAAGAGCATGTTCACTTTCTGGAAAGATTTCAGCGTTTTTGGCTAACATCGCTTCGCGTACTTTCTCTAACGGTGCTTGCCAAGCTTCTTCACCACTGGCCTCAGCAAAGCGCTGATACACACCAGGTTGTCCTGTTTTTTTATGCTCGAGTAAATCGTTAGTCATGCCGCTATAGGCTGACACAACAAAAATACGATGATACAGGCCGTGTTGAGGGTGTTCGGTTAAGAAAATATTCTCTAACACGTCGTTAAAGCAGCTCATTGAAGTGCCGCCAATTTTCTCTACGGTATGCATGAATGTGCGTCCGTTCTAAATAAGTTAATCAATAAAGATGAGCCAAGCGCAGGATGCGCGGCTCACACAGTTGAGTGTCGCCACCAAGCGTGCAGGTGGCACGGACACTCGAAGTGTAATTAAGCGGCGTCTGAATAACTAGAGCCGCTTAGGTTTTTCACGCTGAATCTAGTAAATGACGATTAAAGCGGGTAAACACCGTTCTCATCGTGTACTTCTTTACCGTTGAGCGGTGGGTTAAACACGCAGGCCAGCTTCATATCTTCAGAGCCACCACGCAGCAAGTGCTCATCATGTTTGTCGAGAATATAGAGTGTGCCGGGCTCAATTTTATAAATTTTACCATCAGCGATGGTTTCAATTTCGCCGTTACCGCTCATGCAGTACACCGACTCTAAGTGGTTCTGATACCAAATATGAGTTTCAGTGTTGGCATAGATAGTGGTGATGTGGAACGAGAAACCCATATTGTCTTCTTTGAGCAACATGCGGGTGCTTTCCCAGGTCTCTGTAACGACGCGACGATCACTGCTTTCTGCTTCTTTAAGGGTACGAACAATCATAATAAAACTCCGCTAAGCGCTGCTGGCTTAATAGTGCCAGCAGCGTTCATCAATAAGGTTAGATCAAGGTCTTGAGTGCTAGGACTTAAGAGGCTTTGACTTCTGCTTGGCTGGGTAAAATAGCTGCAAAAGCATCATCCAAAATATCCATGGCTTGGTTAATTTGCTCATGGGTAATGGTCAGTGGGCACAAGCACTTCACGACTTGGCTGTGGTTACCACTGGTTTCAATCACTAGGCCATTTTCAAAGGCGTGCTCACAAATCTGTGCAGCCACTTCGCCATTGGCACAGCTGATACCAATCATCATGCCGCGACCTTTAACAAACAAATTGTGTTCGCTATGGCGCTTGGTGATTTTTTGCATACGCTTAGCAATAATTTCACCTTTTTCACGCACGCTTTTAGCAAAGCTGTCGTCTTTCCAGAACTCTTCTAGTGCAGCAGCAGCAGTGACAAAGGCATGGTTGTTACCACGGAAGGTGCCGTTGTGCTCACCTGGGGTCCATTCGTCCAGCTCTTCGCGCAGTAACACCACCGCAAAAGGTAGACCAAAACCACTGATGGATTTAGACAGAGTGATCATGTCCGGTTTGATACCCATTTCTTCAAAACTAAAGAAGGTACCAGTACGACCACAACCTGCTTGAATATCGTCAACGATCAGCAGCATATCGTGCTTGCGGCACAGCTTCTCAAGCTTACGTACCCACTCAGCAGAGGCAGCATTGAGACCACCTTCACCTTGCACCACTTCAACAATCGCAGCGGCTGGCTTGTCATAACCACTGCTGGGGTCAGACAGTAATTTATCCATCATGGCGATGGTGTTGACCTGATCGCCAAAGTACTTGTCGTACGGCATACGGCTGACATCAGACAATGCAATACCTGCAGCACCACGGTGGTGTTGGTTACCTGTTACCGCTAACGCACCAATCGAGCAACCATGGAAGCCGTTGGTAAAACTGACAATATTGTTACGGCCTTTAACCTTACGCGCTAATTTCAGCGCGGCTTCAACCGCGTTAGTACCGGTTGGGCCGGTAAACTGGATCAGATAGTCCTGCATTTTACGTGGCGTTAAAATCAGGCGGTTAAAAGTTTCTAAAAACCGACCCTTAGCTTCTGAGTACATATCCAAGCCATGGGCTAAGCCATCACTTTCTATATATTCAACCAAGGCTTTTTTCAAAACTGGATTGTTGTGACCGTAGTTTAAAGTGCCGGCACCGGCTAAAAAGTCGATGTAGCGTTTACCTTCAGTGGTCACTAACTCAGCACCCTGTGCTTGTTTAAACATCACCGGGAATGAGCGGCAATAACTTCGTACACCTGATTCGTTTTGTTCAAAATTCTTTTCAAAGGCTTGCATAATTATTCCTATAATATTTATTGTGTGGAATCGAGAGGCAAAGGGCCCGCTCGGTACAGCACTTCATCTTCATGCAGTCCGGCAAAATGTTGCGCACTGGAGAAGAGCACCGAAGTGGTGTGAGAGATTCCTAATTGATTAAAGGCTTTCAAAAATAAAGCCTGAGAGGCGGCGTTGTCTGGGGAAATGGTGGTTTCAATAAACCGAACGCCTGTAGTGGCGGCAACCCGTGCAGTTAGGGCTAACAACATACGCAGCGCTAAACCTTGACCACGCATACTGCTATCAACAGCCACTTGCCACACAAACAGAGTGTCGGGGCGGGCTGGGGGGCGGTAGCCGGAAATGAAACCAACCAGGTTTCCATCGGCGTTTTCCGCAGCAATAGCAGTATCCGCAAAGTCAGTGCACTGAAGTAAGTTGCAGTACACCGAGTTGGTGTCTAGGGGCTGGCAGCGAGCGACCAGTTGATGCAGGGCATGGCCGTCACCGTCAGTAGGTAGACGGAGTTTGACGGGAGCAAAACTCAAAATAAATCCTTGTGGTTATTGGTTTAGCCCTATTAGCCTAGGCAGCTTAAAAAATAATAACAACCGTGAGTTTTTGAGAATATAGCTATATGAGTGGCAAAAATGGCTACTTTTTAACCAGCAAGAATTGCCGTTTCGCCAAGCTATAGCGCTGCGAAACGGCAATTAAAAAAAGTGCGAAAAAACACCTAAAAAAATATTTCAATTATTTTTATTTTTTCGATAAATTGAACTTTTTTTGTCTGAATTTGGCTGTAAAAGATACTTAGCTAGCTACATAATGCTTAAAAATCAGCATAAAATGGTCTTTTTTTACCACTTGTTAATTTTTTGATGACCAGCCCGGAACGCCTTGACGGATGATTTTTGAGTAGTTTTCGCTATGTGCGGCTTGTTTTGAGCGCTCGGTAATACGTCCAGCACTGCGTAACTGTGCTAAATCAAAGCCCTGAGTCAGGCCATCGAGTTCGTCGATGTAGCTGGGCAAGTAGCCGGTTAACAAAAGGCGTGAATCAAGCGGTAAACCGCCACTGATATGCTGCATCATGCCAAACACTAAGGTGGTGCAGTTGGCCGTGACGGTATTGTAAAAGCGTGGTTCATCAAGCAGCTGATTGGCTTGCTCGATATAAGATAAGAACAGTTGGCGCCGAATGTGTTCGGGCATATCGATGCGGTACAAAAAGGTATCTTCACCGCGTATATTTGGACGCACAGCAACGGCATCGCGCTCGTCGGTAGCCAGAATACTTAATTCGTATTGTTTAAAAAAACCGGCAATTTCATCAAACTCTTGGCCTTGTTTTTTGCGAATTTCTACGGAAAAAGTCACGAATTGGTCGTCATCAAAACCGAATGAGACGAGAACGTGCGCAATGGCCTCCATGCCCCAGTGCGAGGTCAGCATATCCACAGACTTGAGCTTGCTTAGATCATATTGGCGGGTTTCCCAATGCGGGGTGTAATCCGTCTCGGAATGCCAATCAAAGTTGCGCACATTAAACAGGGTGACTGTATCGCCATCCACTATACCGCTGGTCATCTGTGCCACATCGTCTTCCCAGATATGTTGGTTGGAGGGCGTAAGGCTATTCCACCAGAGCAGCAGCACGGCATGGCTAAGAAGATAGATGAATACACCCTGCCACAGGCTTTTACGCCACAGGTGCACTAAAGCAAACAGCCAAATAGCGGCCCAGGCTACTAAGCCTAAGCTCAACCATGGCAGCGCCAGAGGTAGTTGATAATACAGCGCCAAACCGCCCCATACTGCAGCAAGGGTGATGACTAGTGACACGATTATATTCAGGCTGACGGTCAGTGCAGAGCGGGTATCAGTCGACATAAGACAATCCATTGGTTTCATGTAAATGGGTATGCAAAATACGGCGCACTTCAACAATGGCCTCAGGAGTTTCCTGCACGCTGTGCCATGAGCGAATCACTTTTTCTGATTGCGCGCCAGCTAAGTGCGAACTTTTATAAGGCACTACGCCGTCACTGGACTGCGCCAGACTCAGATTGGGTGTGTCGTTACCGATAATTGAATGGTAAGGCACCTTATCTGAGATGGGTAAACTTGCAGCTAAACGCACAAAGGGATCTTGGTCGCTGAGGTTAGAAATACTATTAAGTGGGCGCGTTAAAGGTGCGCCACTGGCGGAGCTGGGGTCAACTAGCAACTGTGCAATCTCGGTAATACGTCCGAGCATCGATACGGGTAATTTAATCACCCCGGCGGCCCAACGTGAAAAGCGGTTTTCCGCAAAAGGCGTGCCACGGTGTGGCGAGGCGATAAACACGGCGCGGCTGGCTTGCGGCATGGGCTTAAACCATAGATAGTTTTTGAGTTTTTTACGTGCTTTTTCCTTGCGCTCGCCTTCGAGCTTATAGAGCTTAACCATCGGCTCCCAAAAACTATCACCCGAGTCAGACACCAATAAACGCGCCAAGACCCCGCCCATGCTGTGGCCAATTAACACCACATCTTGAGAAGCGCGATTTTTACCCTCAGTATCAAAAGCATGCAAAGTATCTTGAATGGCTTTGCGAATCGCATGTTGGTTAAAGGCTAGTGGCGCATTGGTGGGGTAATAGACCTGCCACACTTGATAATTTTTACGCAGCGTTTCATCGCCCAACACTTCGTTCGCCACATTAATCCATGCCTCGGGGCTGCTGGCTAAACCATGCAGCATAATAATCACCCGGCGATTAGGATCATAAGGCTGCATTAAATACACCCGTGGTTTTTCCAATACTTCGCCACGCCCTACCAGCGTCAGCAACGACTGACGGGCAAAGCCTGAGCGGGCCAGCCATAGGCCATAGCCTGAGGTGAAATTAGCGGCTAAGGGCACCTCAGTGCCCGCAAGATTAACGCTGTCACGGCGATACGGGTCAAAACCCAGTAATTCCACGGTTTGTGTTGTCAGAATCTCGGTCAGAGTGTCACCTGGGAAACGCAAAATAGCCGTCACTGCTGGGAAAGGGGTTTCACTAAAAGCATCTTCGCGGCTGTTTTTATTGACCACGCGCTTGGCCGTGACTGCCACTAACTCAGCGCCAATGCCGTCACGACGGTACTGATTGCGCAGTCCTTTAAAGGTGAGTGATGAAGCGGGAATCAGTTTTTCTGGAATTTGCTGACCTTCAGCTAAACGCACTTCATTGAGTTGGCCGCTAATCTGCCAGTATGTTGAAGTCACGCTAAAACGTCCGCGCTCATCAATGCTGTCAAGCAAGTGCTGGTGGTGGTGATTAAAGGTGCGAGTCACCATTTGTTGTACGGCAAAGTTGTAGTAGTCGCGTACTTGGGTTTGGCGATCTTCGAGTGCGCGTTGGCTGGGGGAGCGTTCGGTAAAAAACAAATATGCATAAGCATAGCGCGCACTTTCTAAGTAAGCATTGAGCACGTCGGCAGCGAGCACGCCTTCGTTGACTTTCTGATCCATAGCTAAGGCTTCTTGCAGCCACAACTCAGCTAAAGCAGAGACACGTTGCTCATTATCCAAACCAATATTTTCGGCGAGGCTGCGGCGACATGCTTGTGGTGCATTACGGCATTGTTTTTCATTTACACCTACCACTTGTAACGCCACACCAACGGCTGAGCTCATTTCACCAGTGGTTAAAATATCCCCTCGCCGTTGCGACATATAGTCATTGGTACTGACGGAGACGCTTTTCACTCCAGCGCAGCCGCTCAGTAAAATACAGCTAAAAACAATTAGAACAGTGGTGCGCCAAGCGAGGAAATTCAACACGTTGTAGCCTATGCAGTGGGGGGTGCGTAAAGATTAAAGCGCTCGTAGGCGGTGCAATATCGCAAAGCGCAAAAGGGTAGTTTGAAGGTTATCGCATGCTAAGGCTATGGTGTGTTGCATAATTTTATGGTGACTTGATGGTCAAATAATATGCAGTAGTTTGTAGGGGGTTGTAGTTGGCGTGAAAATTTAATGTGATGGGTGTCGTAAGCCACAATAGGCTCTTAAGTGCTGTTCTCCTGACGCCATGAGTGTGGCAAGGTAAGGCTATATCAACTGGAGTACTGCTAATGCAAAAGTTTAATGTGTATAACCCCACCCAAATTATTTTTGGTGAAGGCCGAATTGCCGAGCTCGCTGAGCATATTGCGGCAGATGCACGGGTGATGGTGCTGTATGGCGGTGGTAGTGCTGAGCGTAACGGTACTTTAGTCGAAGTAAAAAATGCCTTAGGTGCACGGCATGTGCAGATGTTTGCCGGTATTGAGCCCAATCCCAGCTACGAGACCTTGAGCAAGGCTGTAGACATTGTGCGCGCCGATAAGATTGATTTTTTACTGGCAGTTGGTGGTGGCTCGGTGATTGATGGCACCAAGTTTGTTGCCGCTGCGGCATTATTTGAAGGTGACACTTGGAGCATCTTGCAACAAGGCGGCACCAATATAAAACAAGCCTTACCTATGGGTACCGTTTTGACCTTGCCTGCCACGGGTTCAGAAATGAATAACGGCGGCGTCGTGACGCGTCTAGCCACAAAAACCAAGCTGCCGTTCCATAGTAATCTGGTCTTCCCCCAGTTTTCGATTCTGGATCCAACCAAAACCTACACCTTGCCAGCACGCCAAGTCGCTAACGGTGTAGTGGATGCTTATGTGCATGTCATGGAGCAGTATTTAACCTATCCAGTGAACGCCTTAGTGCAAGATCGTTTTGCAGAAGGTTTACTGCAGACCTTGATTGAGATTGGTGAGCAAGCTGTGCAGGAAGCCGATAACTACAACGTGCGTGCCAACCTGATGTGGACTGCAACGCTCGCGCTTAACGGTTTAATTGGCGCTGGTGTACCGCAAGATTGGTCGACCCACTTATTGGGTCATGAATTGACTGCGCAATACGGTTTAGACCATGCGCAGACTTTGGCGATTATTCTGCCGAATATGCTGCAACTGCGTCGCAAAGAAAAGCATGCAAAATTACTGCAATATGCGCAGCGTGTTTGGAATATTACTGATGGAAATGATGAGCAGCGCATTGATGCTGCGATTGCGAAAACCCGTGAGTTCTTTGAGGCAGTCGGTGTACGTACACGCTTAAGTGACTATCAATTGGGCGAGGAGTGCATTGAACCGGTACTGGCGCAATTGCAGGCCCATGGCATGCTGCAGTTGGGGGAGCACCAAGATGTGACTCCTGAGCAGTGCCGTACTGTATTGCACATGAGCCTCTAAGCTCGGTCGCAACAGTTTGAGCAGATGGAGGAAGTTGATCTGCTCAAACTGTGCTTTAACTCAGCTGATATGACTCAGCTCATCCCACCGAAATTGATGTACTTCACCTCTAAATATTCATCCAGTCCATATTTAGAGCCTTCACGCCCCAGTCCAGACGCTTTAACGCCACCAAAGGGTGCGACCTCATTGGATATAGCGCCCGTGTTGACACCCACCATGCCATATTCCAAAGCTTCAGAAACACGAAAGCACCGACCAATATCACGGCTGTAAAAATAAGCGGCCAAACCAAACTCGGTATCATTGGCGAGTTGAATCGCTTCGTGCTCATCGTTAAAACGCATTAATGCAGCCACTGGGCCAAAGGTTTCTTCACGCGCAAGTAAGGCATGATGCGGTACATCCGTGAGTACCGCAGGTTGTAAAAATGTCCCTTTTAACACTTCACCGCCACAAGCCAGCTTGGCACCGAGCTGCACTGCATCAGTAATATGCGCTTGGGCTTTATCCACAGCGCTTTGGTCAATCAATGGCCCAACTGTCACACCTTCGCTACGGCCATCACCTAAGTGTAGTTTTTTCACTGCAGCGGTAAAGCGCTGGGCAAACTCAGCGTAAACTGAATCATGCACATAAAAGCGATTGACACAGACACAGGTTTGCCCAGCATTGCGAAACTTTGCCGCGATCGCACCGCTGACCGCTGCTTCAAGATCCGCATCGGCAAAGACAATAAAGGGTGCATTACCACCGAGCTCTAGCGATACTTTTTTAATGTCTTCTGCGCATTGCTTGAGCAGAGTGCGTCCCACATCGGTGGAGCCGGTAAAGGACAACTTACGCACCAGAGGATTGCTGCTTAGCTCAGCGCCAATCGCGCTGGCGCTACCGGTGACTACGGATAACACACCATCAGGAATACCGGCTCGTTGCGCCAATACCATTAAAGCTAATGCACTAAAGGGTGTGGCTGAGGCTGGTTTAATGACCATGGTACAGCCCGCGGCTAATGCAGCACCGGCCTTACGCGTAATCATGGCGGCAGGGAAGTTCCACGGCGTAATAGCCGCGCAGACGCCAATAGGCTGCTTGATCACCATTAAGCGTGAACTGTTGAGTGGGCTGGGAATGGTATCACCATAGGCGCGTTTACCCTCCTCGGCGAACCATTCAATAAATGAGGCTGCATAAGCGATTTCGCCACGCGCTTCCGCTAAGGGTTTGCCTTGCTCAAGGGTCATCAATAAGGCTAAATCTTCTTGGTTTTCTAGCATTAACTCAAACCAGCGCCGTAGGGTTTTTCCGCGTTGTGCCGCAGTTTGACTGCGCCATGCGGGTAGGGCTGCATGGGCTGCGGTAATCGCCCGCTGGGTTTCGATCGTACCCATCTTTGGCACCGAACCTAAGAGCTCACCATTGGCAGGGTTGTGCACAGCGATGGTTTGCGCGGAATCAGCCGCACACCAATGTCCGCCAATACATGCCTGTTGGCGTAAGAGAGTAGGGTCGCTTAAAAGCATACGGGCCTCCGGTTTGCGAGGTAAAAAATGAGTCACTACTGTAGCGCAGACGCTAGGCGCTGGCATATATCTGCTGTGATCAAGTTGTATCGCAGGTCGGTTGCGCAGAAGGCTATTGGTGCAAGCGTAGGTTTTGTAGTGGAACAGGGTTGTCTCTGTG
Organism: uncultured Gammaproteobacteria bacterium; assembly: GCA_945612235.1. Lineage (GTDB taxonomy): Bacteria > Pseudomonadota > Gammaproteobacteria > Pseudomonadales > Pseudomonadaceae > Denitrificimonas. Next base: position 26,152 of record CALZAE010000004.1, on the reverse strand, counting down.
CGCTAGTAGGATGCGTGGGTGTTGGTGATAAAATGTACGCAAATAAAAACCCCGAGCAAAGCCCGGGGTTTTCTTAAATCAATACTAGTGCCCTATGGGTTACCAGTGTTGTTTTATAACGCTTAGTCCACTAATTTAAGTGAACCATTCATCAATGCAAAGTGACCTGGGAACGAGCAGAAGTAGGTGTAAGCCTGACCTTCTTGTAGCTTGCTCACATCAAAAGTTACGCTGGTTTCTTCGCCACCGCCAACCACTGAAGTGTGGGCAATAACACGCTCATCAGCATCGTTAACGTAGTTTTTATCTAAACCCAGAGCCATGCCTTCTTGTGCAACTGCTTGGTATTCTTCAGATTTAGACAGTACCCAGTTGTGACCCATTGCTGCCGCTGGTAATTGACCAACGTGCTTTAGGTTAACGGTGAATTTCTCACAGCTTTTCTTTACATCAATTTCTGAGAGGTTAAAAGTCATTTGGTCTGTACCTTCGATTGTGACTGCACAATCATCGGCAAATGCAGGCACAGCCAAAGCAGTGAGTACTGTTGCTACAGCTAGTTTACGGATCATAATAATTCCTTGCCTCTTTCAATGGATTTTTAAGTGTATGCACTCTAGCAAACGTTAGAAGAGCACAACAACACTGTAACATACTGCAAATATCTTTAAAGTCATAGGGATGCTCTGCCTTTGGCAGATTCTTTTGGGTCTAGAGACTTCGCACAATTTAATAGGCACTTAACTGCCTAGGTAAGGCGTTCGCTTCCTTGATAATCTGCCAGTGATACCGGACATAATTAAAGTATGAGATTGACTTGTTTGCGGCCTAGCGGATGAAGTCGAGCAGAGTGTCTTGGTGTCTTGAAATTGTCATTTTACGTTCATGAGATGTTCACAGTGTGACCTTATATTGAAACCTATCGATTGAATCAGAAAGGTTCTTATAAGCGTCCATGGCTATTTCAATATCTTCAGGGTTTGCGGACTCGCACCTTGCAATACAAAATCTACATAAAAAATTCAATCAGCATGTAGCCTTAGATCGGATTTCTCTGGAAATCAACAAAGGTGAGTTTGTCTGTTTGCTTGGCCCATCTGGCTGTGGAAAAACAACCTTGCTGCGTTGTGTTGCGGGGTTAGAATCGCAGGATGAAGGCTCTATTTTCAGCGGTCAGCGTGACATTTCTCTGTTGCCACCACAGGCGCGAGATTACGGGATTTTGTTTCAGTCCTATGCATTGTTTCCGAACCTGACCGTTGCGCAAAATATTGCCTACGGCCTAGCTGACAGCAGTAAAGATCAGGTGCGCGCTCGGGTCAGTGAAATGCTGGAGTTAGTCGGCCTCAGTTCTAGTGCGAAAAAATACCCAGGACAATTATCTGGTGGGCAGCAGCAGCGTGTCGCCTTAGCACGCGCTTTGGCTCCGGCCCCTTCGCTATTATTACTTGATGAGCCGATGTCAGCATTGGATGCGCGAGTGCGTGAGCATTTGTGTACTGAGTTGAGAAACCTGCAGAAAAGCTTAGGCATTACCACCTTGATGGTCACCCACAACCAAGATGAAGCGATGTTAATGGCTGACCGTATTGCCATCATGCATGAGGGCAAGATAGAGCAGTATGCAACGGCTAAGGAAATCTACCAAAAGCCCGCGACGCCCTTTGTTGCTGAGTTTGTTGGTCAAGGCAACTGGTTACCTTTTATTCGTGGTACCAATGGTAAAGCTTTCATTGGCAATCAAGAGTTGCAGCTAGCCCAGCCTTTGCAGCAAGAACAAGGACGACTTTTCTGCCGCCCTGAAGGTGTTCGTGTCAACCCATTAGGTGGCTCACCAAACCAATTTAGTGCTCAAGTGCACAATATTACTTTTCTTGGAAGTCGCTGCTTGATGCGCTTTGAGTTAGATACTTTGCCGGGGCACCCACTGCAGGCAGAGTTGGCACCGCCTGAAGTTGCTCTTCTTGGTGGTGGACGTATTCACGTTGGGCTTCCCGCCGAAAATCTGAAAATCTTTGCTTAAGGGCCATCCATAGTGCCTTTCTATAGTTCTATTTCAAAGCACCTGCAGCAAGGTATCAAGCCATTATTTGATACCTTGTTTTTAAACGCTGGCCGCCTGCTGTTGCTGGCTTTTTTACTACTGGCTGTATTGGCTCCTCTGTTGGCAATATTTTGGCGCGGTATGGCTCCCGATGCATCTCAAGGCGGAGGGGTAAGCGCAGCAGTTGCGTTGTTTAGCAGTGAAAACTTTCATTGGTTGCTCGGTAACAGCCTGAAAGTTTCACTGACAGTGACTCTGCTCGTTGTGCCCTTAGCCTATCTGTTTGCCTATGCTTTACAGTGCACGCTCATTCCAAGTAAAGCGGTATGGCGAGGGGTGTCTTTATTGCCCTTGCTGGCACCGTCGATGCTGCCCGGGATTGCTTTGGTTTATTTGTTTGGTAATCAAGGGCTCCTGCGTTTTCTGTTAAACGACAATATTTATGGGTTCTGGGGAATCGTTTTAGGCGAAGCTATTTACACTTTCCCCCATGCACTGATGATTCTCTTGTCGGCCTTGTCGTTAGCAGATGCACGACTTTTTGATGCAGCATCAAGCATGGGTGCTTCGCCTTGGAAGAAGTTTTTAAGCGTCACCTGGCCGAGTAGTAGGCAAGGCGTGTTTGCAGCATGTTGCCTGGTCTTTACCCTAACTATTACTGACTTTGGTGTGCCGGTTGTCGTCGGTGGCAACTATCAGGTACTCGCTTTGGAAGCCTATAAGGCGGTGATAGGCCAGCAGCAATTTGGTCGCGGAGCCTTAATCGGCATGGTGTTGCTGGTTCCAGCTTTATTTACCTTTACGGTTGATGCCTGGCTGCGCCGCAAACAAAAAGAAGGATTGTCGAGCCGTGCCGAAATTCGGCCGCCCCAGCCCAATACTCAACGCGACTTCTGTTACCTGGTATTTGTAGCACTGGTGTCCAGTGTGATTCTGGGGGTGTTTGGCATGGCGGTTTACTCCTCGTTTATCCAGTTCTGGCCTTACAACATGTCGTTTTCCCTTCGACACTATAACTTCGAGGATTTGCCAGGCGGCTGGCTGGCCTATAAAAATAGCGTTGTGCTAGCAGCGTTGACTGCGACGATCGGCAGTGTGGTGGTGTTTGTTGGTGCGTATCTGATTGAAAAAAGCAATCTGCTGAAAGGTTTGAATACTCTGCTGCGCATGCTGGGTTATTTGCCGATGGCGATCCCCGGTCTGGTGCTCGGTTTGGGGTATGTGTTTTTCTTTAACTTACCTAACAACCCGCTGAACTTTTTATACGGCTCGATGGCGTTGCTAGTGGTCTGCTCGATTGCCCACTTTTTCACTACCGCATATATGACTGCCAGTACCGCTTTGCGGCAACTGGATGGGGAGTTTGAGGCGGCATCTTTATCACTAAAAGCCCCTCTGTATCGGCATTTTTGGACTATTACAGTCCCCATTTGCATGCCAACTATCCTCGATATTTTCCGCTATCTGTTTGTCTCCGCGATGACCACAGTGTCAGCAGTGATCTTTCTTTACAGCACCAACACAGTGTTAGCTGCGGTGGCAGTTCTGAACATGGATGATGCCGGGAATGTGGGAGGTGCGGCAGCCATGGCTACGCTAATTTTGGTCACTTCAGCTGCTGTGTCCATATTGTTAGCCAGTTTTAGTCGGTTTTTTCTCAAGCGTTCACAGGCGTGGCGCTCTAGTAATCAATCTTAAATTAAGTAAGGAATCGTTATGCGCTCATCAATGCATTACACCCCGCCACAGCAGGTCGAAGCGGTTATTTTGGACTGGGCTGGAACCGTAGTCGATTTTGGCTCCTTTGCACCGACTAAGATATTTGTCGAGGCTTTTGCCAGTTTTGGTATTGAGATATCGCTGCAGCAAGCTCGTGGTCCTATGGGTATGGGTAAATGGGATCATATCCGCACGTTGTGCAATGAGCCTTCTATTGAGGAGCAGTTTCAAAAAGTTTTTAAACGCCTTGCCAGTGATGCTGATGTCACTGCTATTTATGAGCGTTTCATGCCGTTGCAAATTGCCAAGGTGGGTGAGCACTCCGAGATCATTCCTGGCGCACTTGAGACGATCGCTGAGTTGCGCGCCAAGCAGATAAAAATTGGCACCTGTTCAGGCTATCCCAAGGTGGTGATGGACAAGGTCGTTAGTCAGGCGGCGCTTGCTGGTTATCAGCCAGATCATGTGGTCGCTTCGGATGAAGTAGTTAAAGGTAGACCGAGTCCAGCACAAGCTCTCGCTAACGTGATTGCCTTAGGCATTGCGGACGTTGCTGCTTGCGTAAAAGTTGACGATACCGAGCCGGGTATTTTGGAGGGGCGTCATGCGGGCATGTGGACGGTTGCCTTACGCTTTTCTGGCAACTTTCTTGGTCTGACCTTTACAGAATTTAGTGCGCTAAACGAATCTGAAAAAATGCAGCACAGAAAACGCATTGACCAGTTGTTCGCTCCATGTCGTCCGCATTTTCTGATCGATACCATTGCTGATTTACCTGATGTGATTCAGCGGATTAATCAGTTGCTTGCCAAGCAAAAACTGCCTCAACAACTTTAATTAAAAGGAATATAGCTATGTTGAAGTTCACACGCTCCGTAATGGCTGCAGCTATTGGTTTAAGCTTTTCCGCTAGTCTATGGGCAGCGACTGATCTAACCGTATACACCGCACTCGAAAATGAGCAGTTAAAAACCTATAAGCAAGCCTTTGAAGCCAAGCATCCAGATATTAATCTCAATTGGGTACGTGACTCCACTGGAATTATCACAGCAAAACTACTGGCTGAAAAAGACCGCCCAGTCGCTGATGTGATCTGGGGGCTGGCGGCTTCAAGTTTAGCGGTTTTGGATAACCAGAAACTGTTGCAAACCTATGCGCCTGAGGATCTTGAGCACATTGGTGATAACTATCGCGATGCGGCTAACCCACCGGCCTGGGTTGGCATGGACGTTTGGGCTGCAACAGTCTGCTTTAACCCGATTGAGGCGAAAAAGCTCAATCTAGAAAAACCGTTATCTTGGGAAGACCTGACCAAGCCCGAATATAAAAACCGTATTGTCATGCCGAGTCCAGCCTCTTCAGGTACTGGCTTTCTGGATGTGAGCGCTTGGTTACAAACCTTTGGTGAAGAGCAGGGTTGGAATTATATGGACCGGCTGCATGCCAACATAGGTCAGTATGTACACTCGGGCTCTAAGCCTTGCAAAATGGCCGCTGCGGGCGAATATCCGATTGGTATATCCTTTGAGTTTCCTGCTATCCAGCTCAAACGACAGGGTGCACCTCTAGAAATAATTTTGCCTAAAGAGGGGCTGGGCTGGGAAGTTGAGGCCACTGCGATAATGAAAGGCACCCCGCATTTGGAGGCCGCACAAAAACTTGCAGATTTCTCTGCTAGCGAGCAAGCAATGCAACTCTATGCAGCCAATTTTGCTGTACTGGCGAATACCAAAGTGCCCGCACCACACACCGAACTACCTGCAGATTATGCGCAGCGCTTGATTAAAAATGATTTTATCTGGGCCGCTGAAAACCGCGACCGCATCTTGAGTGAATGGCGCAAGCGCTATGATGGTAAAACCCAATAATGATTGAACCCACTGACTTTGAGAGCACACATGAATACAGGATATGATCTCGCCATTGTTGGCGCTGGCATTATTGGTTTATCGCATGCTTATGCAGCGGCTAAGCGCGGCCTAAAAGTAGCAGTTTTTGAGCGTACTCACACCCCTTTAGGCGCATCGGTACGTAATTTCGGTCAAGCACTCATTATTGGCCAGTCGCCTGGCGAAATGCTCCAGTTGGCCAAGCAGAGTCGGACGATCTGGGGAGAACTGGCGACCCAAGCAAAATTTTCAGTCAAGAAAAAAGGCACCTTGTTATTTGCTCGCACAGAGGCTGAAGAAAACCTTTTGGAAGCTTTTTGTAATGGCCGCGCCAAGGAGTATGACTACCGAGCCGAGTTACTGAGTAGGGCAGAGTTGGCAGGCCTGTACGATGGCCGTTTTGTTCATCACCGCGCTGCGTTACATGGACTGGAAGATCAGCAGATTTATTCGCGCGAAGCTATTCCTAGCTTAGTCAGCTATTTGGATAGTTTCGAGAACGTCAGTTTTTACTTTTCTACCTTAGTGAGAGACATTGATCCCGATGCCGGTAAACTCATTACCACTGCCGGTCAGTTTGCTGCCGAGCATATTTTGGTCTGTTCGGGTCATGATTACCAAACGCTATTAGCTGAGCAGATCAGCCAGCTGGAGCCAGAAGTCTGTCGATTACAAATGCTGCGCGTCACTCCAGAGCAGAGCTTTGATTTACAACATGCAGTCCTCACAGGGCTGAGTTGCATTCACTACAATGCCTTTGCTGACTTGCCTGAGGCGCAAAGCGTTCGTGAGCAGGTGCAGCAGCACTCACCATTGTTAGAAAAGTACGGTATTCACTTGTTAGCCAGTCCGACTCCTTATGGCGACATCATCATTGGCGATTCCCATGATTATCAGCAGGATCCCATACCTTTCAACAGTGAAGAAGTTGATCAGTTATTAATTGAGCTGGCGCAACACACTCTAAATACTAAGGTAAAGGTTAAGGAGCGTTGGCAGGGTATTTACGGCTCTCGTGGTAAAGAGCCTATCTCAGTTCTGCAAGCGCACCCTAAAGTGACCGCAGTGCTGATGCGGACGGGGTTGGGAATGAGCGTAGGGCCAGCCCTTGGCGAGCGTACTATTGCTGCGCTGCTAAATGAGTCAAGGCCGGCAATCGCAGTAGGCTCGTGATATCAGTGCCCTTTAAGATGTTATATAACCTTCTAAGGGCACTGAAAGTATTACTTGCTAAGCTTAGCAGCGATTTGCGCTACATGAGCACCCTGATGGCGGGCAATGGTGAGCTCACGAGCATCCGGTTGGCGCGAACCATCACCGCCGGCATAAGTCGATGCGCCGTAGGGTGTGCCGCCACTGACCTGAGAAATATCAAACAACTCTGGTGTGGTGTAACCGATTGGCACAATGATCATGCCGTGGTGGGCCAATGTGGTCCAGGTTGAGGTGATGGTCATTTCTTGGCCACCACCGGTACCGGTTGAAGTAAAGACACTGGCCACTTTACCGGCCAACGCGCCTTTCGCCCACAGACCACCGGTCTGGTCAAAGAAGTTGCGCATTTGTCCGCTCATACTACCGAAGCGGGTTGGCGTACCCACGATAATGGCATCGTAATCAGCCAGCTCTGCTGGTGTTGCTACTTCTGCTGCTTGATCGGTTTTACCACCGGCATTTTTAAAAATTTCCGCATCCATGGTTTCTGGAACACGCTTAACCGTGACCTCAACTCCAGCTACGCCACGGGCGCCTTCGGCTACGGCATTGGCCATGGTTTCGATATGGCCGTACATGGAATGATATAAAACTAATACTTTTGTCATTGTGTTTCCTCTTCAACAATAAAATTAATTATGCCGCTATTTTTCTAATTAAGGTGTTTGCGTCCGTGTGGACGATCAAAACCTAACACCGGCCCTGCGGGTACGACACCGGTTGGGTTGATGGTGTCGTGACTGCGGTAATAATGCTCTTTGATATGGGCCATATTGACCGTTTCCGCCACACCCGGCCATTGGTAGAGTTCGCGCATATAACCAGCTAGGTTCGGGTAATCTTCAATCTGTTTAAGATTGCACTTAAAGTGTCCGTGGTACACCGCATCAAAACGAATCAAGGTGGTAAATAAGCGCCAGTCTGCCTCGGTGATCTGGTCGCCCACTAAGTAGCGCTGCTTGGAGAAACGGTGTTCAAGCTCATCCAGTGCTTCAAACAAGGGGAGCACGGCCAGCTCGTAGGCTTTTTGGCTGGTGGCAAACCCCGCTTTGTAGACACCGTTGTTGATGGTGTCGTACACATGCGCGTTGATGCTATCAATCTCGGCACGCAGCGCCTCTGGGTAATAATCACCAGGCTTCGCACCAATCTCATCAAAAGCTGAGTTGAACATACGAATAATCTCAGATGATTCGTTGCTCACCATCACATTTTGCTGTTTATCCCAGAGCACTGGGATGGTTACCCGACCACTGTATTTAGGGTCAGCAGCGGTATAAATCTGATGCATGTAATCGGCGTGGAAGATGGGGTCAGCCACCACACCATCGTCTTTAGCAAAGGTCCAGCCATGCTCGCGCATAAACGGATTGACCACTGAGACTGAAATCATTGACTCCAACCCCTTGAGTTTGCGAAAAATCAGCGTGCGATGCGCCCAAGGGCAGGCTAGAGAAACGTATAAATGATAGCGTCCCGCCTCAGCCTTAAAGCCTGCTGCGCCGCTCGGGCCCGCACTGCCATCAGCGGTGACCCAGTTGCGAAATTGTGACTCACTGCGCTCGAATTTACCGCCTGTGGAGTCAGTGTCGTACCATTGGTCATGCCATTGACCGTCTACTAATAAGCCCATAATGGAGCCTCCATTTATTTTTGTTTGGATGCACGGGGAAGCATTTATCTTCTAACGTGCCTGTAATACATCTGATGAACTGCTACGCTTTAAAGTTCACTATACGAAGCCGCATCAGTTCTGTTGTTCGATGTAACTACTATAGTTGATTGGATTGTTGAATAATAACGGAATGTTTTGATCTTTATGATCAGTAAAACTGAACTATGACGCTGCTGATCACTTTAGCTGCGCTGCAGATACTGGACGCCATTGAGCGCCGTCAGAGCTTTGCGGTGACGGACTCGTTCTACTGGATTATTGGATGGTCGCAGTTGTATCTATGCTCCCACTATCGAACATAAAATTGCCGCGCAATGTAAAGGTCTTGGTGTGGGTTACTGACCCCGTTACCGTTGGCTCAGGGGCAACTCGTGCTGTTGCCTTTAGATGCTCCCCGGTCACCAGATAGATATATCTGTCGCGTGTTAGCGCATTCGTAATGGCAAGGGAGTTAAGTGGTTTATTGCTAAACTAAAAAATGTAATTTGACCCAGAATATGGCGGGCTTACTGAGAATCTATAGTGCAGCTTTCAGTGTCTAGTGACTCCTAGAGAATCACAGTAGCCCGCTCGAGCGCTAACACACGCTCTTTATCAGTACTTAGTGCAAAACTCGATGTTTTCGCCGGAAGTGCCATCCTTTAGGTGGCGCGAGAGTAAAGCTTCGGAGCCCGTGTCGATACCTTTTGTCTGCCACTCTAAAGACTCTCCGACATAACGCGAACCACTGCCAGAAACCGCGATTTGCATTGTGTAGGAGTGACCTTGGTATTGAATGGTAGCAGAGTCGCTCGAGTGATAGCTTGCAGTGATCTTTTCACCGCTTTCGCACTGATAGTTATGTGTAGGCGAGGGTGTATTTTTCTGCTCATCTAGGTTGTTTGATGAATATCTTTCACAGGCAGAAATAAGAAAGATGGAAGAAATAATCAATGGAGCAAATTTTTTCATGTCAGACTCGAATGTATTAGTGTGTGATGTGAGATTACCCGATTACCTAGGCTTTTAACCAATTTTAATTGCTGCATCGGCATCATAGTATGGTGCAAGGAAAGCTTATCTTGATGGCTTTATAAAAAACGATACAACTAACCCGCTAGCTGCCAGCCCAATCCCTAAAATAAAAGCCGTTTGTACGCCAGCGGTTAATGAGGTGCTGACCAGCGTTGGATCTGCTGGGTCAGCAACGCTCTTCAAGAAATTACTTTGCGAGGCCGACATGATGGTGATCGCCAGCGCTGTACCAATCGAACCGGATACTTGCATCAAAGTGTTGATCAAGGCGGTACCGTCTGGGTACAGACTTCTGGGCAGCTGATTTAAACCATTGGTCTGCGCCGGCATCATCACCAAGGACACGCCCACCATGAGGCCTGAGTGCAGCAAAATTATCATGAGTGTCGATGTTGCTGTGGTGACATTGGAGAGATTCCACAGCATCACCAGCATAATGATAAAGCCCGGGGTAATCAGCCATTTCGGACCATGGGTATCAAAGGCACGTCCTACCACCAGCGACAAAATCCCATTTAACGCGCCACCTGGCATCAGGACCAAGCCCGCTGCAAGGGCCGTGACGCCGAGTCCAATTTGTAGATATAAAGGCAGCAAAATCATGGTTGATAAAATAATCATAAAAGTAGCTGCGACACAAAATATACCTAAGCTAAACATAGGGTATTTAAAAGCCCGTAAATCTAGCATTGGATTATCAATTTTTAGCTGTCTAAACGAAAATATAACGAGTGACGTTAGAGCAACGAGAATGGCGCTAATGACCAGTACATCTGCCCAGCCCTTATCACCGGCGAGGCTAAAGCCGTAGACCAGCCCACCAAAACCAATAGTCGATAGAACTATGGAAAGCACATCTATTTTAGGTTTGGTTAGTGTCGAAACGTTCTGCATAAAAATCAGACCGTAGACCAAAGAAAAAAGCAGAAACGGAAGAAGTAGCCACAGAATCCAATTCCAGCTCAACATCTCAATGATGAGTCCGGAGGTCGCCGGTCCAACAGCTGGAGCTGACATCATCACCAGTCCAATCAATCCCATCACTGTACCTCTGCGATGAATCGGGAAAATGATTAATGCGGTGTTAAACATCAGCGGAATTAATAAACCGGTACCGATCGCCTGAATAATACGACCGAGCAGCAAAACTTCGAAAGTGGGCGCCATGCCGGAAACTATTGCACCAACAATTGAAAAGAGTAACGAAGCGACAAACAGCTGCCGAGTGCTAAACCATTGAATCAATAATGCGGACACGGGAATGAGGATGCCCATGGTCAGCAAGTAACCTGTGGTGATCCATTGCACTGTGGAAGACACCACGTCCAATTCAATCATTAAACGGCCAAGGGCCATATTTAAAGCAGTTTCACTAAATAAACCGATGAAGCCTGCGATTAAAAAAGCGATTAAAATCGGCACTGGTTTTATGCCGCTTAGATCCTGTTCATGGGTAACTGTAGACATGAAAATCTCTTAAATAATGAGCCAGTGGGTTTGCTTTAAGACTTACTTAATAAATAAAAACGGAATTTGTTCAGCGATTGCTTCGAGTGGTTTGCCGCTTTTCATGGTTAAGGCTAAAAGAATGCCGCCTTCAGTCAGCGCATGAAAAGTGATGGCTAAGCTTGTGGCTTGTTTTTCGCTGTAGCCAGCTTGAAGAAATTTCTCAGCATAAATCGATTGCCAATCCTTAAATGTCGCTGCGCAGGCCAAGCGGATGGGTTCGCTGGTGGAATGTTTCTCTCCAGCAATGGTGCCAATCGGCGAACCCAGCGGATCACCGCCTTCGCCAAACACCTTGGATAACTGATACACATAGGCCTGAAACGCAGCCATGGGATTGGCGGCGCCAGCAAAGACCCTGTTAATGTCTTCCATGACCAGTTCTTTCGTGTAGTTAATTGCGGCAGTGGCGAGTTGTTCTTTGCCATCTGGAAAGTAGTGATAGAGCGAGCCCTTGGGCACTCCGCTCTCTGCAATGATGTCATTGAGGCCCACTGCGCAATATCCACGCGCTTTAAAAAGACGTGAGGCCGTCTCAATCAGAAGGTCTTTTGGCTTGATTTTTACATCCATAACTTAATAATCCTGAAATTATAACAACCGGTCTATTAGTATGGTGTGGGAGAAATTACTATTTGTCAATGCTAATGACCTATGATCGAGAGGCCTGTCTTTATGGCTTCTGCTGCTATAGTTCATACATGTTTTTGCTAAAGTCTGGGTTTCTTGGATATGTTTCTAACGCCACTAACATTCACTTATTATAATGTGTGGCGCTGTTTATTTTATTAATCTCTAATTGGGGTGCTTTGCCATCAATACCGATGTTCGTTATGTGCTCTGGCTTCTAGATTTTTTATCCGAAAGAGGCTGCGATACGGAGTCTTTAATCAAAACTCACCAGCTGAACAATCTTGACCAGCTGGATGTGCCTATTAGTAGTGCCGCCCATAGAGCGCTGCTCTCTGATGCTTTACGTATGACTGGCAATACAGGTCTTGGGCTAGAAATAGGTTTCCACCGCTCACAGGCCACTTATGATCAGTTGGCCTATTTAATGATGAGCTCTTCAACCCTGCGCGAAGCAACCGAGCTCGGTTTGCGCTATCAAAACTATCCTGGCCGCTTCTCAGGTAATGAGATCATTACCACTTTCAGCGAAATTGATGGCCAAGGTTGCTACCAAATCAATACTAAAGATAGCTTAGGCGAATTTAGACTGCTGGCAGTGGAAGATGTGCTGAGCAGCATCATGAGCACTGTACGCTGGGTAATCGGCCGTCCGTTACCGGTGACCAAACTGCGCTGTGACTACCCCAAGCCGCCTCATTTCGAGGCCTACCAAAAAATATTTGACTGTCCCATCCACTTTGATGCGCCGGTCATTCAATTGTTCTTTGATGCAGATGTGCTGGACCAACCCTTACCCAATACCAGCCCGCAAAGCGCCAGGCTGTATGCCGCCTTGTGTGAAGAGAAAAGTATCGCCCGCCAGCAGGGCGATGTGGCTTGGCGTCTATCACAAATCATCGCCCAAGATTCCGCTAACCCACCTGAAATGACTGAGGCTGCTGCGTTACTGCACTGCAGCCCTCGCACTCTCAGGCGTCGTTTAAAAGCCGAGGGCTGGCAGTATCAGCAGCTGATTGATCAAGTGCGCACCATTCGAGCGCGCCGCGCGCTCAGCGACCCTACGCTTTCTATTACCGAGATTGCTTTGCAGCTTGGCTTTGCTGACCACTCGGGCTTTCTACGTGCTTTTAAAAAGTGGACCGGACTGACTCCCTCTGAGTTTCGCAGTAGGCTCCTCAATTAACCGCTAACTTGTCCCTTAAGGCTTGTTTTGTGGCCACATATTGCTATTAAAGATGCAGATGCGATCTATAGAATCGAAGGTCATAACAATAGTAATAAGGAATACAGGCCGTGTTAAAAACTGATCATGTTAACGTCGAGATGCTAAAGAAATTTGCTCCTCGGCCGGGCGCTCGAGACCTACTCCCTGAAATTTCCCCCAAGGCGCAAGTGGCTTTAATGTGCCGTATTTTGTTCGCCGAAGGCTGGGATGACCACATTGCTGGACATATTACCGTCCGCCAGCCTGATGGAACCATTCTGACCAATCCGTGGGAGTTGACGTGGGATGAAGTGACTGCAGACGATATTGTAACCATTGATGCTGAGGGTAATGTGCTCGACAGTGATTGGAATATCACTCCAGCAATTGGTCTGCACTTACAATTACATAAAGCACGTGCTGATATTCACGTTGTCATCCATAACCACCCCAAGTGGAGTGGTATCTGGGCTTGTCTGCAAGAAGTACCGCCCATTTATGACCAAGCCAGTGCTTACTGTGGTGTAGATATACCGATCTACAACGAATACCTCGGCACACTAGATAATAACGAAGCGTGCGCCAGTCTTATTGATGCTCTTGGTGAAGATGCCAGATGGGCACTCCTTGCGCAGCATGGTGCTCTAATTGTAGGTAAAGACTTACGTCAAGCGCACTTACGAGCTGCAACCTTAGAGTGGCGTTGCCGCCGTGCTTATGAAGTACGCCTTGCTGGTGGTGCTGAGCCCCTGTCTAACAAAGTGGTCGAGGACGTCAGTCTTCCTGATCCAAACGGTTTCCCATTCCTTTGGGAGGCGATGGCCCGCCGTGAGTTGCGTCGCGATCCTAAAGTTCTTGGCTCTTGAGGTATTAACATGACAATTACAATAAAAAAGCTCGATAATATTGGTGTTGAAATCCTCGATTTTGATATTAATCAGCCTTATACCGATGAGATAAAGGAGCAACTGCGCGCACTGTGGTACGAGCACGGTGTGCTGGTTTTTCGCAACCAAAATATCAATCCTAAAAATCAAATTGAGTTCAGTCGTGTCTTTGGTCCTTTGCAGATGCACCCACTGAAGGTAACCACTTCAGCTGAGTACCCTGAGCTATTTGAAATTGAAAACGGTGGCGATAAAGATAAGCACATGACAGCCAGCTATAAGGGTGAGACCGTAGTAGGTCGACTCGACTGGCACATTGACTTGCACTACACCGGCAAACCTAATCATGGTGCAGTACTGACTTCAGTTGAAGTGGCTGGTGAAGGCGGTCTTACTGGTTTTGGTGATCTTGCTAAAGCCTATGAAGCTCTGGACGATGAAACTAAAGCGCTGATTGAAAAAATCGAAGTTGCTTATGCTTTTAGTATGCAACGCCGCAACATGCGTTATGTTGATTTAGAAGGTTATGAGCCTGGCCCATACAGTCCGAAAAAACCTGCCGATGTGCGTTTCCCGAACTTTCCAGAGTCTGTTTACCCTGCGGTAATGACTCACCCAATTAGCGGTAAAAAAGTATTGGGGATTGTGGAGCAGTTTTTAGATCGCGTGATTACGCCACACAAAGTGGGCTTATCGAACGATGAAGCGATCGATCTGCTGAAGCGCCTCGTTGCTCATACGCGTGACCCAAAATTCCATTACTTCCACAAGTGGGAACAAGGCGACATGGTGCTGTGGGACAACTGGCGTGCAATGCACTGCGCGACAGGTACTCCACCAGGCGTACGTCGCCGTATCAATCGCACCACTATCGAAGGCAACCATATCCTAGGTCGAATCCTGAACGACGAATAATACATAGGTTTTGTGGTGCTCTTTGCGATACCTCAGTTTGGTAAAGATATTGCTAAAACTGCGCTTTAAGTTGTGATGCTCCTCTTGCCTTTAGGCAAGAGGAGCAATTTTTTACTGACTCACTAATTCACTTGATTTAAGACTGGCTGGCCTGAAAAATAAGTCGCTAAGTTCTCAAATGTGAGTGCAAACATTGCCTGTACTGTCGCTTCAGTCGTGCTCGCCATATGGGGTGTTAGCACAACATTGGGTAGATCTTTTAAAGCTTGCGGCACATGCGGCTCATCACTGAACACATCAAGACCTGCAGCTAAAATTTTGCCCTCTTGCAGAGCACAGATTAGCGCCTGTTCATCAACAATAGAGCCACGGGCTATATTAACTAAGACCCCACGCGGACCGAGAGCAGTGAGTACCTCATCATTGATCATGCCCTGTGTTTCAGGCCCAGCACTGGCACAGATCACCAAGAAATCTACGTCTGCAGCAAGCGCCTTTACATCGTCATGCCAAGCGTAAGTCTCATCTGACTTTTTTGAACGCCCGGTATAAGCAATGCTCATCCCAAAAGCTTCAGCACGTAACGCGACAGCTTTACCGATACGCCCCAAGCCAACTATACCCATGCGTCCACCGAATACGCGCCCGGTCATAGGATAACGTCCCTGCACCCATTTTCCGTTACGGACATACTGGTCAGCAGTGTGAATTTGACGTGCTGCACATAACAGAAGCCCCATAGTGAAGTCAGCAATATCCTCAGTGGACAAGCCAGGGGTATTAGTGACACAAATATTATGTTTGCGTGCAGCATCTAAGTCGACACCATCATAGCCAACGCCCATAACTGAAATAATTTCCAGCGCTGGCAATTTAGCTATGAGTTCTCCTGGAACTGTTGACTCAGCACTCGACACAACTGCTCGTACAGAAGGAGCTATTGCTAAAAACTGTTGTTTATCTAATGCAGAATGCAAGTGACAGTTATAATGCTCACTTAAGTTTTTTAATATCGCTTCAGGTAGATTAATTAGAAATAATAGATCCGGCTTCATTTTTATTGTTCTCTTATAATTATAAAATCTTATGAGTAGGCCGCTCAATTGCGCACTTCTATATACTAACAATGCTTACCTTAGAACAGTAGGTTCATCATGGGTTTTCTCTGCTTTTCTGCCTAAAATTACAGCGGGTAACCGCTTTCTGTACGTTAAAACTCTGCATCAGTCTGCGTTCTGATCAGTTGTGATTGCAATAAGTGGGAGCACTCGAGCGAATGCGAGCCACCACAGCTAGCTGTGGAAGTGAATACGCTAGCCACTTGACCGGCCAGCGTACCTTTGGCTCACAGGTCACCGGTTTTAAGCGACATCCACTAGCACAATTTCACTGTCCTGCTGTGCACTCACTCTGAGCAAGGATTCATCACTGATCGCCACGCCATCACCGGCTGCAGCAAGCACGCCGTTGATCTCGATCTGGCCACTGGCTGGCACTAGATACACCTTGCGACCAGGGGCAATTTGATACTCGGTGCTTTGCCCAGCCTTTAGCGTTGCCGCGACTAAACGGGCATTAGCACGAATCGCTAGCGCGTCAGTATCTCCGGGTAAGCCACTGGCCAGAGTGACAAAAGAGCCGCTACGTTCGCCCTTGGGAAATGGCTTAGTACCCCAACTTGGCGGCAGGCCTTTTTCATCAGGCATGATCCAGATTTGAAAAAGCTGTGTTGCTTCACTTTCTTCATTCATCTCGCTGTGAGTAATGCCAGTGCCGGCACTCATCACCTGCACATCGCCGGCTTCAGTACGGCCACGATTGCCCAAGCTGTCTTGGTGGGTAATTGCACCGCTACGCACATAGGTGATAATTTCCATATCACGGTGCGGATGGGCTGGAAAGCCTGTATGCGCTGCTATGGTGTCATCATTCCAGACACGCAGATGGCCCCAGCGCATGCGCTTAGGATCGTAATAATCGGCGAAAGAAAAATGGTGGCGCGTATCCAGCCAGCCATGTTGAGCGCCGCCAAGCTCGTTGTAAGGTCGTAGTTCAATCATGGTAAAACCTCCTGCTGATATTTAATTTATATCAGCCAAACATGCGGGTTATGGAATCAGTACAATCTTTTCTGCCGCGCCAGCGCTGACCTGTTGATAGGCAGCAACGGCTTGCGACAGGGGTAATTCGATAAATCCTCTGGGTGCCGGCAGTCCAGCATCAAATGCTGCGCCGATACGCTTAAGCATCTGCGCACATTCTTCTAGGCTGTAGAGCAGCGAATTAATCCCCACAATTGAGCCGCCACGGCGATACAGATTCAAGGACGACAAACTGATCACGCCATCCTTTGGTGCGGCAATAATCGCCACACGACCAAAGGTATCGACTGTATTGACTGCTGCTGCAAGCCAGAAACCTGTGGTTTCAAAAATCACTTCAGGCGCTTGCTGCTTGAAGTGCTGGCGTGCTTGCTCTGGCAGTTGCCCTTCTTCGCTGAGCTCAAACGCTGTAATGCCTTGCGCTTGCAAGCTCTGCACAACTTCGGCGCGGCGTGCTGCCATCACCACCTCTGCACCGCGTGCCTTGGCTAAAACCTGCGCTGCGTTAGCCACAGCGCCTGCGCCGATAATTAAAAAACGTGTACCTGCTTTAACCTGACTGCGCTCAAGGGCATCCCAAGCGGTGATAAAAGGCACGCCGCAGGTTGCCGCTTGGGCAAAGGTCAAGGACTTGGGTAGCGGCGTGACTGCGTTGACTGGCACCGTGACATACTGCGCATGGCAACCATCACGATAGAAACCAAAACCCTGACCGCTGCCGCCCCATACCGCTTGACCCAGCAACTCTTCAGGCCCTGCAACCACTACGCCAGCAAAGTCTCGGCCGGGTATACGTGGCGTGGTGGTGTAAGGAAACAAGCCCAGCACATTCTTAATATCGCTGGGATTGACGCCGGTGGCACGCACCTCAACCAATACCTCACCCGCAGCAGGCACGGGCTTAGCCAAGTCATGCAATTGCAATGTATCTAAAGAACCCGTGGCAGAAAACTGTAAAGCGTGCATAAGAGACCTCCATTACTGGGTTAAGCGATACCGAGTTGAGCAGCGAGTCAATAGCTGCTCAGCCGGCCTGGGTGTGTAGCAAGAATCAAGCGCGGCCATGTGCCTGTTTATGTTGTGTAGGTTGGCGATAGACGCCAAAGCCTAGAATGAATCAGAGCGGCCTTCGTTTAAGTGCGCACTGAGCTTGCGGTCCAGCGAAAACTTACCGCCGCCGTTTAAGACTAAAGCGCCAGTGATGGCCAGTAACGCCAGGCCAAATTCATAGCCGTTGTTACTCAAAAACAACCCATTAGGCAGGTGCACTGTGATGACTGCGACCAGCATGGTCATCGCCAGCACAAATGCTGCAGGTCGCGTCAGCAGTCCAAGCAGCAGGGCGATACCACCAAAGAACTCTGCACTGCCAGCGGCCAACGCCATTAAGTAACCCGGCTCCAAACCAATCGAAGCCATCCACTGCGCCGTTCCTTCCAGACCGCCGCCGCCGAAACTACCGAATAATTTCTGCGCGCCATGCGCCGCAAAAATAACCCCCGCACTGAGGCGCATGAGCAAGCTGCTCAAGCTGTTGTCAGTGGTCAGTACACGCTGAATTAAAGCTTTGCTCATGATGTTATCTCCAAGTAGAATCAGTTATGTTGTTTGATGTAACTACTATAGTACAAAGGCTAAGAAGGTAATAACGGAACGTTTTGACCTTTATGATCAGAGAAACTGAACTATGACTTTGCTTATCACCTTAGATGCCTTGCAAACCCTTGATGCGATCGATCGCCGTCACAGCTTTGCCGCTGCAGCAGAAGAGCTGCACCGTGTGCCATCCGCCGTCTCTTACACTATTAATAAACTGGAAGAAGATTTGGGCGTCGAGCTGTTTGATCGCAGCCGACGCAAAGCTGAACTGACCGCCATTGGACGTCTAGTGCTGGAACAAGGACGACACATTTTAAAGGCTGCAGAAGAATTAACAGAGCTGACTCGTCAAGCCGCAGACGGTTGGGAAGTTAAGCTAAGGATCTGTATTGAGAGTGTGCTGAGCTGCGACGCCATCTATGACTTAATTGAAGAGTTTCAGCGCATCCAGCCTAAAACCCAGATACGTCTCAGCGAAGAAGTCCTCAGCGGTAGTTGGGATGCGCTGATCGATGATCGCTGTGATTTAGTCGTAGGTGCAGAAGGGAGTGCACCGGCACCAGGTTTTGCCCTGCACCCGCTCGGCCAAGTCACCTTTGATTTTGCGGTTGCCGCAGAACATCCCTTAACGCAACTGCCCACCCCTATTGCAACCAGCGCCATCTTGGACTACCCCACCGTGATTGTTTCAGACAGCTCACAACGTTTACCGACGCGCTCGGCTGGGCTCTTGGATGGCCGCAGCCGTATTTACGTGCCCAGCATCGAACATAAAATAGCCGCACAATGCAAAGGACTAGGCGTTGGCTATTTGCCGCGTCATCGGATTACCCAGCAGGTCGCAGAAGGTCGCTTAGTGGTTGTGCCCTTGGACGCCGCCCGGCCGCCGGTCGACATATCAGTCGCTTGGCGACGCAGCAATAATGGTAAAGGACTGAGGTGGTTTGTCGAACGACTTAAACAGATACAGTTTGATCCTGAGAGCGGCGAACTTATTCAAAAATCACTGCCCACACCGAGCCTGTAAGTAGTTCACTGTCATTGCAAAGGTTAAAATAAAACGTTGAGGTTATGTCAGTACACTTATCAACGCACTTAGCGCTTTGTACCCAAACAAAGGCTGCTATCAAAATCAGATATTTTTAAAAACACAAAAAACCACTATGGCACGATTAAGTAAGGCACAGAGGTTTTTCGACTGATTTATTGAGATGTAGGGTAGTACTCATGGGCACTGTCCAAAGGCTGGCAGAAAATGAGTATTGTGCTTGGCATTAACAATGGATGAGGTTTCAAAAGAAACTGGTATTCATCGCACAACGCTTTCCAAAATCGCGAACCAGGTAGGGTACGTAACCAATACAAATATACTTGATCAGTTATGCACATACTTTGACGTGCCTATTGGCGAGGTTGCCGAGCATCTGCCCACATCAACAGGTCAAGATGATTCTAGCGAATGACTGATAGATAGCTTGATCTGGCATGCCGATACTGAGGAGGAAAAGTGATAATAGCGATGAACAGAAGCTCTATTGAGTTATGGGATAGTGGCTTCGGGCATCTTGAAGGGCTTCTAAGGACCATAGATTCTTCACTCACACCCATTCACGATCAGCTCAAAGCCGCAGATATATGGGACTTTGAAAGCATTTGTGAGCAAGGAGAGTATCTAATAGGCGTTGGGTTCTGTGCTATGCAACGGTATTTGTTTGATGTGCTTCAAGACATTGATATTGAGGCTAGTGATGCGAGAAATTTAGGCCCTAAAAGCCAAAAAGGTGTAGCCGTGGATAAGCTAATTCACGCGGCAGCAAATTATTGGAAGCATGAGCCTGAATGGCATATTTGGTTAGATAAATTACGTAAAGACTCTCAGAGAACTGTTGATATTTTACTGCATGGTAAAGAGTCGGCTGATTATCCACTTGCAGGACTTCTTGCAGACTTGTGCGGGGATAAGCCATTGTTATTAGTAAACTGTTTACCCCAATTGCAAGAATGGCGTGCAGCGGTTTGGCAGCACACCTCTAAAAATATATAACCACCGTTGCAAGATGCGGCTTACTTCAACTCTCTCATTCTAATCCAGCGCTTCAGCATACCTAGCGCCTCTCTGTTAAAGCCCAGCCGTCAAAGCTTTTACCGAATGCTAACAAAACCAAGTAAACTTACCTGAAATCATTAACCGTCTACTGCGTATTTTTCTTGACGAAAAAGCAATGCTGATTCAATATACGCTCATCAGTCAGGCAGTCATTAAAGACCTACTGTATATTTTCAAGTGTCGCTGTATTCAAAGCCAGCCATGTGAGAAGACACAAGGCTGAAGGAGTTGAACCATGCAACCATATCAAACAAGTAAAGTATCGCAAACCAACAAAGCTACCCCAAGAGTTATCCTGACCCAGAAGCTGCGGCTAGTTAAGGTAACCTTTGGCCGACACACCGACGTTCAGCCTGAGCAACCCACCAAAAAAGAACGGTATGCCTTTCCCACCCCGGTTAACAAAAAATCTGACCCGAAAGCATTCTTCTGCTCAGCTGATCGCCTACTGAAGCTGTACAACAAGCAGCAGGGTAAGAACCAAAAGCTACTAACAAATGTGGTTAAAGATTGGTTTAAGAAGGCTGCTCATCAGGCGGGCTGGAGTAAGGTCGAGTTTTTGGAAGATATTCAAACAAGCCAAATCACGGGATGCATGCTATGTGCAACACACCAGAAAGGAGCACCACATGCGCAAACCCACTAAGTTAAAGGCTCTCGGTGATATAGCCGATATCCGCACAGGCTTTACCTTTCGAGAGAAAGTAGAAGAGGTCTCAGTCGGTGGCAACGCGCATGTGGCGCAGATTAAAGATGTACGCAGCGCATGGGAGCAAACCAATACAGCCCTGCTGCAAGCTAGCCAACTGCCCATGATTAACTGGGAAGGCAAGGACAACGCTTTCGTTAGCCCAGGAACAGTATTATTACCGTCTCGTGGGAGCAAAGGCGGCTATTTTCGTGCCTCCTGTTTGGTCTCAGGTCACCCGTCTGAGTTGCCTGTTGTTGTCAGTAGCCAATTTCTAGTGATTACTCCCAAGCAAGGCATACTGCCAGAATTTCTCTGCTGGTCTCTCAACCGCCCAGAAATGCAACACTGGATATCCGAAGGCGCAGGAAGCCAAGGCACAAGCCTCGTTATGCTGAATGCAAAGCTCGCCAAAGAGCTAGAGCTGGCAATTCCTGACCTATCAACTCAGCAAAAAATCCTACACTTGAATGAACTGTGGGAAAAGGAACAGCAGTTGACACAGACCTTACTGAATAACCGTGAAACTATGCTGCAAGGCATGTTCCAGCACCTACTTATGGAGAAAAGCTCATGAACAACAAGATCAATCAGGACGGCATCAACAAAGCCTTATGGGCAGCCTGCGATACTTTCCGTGGCACCATCAGCGCCGATACCTATAAAGACTTTATCCTGACCATGCTGTTCCTTAAGTACATTTCGGATGTTTGGCAAGATCACTACGATGGCTATAAAACCGAGTATGGCGACGAGCCAGAGCTAATCGAAGAAATGATGAAAAACGAGCGCTTCGTATTGCCTAAAAAAGCCAGCTTCTATGCTCTGTACGAACGTCGTCACGAGCCCGGTAATGGTGAGCGCATTGACCAAGCTTTACATGCCATTGAAGAAGCTAACGGTACCAAGCTAAAAGACGCTGGCAAAAGCGTGTTCCAAGACATTAGCTTTAACACCGACCGCTTGGGTGAAGAAAAGCAAAAGAACACCATTTTGCGTCACCTGTTGGAAGATTTTGCTAAGCCCGAGCTCAACCTAAAACCTAGTCGTGTCGGTACGCTGGATGTGATTGGCAATGCCTACGAATACCTGATTAAAAACTTTGCTGCTAGCGGTGGTCAGAAGGCCGGTGAGTTCTATACCCCACCCGAAGTGTCAGACTTAATGGCCACACTATTAGACCCACAGCCGGGCGATAGTATTTGTGACCCAGCCTGCGGCTCTGCCTCGCTGCTAATGAAGTGTGCGCGTAAGATTGTAGAAAACCACGACAGCAAAAACTACGCCCTCTACGGCCAAGAAGCCATTGGTTCCACATGGTCGCTGGCGAAAATGAATATGTTTTTGCATGGCGAAGATAATCACAAAATCGAATGGGGCGATACCATTCGTAATCCTAAGCTACTGGACAAAAACGGCGATTTAATGCTGTTTGATATTGTGACGGCTAACCCTCCATTCTCTTTGGACAAGTGGGGTCATGAAGACGCAGAAAACGATAAATTCAGCCGCTTCCGTCGTGGTTTACCGCCAAAAACCAAAGGCGACTTCGCCTTTATCCTGCACATGATCGAAACCCTAAAACCAAAAACAGGCCGTATGGGTGTAGTGGTGCCGCATGGTGTTTTATTCCGCGGCGCAGCAGAAGGCAGACTTCGTACGCAACTCATTGATGAGAATTTACTGGATGCTGTAATCGGCTTGCCAGAAAAACTGTTTTACGGAACCGGCATTCCAGCAGCAATCCTGATGTTCAAAAAAGAAAAAACAGACAGCAATGTGCTGTTTATCGACGCCAGCCGCGAGTTTAAATCCGGCAAAAACCAGAACCTGCTGACCGAAGAAAATATCACTAAAATTATTGATACTTATCGCTCCCGCGAAGCTATTGATAAGTATGCCTACCTCGCTACACTCGAAGAAATTCAAGAAAACGATTACAACCTCAACATCCCACGTTACGTCGATACCTTTGAGGAAGAAGAAGAAATCGACCTAATGGCCGTGCGTGGCGAACGTGAACAGCTAAAAGCCCAGCTGGCCGAGCTAGAAGCCGAAATGGCTAAATACCTAGAAGAACTAGGCTATACAAACACCACCGCATAAGGAGTATGCAAATGAAACAACAAGTCCAGACGCTTACTGCCACTTTCGAGGGGCATGCACAGCAAACAGAAAATGGTTTTGACCATTCTACCGACGTCGGGAACATGGTCGGTCTTGGTTCTGGTAGCCAGCGTAAAATTGACAATGTAGGGAGTAACTAATCATGAATACACACCTACAAACACTCAGGGAAACCTTGGAGTCAAGGGTTCAGAAAGCCGACGAGCAAGGCATAGAATTTTGGTTTGCCCGTGACCTCCAAGCTCCTCTTGGTTATGCGCGCTGGGAAAACTTTCAAACAGCCATCAATCGCGCTATAGATTCATGCGAAGCCGCAAACCAACTCGCTTCAGATCATTTTCGTGGCGTCACGAAAATGATCGAAACAGGCAAAGGTGCAAACCGCCCTGTTGAAGACTATATGCTTACTCGTTATGCCTGCTTACTAATTGCTCAAAATGGTGATTCACGCAAACCTGAAATTGCTTTTGCTCAAAGCTACTTTGCTGTGCAAACCAGAAAACAAGAAATAATTGAAGACAGAATGCGTCTTCAGGCACGTATGGATGCTAGAGAGCGCCTTAAAGAGTCAGAAAAAGAATTATCGCGCAACATCTACGAGCGTGGAGTAGATGGTGCAGGCTTTGGCCGCATTCGCTCCAGAGGCGACCAAGCCTTATTTGGCGGAAATACCACCCAAGCGATGAAAGATCGCTACGGTATTGTGGCCGCTCGACCGCTTGCCGATTTTTTGCCTACGCTGACTATCGCAGCTAAAAATCTAGCGACAGAAATAACTAACCACAACGTCCAACAAGAAAACTTACAGGGTGAAGGCTCAATAACTGCAGAGCATATACAAAATAACACCAGCGTACGCTCCATGCTTGGGCAGCGTGGAATCAAGCCAGAAAACCTTCCCGCCGAAGAAGACTTAACAAAGTTGGCAAGGCGCGTTAAAGCGGAAGAAAAAAAGCTAACCAAGCAAAGCCAAACACTCCCAAAAGACTCTGACGCTGGGGGGACTGAAAATGAATAAACTCTTCACACTAGAGGCACTCGACACAGCGCACTGCTCAGGCGACTACAGCAGATTTATTACACTGGTAGCAGGCAGCGTTAAACGCAGCCTTGAACCTTATTGGTGGGTGCTAGGAATGGAAGCGGAAATGGCGAAGTATTTGAAGGAGATGGAATATGGCGCCTAAAGGATGGGATAGAAGAACTTTAGAGAGCGCTGGTATAATAGTAATAGATGGTGACCGTGGTAAAGAGTACCCGAAAGAATCAGAGTTTTATAGTTCGGGCTATTGCCTTTTTTTAAGTGCTAAAAACGTAACGAAAAACGGTTTTAAATTTACCCAGGTTCAATTTATCGATAAAGAAAAGCATCAAAAACTAAGAAAAGGACATGTGAAGCGCGGAAGCATAGTGTTAACAACTCGAGGCTCAGTTGGTCAATTTGCACACTATGATAGCTCAGTACCTTATGACGTCATAAGAATCAACTCAGGAATGGTTGTTTTAGACTCTAATAACGCTGAATTAACGCCAGAGTTTTTATACACTTTATGTCGTTCAGAGGTTATTAGCAGGGGTAATCCCCCCGAAAAATAGCAGTGCTCTCAAGTAGAGTTTTCCATAAGCTATATGCAAGGAGATTCTGCATGAAAAAATCACGATTTACCGACAGCCAAATCCTCTCGGTCTTAAAGCAAGCCGAAAACGGCATACCTGTTCCAGAACTGTGCCGTGAGCATGGCATGAGCAGCGCAACCTTCTACAAGTGGCGAACCAAGTTTGGCGGCATGGACGCATCAATGATGACGCGTTTAAAGGAGCTTGAAGAAGAAAACCGTCGACTTAAGAAAATGTACGCTGAGGAGCGTTTAAAAGCCGAGATTCTTAAAGAGGCCATCGAAAAAAAGTGGTAAAGCCGTCTCAGCGTCGTGAGATGGCACAGCGAGCCGTGAGTGAAAAAGCAGTCAGCATACGTTTGGCATGCTTGGTTTTTAGCATCAGTGAAACCTGTTATCGCTATCAAGCCAAGCTCAGCCATCAAAACGCTGAAATTGCTGACTGGCTGATTCGTCTGACCCATAGCCATAGAAACTGGGGCTTTGGTTTGTGTTATCTATATTTGCGTAACGTGAAGGGCTTTCGCTGGAACCACAAGCGCGTTTACCGCATCTATCGAGAGCTTGAGCTGAACCTGCGTATCAAGCCTAGAAAGCGTTTAGTGCGCGATAAACCGCAGCCTCTGGCGGTTCCGGATGCTATGAATGTCTGCTGGTCAATGGACTTTATGCATGATCAGCTGAGTGACGGTCGTAATTATCGGCTTTTGAATATCATCGATGACTTTAATCGTGAAGGACTGGGCATTGAGGTTGATCTCTCATTGCCGGCAGAGCGAGTGATACGAACACTGGATCAAATTATTGAATGGCGCGGCAAACCGCGCTCAATTCGTTGTGACAACGGACCTGAATATATCA
The DNA here is from genome assembly GCA_945612235.1 of uncultured Gammaproteobacteria bacterium. GTDB lineage: Bacteria > Pseudomonadota > Gammaproteobacteria > Pseudomonadales > Pseudomonadaceae > Denitrificimonas. Next base: position 351 of record CALZAE010000004.1, on the reverse strand, counting down.
GCGGAAAGCTTGGTGCTTGGGCAGCTAAACATAATATTAAACTGGACTTTATTCAGCCTGGTAATCCGCAACAAAATGCTTATATCGAACGTTACAATCGTACTGTTCGTTATGACTGGCTCGCTCAGTATTTATTTGAGAGCATTGGTGCAGTTCAAGATTATGCGACTCAATGGCTCTGGCACTACAATAACGAACGACCTAATATGGGGCTTGGTGGCATTACCCCTAAACAAAAGTTGGCCATAGTGGCCTGATATCTACTTTTGAGCCCTGTTATAAATGGGGGGATTACCTAATCTCTTATATTGTCCCTTATTTTTATCATTACTTAACAAGAACGAATCGAGA
>CALZAE010000003.1 GCA_945612235.1 uncultured Gammaproteobacteria bacterium | reverse complement strand
TCGCATCAGATGATCCGAATGATGATTGGCGCTGGCACATGTACGATACCGTTAAAGGTTCCGACTATATCGGTGACCAAGACGCTATCGAATACATGTGTTCTGTAGGTCCTGAAGCTGTATATGAGCTTGAGCACATGGGCCTGCCGTTCTCGCGTACAGAAAAAGGTCGTATTTATCAGCGTCCGTTTGGTGGCCAGTCGAAAGACTTTGGTCGCGGCGGTCAAGCTGCGCGTACCTGTGCTGCAGCTGACCGTACGGGTCACGCGCTATTGCACACTCTGTACCAAGCAAACTTAAAACACGGTACGGCCTTCTTAAACGAGTGGTTTGCTGTTGATTTAGTTAAAAACGAAGACGGTGCAGTAGTGGGTGTGATCGCTATCTGCATTGAAACCGGTGAAGTTGTTCACATCCGTGCTAAAGCTGTTGTCTTGGCAACCGGTGGTGCAGGTCGTATTTATGCATCAACCACTAACGCACTGATCAACACTGGTGACGGTATTGGTATGGCGTTGCGTGCTGGTGTACCAGTACAAGATATGGAAATGTGGCAATTCCACCCAACCGGTATTGCTGGTGCGGGTACCTTGGTTACTGAAGGTTGCCGTGGTGAAGGTGGTTACTTGATCAACAAGCATGGCGAGCGTTTCATGGAGCGTTATGCTCCGAACGCTAAAGACCTTGCTGGTCGTGACGTGGTTGCACGCTCCATGGTTAAAGAGATCTTAGCCGGTAACGGTTGTGGTCCTAATGGTGACCACGTACTGCTGAAGCTTGATCACCTTGGTGAAGAAGTGCTGCACAGTCGTCTACCTGGTATTTGTGAGCTGTCAATTACTTTTGCTCACGTTGATCCAGTGGTTGCGCCAATTCCTGTTGTTCCAACCTGCCACTATATGATGGGTGGTATTGCCACTAACATTAACGGCCAGGCGATTGCACAAGACGCTGAAGGCAACGATCACATTGTTGATGGTTTGTTCGCTGTAGGTGAGGTGACGTCTGTATCTGTACACGGTGCGAACCGTCTTGGTGGTAACTCGCTACTCGACTTGGTTGTGTTCGGTCGTGCTGCTGGTCTTTACCTTGAGAAGAGCCTGCGTGATGGTGTTGAAGCGAAAGCTGCTAGCGAGAGCGATATTGAAAAGGCTCTGGCACGCTTGAATGCACTGAATGCGCGTACTGAAGGTGAAGAAGTTGCACCTTTACGTAAAGAGTTGCAAAACTGCATGCAGAACTACTTTGGTGTATTCCGTACTGGTGAATACATGAAAAAAGGTATTGCAGAGCTGAAAACTCTAGGCGAACGCATCAAGAATGTGAAAATCAGCGATAAGAGCAATGCATTTAACACTGCACGTATCGAAGCGCTTGAGTTACAAAACTTGTTTGAAGTGGCCGAAGCAACTGCAATTGCTGCAGAAGCTCGTACCGAGTCGCGCGGTGCTCACGCTCGTGAAGACTATGAAAGTCGTGATGATGAAAACTGGCTCTGCCATAGCATGTACTTCCCAGCAACTAAAACAGTTGGTAAGCGTGCAGTGAACTTCTCGATTTCATCAGCAGTTGAAAAAGATGCTGAACACTTTAAACCCCAAGAACGTAAATATTAAGGGTTATCACGATGACGTTGCCTAAAATATTGAAAGTTAGCGTTTACCGCTATAACCCAGAGGTTAACTCTGCGCCTTTCATGCAAGACTTCGATGTAACTATCGATGGTCAAGATATGATGGTGTTGGATGTTCTTAATCTGATTAAAGAGCAAGACCAGAGCTTGTCATACCGCCGCTCATGCCGTGAAGGCGTGTGCGGTTCAGATGGTATGAACATCGCGGGTAAAAACGGTTTAGCCTGTATCACGCCGTTATCATCTGTTGTTAAGGGTGGTAAATTAGTTGTACGTCCATTGCCTGGACTGCCAATTATTCGTGACTTAGCTGTTGATATGAGCATTTTCTACAAGCAGTACGAAAAAGTTCAGCCTTACTTGCAAAACGATACGCCAGCGCCAGGTATTGAGCGTTTGCAGTCACCAGAAGACCGTGAAAAGCTTGATGGTTTGTATGAGTGCATCTTGTGCGCATGCTGCTCAACCGGTTGCCCTTCATTCTGGTGGAATCCAGATAAGTTCCTAGGCCCAGCAGCTTTGCTGCAAGCTTTCCGTTTCTTGTCTGATACACGTGACACGCAAACTCAAGAGCGTTTAGCGCGTCTTGATGACCCGTTCAGTGTGTTCCGTTGCCACAATATTATGAACTGCGTAAACGTGTGTCCGAAAGGCCTCAACCCAACTCGGGCGATTGGTCATATTCGTAGCATGTTGTTGCAAAGCGGTACCTGATTTACAATAGCGAATGTTGTAAACACTTTAGCCACACATATGAGTACTTCATATGTGTGGCTTTAAACGAAAAATAGCCCACAAAGCTATTTAAAACGCAATTGAAGACCAGCAGGGGCATCCGGGCTGGTGCCCGGACTATCTGCGTGAATCGTAGTGGCTTTATCCAAGTCGCTTTTCTGTGACTTAAAGCCATTAAGTTTCTATGCCGGTAGCGTCCCCCTTATCAAGGGTGACCTAGCATGCAAGAAAGCGTAATGCAGCGCATGTGGAGCAGCGCCCACCTTTCCGGTGGAAATGCTGCCTATGTGGAAGAGCTATATGAACTCTACCTGCACGATCCGAACTCTGTATCGGAAGAGTGGCGTACTTACTTTCAAAAACTGCCAACTGATGGCGGTGTAAGTACTGATGTCTCGCACTCTACAGTTCGTGATCAATTTGTCTTACTGGCCAAAAACCAAAGACGAGCTCAGCCAGTTTCTGCTGGCAGCATCAGCACTGAGCATGAGAAAAAACAAGTTGAGGTGCTCCGTTTAATCCAAGCCTACCGTATGCGTGGCCATCAGGCATCTAAGCTTGATCCGCTAGGTTTATGGGTGCGCCCAATGCAGGCTGATTTAACCGTGCATCATTACGGTTTAACTGACGCCGATCTTGATAGCGTGTTTCGTACTGGCGATTTAAATATCGGCAAAGAAGAAGCCACGTTACGCGAGATTCAGCAAGCTCTGCAAGATACGTATTGCGGCACTATTGGTGCTGAGTTTACGCATATTGTTGATTCAGAGCAGCGTCGCTGGTTCCAGCAGCGTCTGGAAAGTGTACGCAGCCGTCCAGGATTCTCTCCCGAAGTTCGTACGCATATTCTTGAGCGTTTAACGGCCGGTGAAGGTCTGGAAAAATATTTGGGTACTAAATACCCAGGTACCAAGCGCTTTGGTCTTGAAGGTGGTGAAAGTCTGATTCCGTTAATGGATGAGATTATTCAGCGCTCAGGCTCTTATGGTGCTAAAGAAATTGTTGTCGGTATGGCCCACCGTGGACGTCTTAACGTTCTGGTCAATACCTATGGTAAAAACCCACGTGATTTATTTGACGAGTTTGATGGTAAGCGCGTTGAAGGCCTCGCTTCAGGCGACGTTAAATATCACCAAGGTTTCTCATCCAACGTGATGACGCCAGGTGGCGAAGTGCATTTGGCGCTCAGCTTTAACCCATCGCACCTTGAGATCGTATCTCCAGTTGTTGAAGGTTCTGTACGCGCGCGTCAAGATCGTCGCAATGATTCAAATGGCGATAAAGTTGTTCCAGTAACCATTCACGGTGACTCTGCGTTTGCAGGTCAAGGTGTGGTGCTGGAAACTTTCCAAATGTCACAAACACGTGGCTTTAAAACAGGCGGTACTATTCGTGTTGTGATCAATAACCAAGTTGGTTTCACCACAAGTAAGCCTGAAGATACGCGTTCAACTGAATACGCAACAGATGTTGCGAAAATGATTGAAGCGCCTATTTTGCACGTGAATGGTGATGATCCAGAAGCTGTGTTGTTCGTTACTCAGTTGGCGATTGACTACCGTATGCAGTTCAAGCGTGATGTCGTTATTGACCTCGTTTGCTACCGTCGTCGTGGTCACAACGAAGCTGATGAACCCAGTGGTACACAGCCATTGATGTACAAAATTATCAGCAAGCAGCGCACTACGCGTGAACTCTATGCTGATGCCTTGGTTAAAGATGGCATCCAAAGCGCTGAGCAGGTTCAAGCCTTAAGTGATGAATACCGCACTGCGCTTGATAATGGTTTGCACGTCGTGCAAAGCTTGGTGAAAGAGCCGAACAAAGAACTGTTTGTTGATTGGCGTCCATACCTAGGTCATAAGTGGACTCCACAGTATGACACGCGCTTTGATCTGAAAACTTTGCAAGAACTTGCACTGAAGCTACAAGAAACGCCAGATGGCTTTGTTGTACAGCGTCAAGTGTCCAAGATTCTTGAAGATCGTCAGAAAATGGCTGCCGGTGGCTTACCACTCAACTGGGGCTTTGCAGAAAATGCTGCGTACGCCAGTTTGTTGTTTGAAGGTTATCCAATCCGTATTACTGGCCAAGACGTGGGTCGCGGTACCTTCTCGCACCGTCACGCGGTATTGCACAATCAGAAAGATGGCGAGACCTATATCGGTCTGCAAAATCTGTACAAAGATCAACCACGCTTTGATATGTATGACTCCTTCTTGTCTGAAGAAGCAGTATTAGCATTCGAATACGGTTATGCCAGCACCATGCCTAACGCATTAGTGATCTGGGAAGCCCAGTTTGGTGACTTTGCTAACGGTGCGCAGGTTGTTATTGACCAGTTTATTACCAGTGGTGAAACTAAGTGGGGCCGTTTATCAGGTCTGACGATGTTGCTGCCGCACGGTTATGAAGGTCAAGGTCCAGAGCACTCCTCCGCTCGTTTAGAGCGTTACTTGCAGTTGTGTGCTGAGCACAATATTCAAGTGTGTGTGCCAACGACACCAGCACAGGTTTACCATATGCTGCGTCGCCAAGCGATTCGTCCGCTGCGCAAGCCGTTGATTGCTTTAACGCCAAAATCGCTACTGCGTCATAAGTTAGCAACATCTACATTAGAAGACTTGTCTGCAGGCACTTTCCATAACGTGATCGGTGAAATTGATTCGTTAGATGCTGATAAAGTTGATCGTTTGATCATGTGTAGCGGTAAGGTGTATTACGACTTGCTAGAAAAGCGTCGTAACGAAGGCTTAAATAACACAGCCATCGTACGTATTGAGCAGCTCTATCCGTTCCCTGAAGATGATTTAGGTGCCGAGTTTGCCAAATACAAAAACCTCAAGCAGATCATCTGGTGTCAAGAAGAGCCGATGAACCAAGGTGCTTGGTATTGCAGTCAGCATCATATGCGTCGTGTGGCTCAGGCTCATCAGCCGAGTGTTGAGTTGCAGTACGCCGGCCGTATTGCTTCTGCATCGCCGGCTTGTGGTTATGCATCGATGCATGCTGAGCAGCAAGAACAATTGTTGCAAGAAGCTTTTAACGTTTAAATCAGCGATAAAACCGCACTGTTCAATTCAGTGCGGTTTTTTACGTAACAACCGAATTTATAGGAACACATTATTATGGCTATCGAAATTAAAGCCCCAGCATTTCCCGAGTCGGTCGCTGATGGCACCGTTGCAACATGGCACAAAAAAGTAGGCGACGCTGTTAAGCGTGATGAGCTGATTGTTGATATCGAAACCGACAAAGTTGTGATGGAAGTTTTGGCTGAAGCAGATGGCGTGATCACTGAAATTGTTGCTGATGAAGATGCAACAGTTTTAAGCGGCGAGTTGTTAGGTCGTTTGGACACTGAAGCTGTGGCAGCTCCTGCTGCTGCGCCAGCACCTGCAGCGAGCGAAGCCGCTCCAGCCGCAGCGGGCGAAGATGCTATCTTGTCTCCAGCAGCACGTAAAATTGCCGCAGAAAATGCACTGAACCCAGCAGATATCGCTGGTACAGGCAAAGATGGTCGTGTGACTAAAGAAGATGCTGTTGCTGCAGTGGCTAACAAGCCAGCGCCTGCCGCTAAAGCTGCTGCTCCTGCTGCAGAAGCACCGCTGTTTGCTGCCGGTGATCGCGTAGAAAAACGTGTGCCTATGACGCGTCTGCGTAAGAAAGTTGCTGAGCGCTTAGTTGAAGCGCAATCTTCAATGGCAATGTTGACGACCTTTAACGAAGTCAACATGAAGCCGATTATGGAACTGCGTAGCAAGTACAAAGACTTGTTCGAAAAGACCCATAACGGTGTACGTTTAGGCTTTATGTCGTTCTTTATTAAAGCAGCAGTTGAAGCACTGAAGCGTCAGCCTGGTGTGAATGCTTCGATTGATGGTAGCGATATCGTTTACCACGGTTACCAAGATATCGGTGTTGCTGTCTCCAGCGACCGTGGTCTAGTGGTACCGGTACTGCGTAACGCAGAGTTTATGAGCCTTGCGGAAATTGAAGGTGGCATTAACGCATACGGTCGTAAAGCTAAAGAAGGTAAGCTGACTTTAGAAGAAATGACGGGCGGTACTTTCACTATTTCTAACGGTGGTGTATTCGGTTCTTTACTGTCAACGCCTATCGTTAACCCACCACAAACAGCAATCTTGGGTATGCATAAAATCCAAGAGCGTCCAATGGCTGTCGACGGTGAAGTGGTTATTTTGCCGATGATGTACTTAGCATTGTCCTATGACCACCGTTTAATTGATGGCAAAGAAGCAGTGACTTTCCTTGTCACCATGAAAAACTTGTTAGAAGACCCAGCACGTCTGTTGTTGGATATCTGATAATTCTGCAGCCGCTGACAGATTAAGCGGCTGCAGTACGTGGTTTATACCACTTAACGAGGAAAGCTCATGAGTCAGAAATTTGATGTAATTGTCATTGGTGCAGGCCCTGGTGGCTACGTTGCCGCAATTAAAGCAGCACAATTAGGTATGAAAACTGCCTGTATTGAAAAGTACCAAGATAAAGACGGCAAAATGGCTTTAGGTGGTACCTGCTTGAACGTAGGTTGCATACCATCTAAAGCTTTATTGGATAGTGCATGGAAATACCACGAAGCTAAAGAAGACTTCGCAGTACATGGTATTGACGTTAAAGGCGTCACCATGGATGTTCCAGCAATGATTGCGCGTAAGAGCACCATTGTTAAAAACCTCACTGGCGGTATCGCAGGCTTGTTTAAAGCCAATGGCGTAACCAGCATTGAAGGTCACGGTAAGTTACTGGCTAACAAGCAAGTTGAAGTCACTGCTGCTGACGGCACTGTACAAATGTACGAAGCTGAAAACGTGATTATCGCAGCGGGTTCACAGCCGATTGATATTCCACCAGCACCGGTTGATCAAGATGTTATCGTTGATTCAACTGGCGCATTGGAGTTCCAAGCGGTACCAAAGCGTCTTGGCGTGATTGGTGCTGGCGTGATTGGTCTGGAGTTGGGTTCTGTGTGGGGCCGTTTAGGCGCTGAAGTCACAGTGATCGAAGCTCAGGATAAATTCCTGCCAGCGATGGATGATCAAGTTGCTAAAGAAGCTCTGAAAATCTTCACTAAGCAAGGCTTGGATATCCGTTTAGGCGCACGTTTGACCGGTTCTGAAGTGAAAGACGGCGAAGTCACAGTGAACTTCACTGATGCAAAAGGCGAGCAACAAATGACTTTTGATAAGTTAATTGTGTCTGTTGGCCGTCGTCCAGTCACCACTAACGTCTTAGCAGTTGACAGTGGTGTAACACTAGATGAGCGTGGTTTTATCTACGTTGACGATACCTGTGCAACCAGCGTACCGGGCGTTTATGCCATTGGTGACGTGGTGCGTGGCCCAATGCTGGCTCACAAAGCGTCAGAAGAAGGCATCATGGTTGTAGAGCGTATTGCGGGTAAGAAAAACCAAGTCAACTACGACCTCATCCCAAGTGTGATCTACACACACCCAGAAATTGCGAGCGTTGGTCAAACCGAGCAGCAGTTGAAAGGTGATGGTATCGCTGTGAACGTTGGTGTGTTCCCGTTCGCCGCCAGTGGTCGTGCGATGGCTGCCAATGATACCGCTGGTTTTGTGAAAGTGATTGCTGATGCAACCACTGATCGCGTACTCGGTGTACACGTGATTGGCCCAAGCGCTGCAGAATTAGTGCAGCAGGGTGCCATTGCGATGGAGTTTGGCTCCAGTGCTGAAGATTTAGCGTTGATGGTGTTCTCACACCCAACCTTATCTGAAGCGCTTCACGAAGCGGCGCTCGCCGTCAGTGGGCAAGCGATTCATATCGCGAACCGCAAAAAGCGTTAATCAATAAACCGCCCCTTAATCGGGGCGGTTTTGATTCTGCCTTCTAAAAGTTAATTCTGACTTATTACAGTTTGCGAGCTGATTTAATAGAGCGATAGCCGTTACACTCGGTACTAGGTAGATCTCACATTATCTAACACTTACCGGGTAGGGCTTTATGAACTTGCATGAATATCAAGCGAAGCAATTATTTTCTGAATATGGATTACCTGTATCCGCGGCCTTTGTTGCTGAGACACCTCAAGCAGCTGAGCAAGCCTGTCATAGCATTGGTGGTGAGCGTTGGGTTGTTAAAGCCCAAGTGCATGCTGGTGGTCGTGGTAAAGCCGGCGGGGTTAAATTAGTTACTACTCCTGAGGACGCTAAAGACTTTGCCGCGCAGTGGCTGGGTAAGCGTTTAGTCACCTATCAAACTGATGCAGATGGTCAGCCGGTGAATCAGATACTGGTTGAAGCATGCACTGATTTTACCCAAGAATTATATTTGGGTGCCGTAGTGGACCGTGCTTCACGTCGAGTCGTGTTTATGGCGTCCACTGAAGGCGGTGTTGATATTGAAAAAGTAGCGCACGCCACGCCAGAAAAAATATTACGTGTCATGATCGATCCAAGTATTGGCGCGCAGCCTTTTCAAGGCCGATATTTAGCCTACCAATTAGGTATGCAAGGCGATCAGGTACAGCAGTTTGTTAAAATATTTTTAAGTTTAGCCAAGCTGTTTGTTGAGCGCGATGTGGCGTTGCTCGAAGTCAACCCCTTGGTGATTACCAAAGACGGCTATCTGCATTGTTTAGATGCCAAAGTGACCATTGATAGTAATGCGCTTTATCGCCAGCCTAAGTTACGTAGCATGCAAGATTTTGGGCAAGAAGATCCACGTGAAGCACATGCCGCACAATTTGAACTCAACTATGTTGCCCTCGATGGTGATATTGGTTGCATGGTCAATGGTGCTGGTTTAGCCATGGGGACTATGGATATTGTTAATCACCACGGTGGTAAGCCTGCCAACTTTTTAGATGTCGGTGGCGGTGCAACCAAAGAGCGCGTTTCTGAAGCCTTTAAAATCATTCTTTCTGATACCCATGTTAAAGCAGTTTTGATTAATATTTTTGGCGGTATTGTGCGTTGCGATATGATCGCCGAAGGCGTGATTGGCGCAGTCAAAGAAGTGGGCGTTAAAGTGCCAGTAGTGGTGCGTTTAGAAGGTAATAATGCGGCCTTAGGTCGTCAGGTATTAGCTGAAAGTGGTTTGAATATTATTGCTGCCAGTAGTCTCAGTGATGCGGCAATACAAGTGGTTGCTGCAGCGCAAGGGGAGCAGGCATGAGTATTTTAATTAACAAAGACACTAAGGTGATTTGCCAAGGCTTTACCGGTGCGCAAGGGACCTTTCACTCTGAGCAAGCTATTGCTTATGGTACGAAAATGGTAGGTGGTGTCACCCCAGGTAAAGGGGGGACGACACACTTGGGCTTGCCGGTGTTTAATACGGTCTTGGAAGCTGTACAAGCCACGGGGGCAGATGCGTCTGTGATTTATGTGCCTGCAGCCTTTTGCAAGGATTCTATTTTAGAGGCTGCATTTGCTGGCATTAAACTGATTATTTGCATCACTGAAGGCATACCAACTTTGGATATGTTGGCTGTCAAAGTGAAGTGCGATGAGTTGGGGGTACGTTTAATTGGGCCCAACTGTCCAGGCGTTATTACTCCTGGTGAATGCAAAATTGGTATTCAGCCAGGCTTTATTCATATGCCTGGTAAAGTCGGCATTGTCTCACGCTCGGGGACTTTGACTTATGAAGCAGTCAAGCAAACCACAGATGCAGGTTTTGGCCAGTCGACCTGTGTCGGCATTGGTGGCGACCCGATTCCGGGCTCCAGTTTTATTGATATTTTAAAAATGTTTCAAGCCGATCCACAAACCGAAGCCATTGTGCTGATTGGCGAGATTGGTGGTAGCGCTGAAGAAGAGGCCGCTTCTTATATTAAAGCCCATGTGACTAAGCCGGTGGTGTCTTATATTGCTGGTGTAACAGCGCCTGAGGGCAAACGTATGGGGCATGCTGGAGCTATTATTTCTGGTGGTAAAGGCACTGCTGATGAGAAATTTGCTGCGTTACAAGATGCGGGGGTGAAAACAGTGCGCTCGTTGGCTGATATTGGTACAGCCTTAGCCGAGATTACCGGTTGGCAGCATAAGTAAAAATGTCTTAAAGCCATCCTTGTGATGGCTTTTTTGGTTTGGCGTACATTAAGTTCAAACTTAAACTACAGCAGTTGATTGGGATTTTTCTGTGTAAATGGCAGTAGAGTTTCTGCTCAATCTTTAACGTTTAAAATAATGGGGTAGCGGCTTTGAGTGATTTCAACAACGAGAATGAATGCGGAGTGTTGCCCGGAGTATGAATACGATTGCTCAAAAAATTGACCCTAGTGTCATTGCTTTTGCTCTTGATCAGTCATATAGCGCTGTCTTGATGACAGATGCCTATACCGGGGAAGGTGGGCATCGTATTGTTTTTGTCAATCAAGCTTTTTTGCAGATGAGCGGTTATAGCGAAGAAGAACTGTTAGGGAAAAACCCACGTATTATGCAGGGGTCAGCAACCAATCCAGAGGTGATTGAGCGCTTGCGCCAATGTGTACGTGAGGGTACTTTTTTTCAAGGTTCAACGGTTAATTATCGCAAGGATGGACGGCCTTATACCGTTGAATGGAGCATCTCAGCAGTACGCAATCTTGCAGGCGAGATCACGCATTTCGTTTCTTTACAGCAAGATATCAGCAGCTTAGTCGCCGCACAAAAGAGTAACAAACTTTTTGCTCAGGTCCTCAACGCCACTGATGATGGTGTGTTGATTACCGATAGCGCGGGCACTATAGAATTTGCTAACAAAGCTTTTGAAAATATCACTGGTTATGGACTGACAGATGTTCTTGGGCGGAATCCACGACTTCTCAAGTCCGGTGAGCAGAATGAGAGTTTTTACCGTGATATGTGGAGCACGCTGCAGAAAGGCGAATCTTTCAAGGGTACCTTTGTCAACCGCAGTAAGAGTCATGAGTTGATCTACTGTGATGAAACTATTACGCCATTGATGGATGAGCACAACACTATTACCCATTACGTGAGTATATTTCGTGATGAAACCACTCGCGTTCTTGCAGAGCAAAAATTTCGTGAAATGGTGCGCTTGGATGCGCTGACAGGTGTGTTGACTCGGGCGGCAGGAGAGCAAGCACTGGAAAAAGCTTATATGCACTACCGCAGTTGTGATTTACCACTGTCGATTGCCATGGTGGATGCTGATCACTTTAAACAGGTCAACGATACATGGGGTCATAACGCTGGTGATGCTGTACTCAAGACGATTGCTGACGCGATGCTAGCAACACTGCGAGCCAACGATACAGTCATTCGTTGGGGTGGTGAAGAGTTTTTATTGGTGTTTGCCGGCTGCGGTTTAGAGCAAGGGTTGCGTTTGGCTGAACGTTGCCGACAGGCAGTGCAAAGTAAACCCCATGACAAGGTTGGCGTGACCACAGTGTCGATTGGCGTAGGTGAGTTGCAGAACAACGAGGCACTGGCTAATTTGATTGAGCGTGTGGATCAGGCACTTTATCGTGCTAAAGATTTAGGCCGTAATCGAACAGAAATATCAGTTAACCAGAGCTAAGCTTAATCCGGATAGACTGACCTCACTTAGAGTTGTTCACTTGTCGTGATTTTGACTCAAAACCAAAGGGATATACGTTTTATGAACAGTATTGAAACTCGATTAGCCAGCATTCTGTCTTTAACTTGGTGGGTGCTGATGTTACGTGGTGTGTTGGCCATTGTATTTGGCGTATTAACCTGGCGCCAACCGGAGATCTCAGTGACTTTGCTGATCTTGTTTTTCGGGGCTTATATTTTAGCTGATGGTGTACTTGGGGTGTATTCAGCCGTAGCAGGACGTAAAGATCATGATGATTGGTGGGTGTTACTGATTTGGGCTTTGATTAGTGTCGGTGTAGGTATACTGACGTTCTTAGCGCCGGGTATCACTGCGTTAGCGCTATTGTTTTATATCGCCATTTGGGCGATTGCTACGGGTGTCTTGCAAATTTTGGCGGGTATCCGTCTGCGTAAGCAAATTCAAGGTGAGTGGTTGCTGATTTTAGGTGGCCTGGCTTCTGTGATTTTTGGTGTGTTTATGATGGCACAGCCTGTGGCTGGTGCTTTAGCTATGGCGTGGTTGATTGCTTTATACGCGGTGTTATTTGGTGTGCTGCTGGTATTGCTTGCATTGCGTGTCCGCGCCTTCGGTCAGCAGGTTAAGCAAGCCTAAGAAAGATGCGCTAATGAACAGTGTGATGACAGTGCTCGAGCGTGCCTGTGATTGCACTGTTGAGATTAAATAGGGGGCGACACAACTGGTGTGCAATAAACAATGAACATTGATCTAGTGAACGTACCGAGTACTGCTGTCACTTGTGCAACCTGCAAAGCAAACTGTTGCCGTTTAGAGGTGATGCTGATCAGTGATACGGGTGTGCCTGAGCGCTATATTGAGTTTGATGCTTGGGGTGGTATGAGCATGGCGCGTTTAGAGGATGGTTGGTGCGCTGCTTTAGATCGAGACACCATGCTGTGCAGTATTTATGAGCAGCGCCCATGGATTTGCCGCGAGTTTGAAATGGGTGGCTATGAATGCCTTGAAGAGCGATCTTAGATGGCATGCCAAGTTAATCATGCTTTAATGACCTAGAGCGTGCTCAGCCAAATGCAGCGTATGTTGCAATTTGGATCAATAACCAAAGGAATCACATTATGAATACAATAAGAACTCTTGCGATCGCCTTGATTGTTGCCGGTAGTTTAGGCTTGGCTTATGGTGGTTTTAGTTACACGAAAGATACCACTGTGGTTAAGTTAGGCTCGGTTGAATTGACCGCTAAAGAAAAAGAAACTGTCAATATCCCGGTGTGGGCAGGGCTGGCCGCGGTCTTATTTGGTGGTGCACTACTGCTGATGGGCAATAGAAAATAACCCTGACAGGTGAGTCGTTTATGCGTGCTAACAGCCTCAGTGATTGTAGCGGCTGTTGGCACTGACGCGCAGTGACTTAAGTATTTTGGGCAGTGTTGAGTATTTTCAAGAACACGACACCTACGACTGGCAGCACACTGATTGGCAACAGTTGAGCGCAGAGAATTTGGCGCAGGTCACTTTCCCTTATCCAGTAAGCAGAATGAGATGTTGCACTCATAATAGACAACTATTCATGCCTGCTTTTTAGCTTCACCGTGATTAAAGCTCCAGCATGATTTATGTCTAAACGGTGCTGGCGCCCAGCCAATAGAGCCATGACGGCAGCAAAAGCCAATACCGTTAGCAGTACCCAAGTAATAGCTTGGATGCCAAACTCAGCATCAATCATCAGGCCTACCGCTAAAGGTCCCATGGCTGCTAGTGTGTAACCACCGCCTTGAACTAATGCTGAGAGCTCACCAGCAATACTGGCATTAGCACTGCGCAACACTATCAGTGTCAGTGCCAAACTAAATGATCCGCCTTGACCTAAGCCGAGTAAAATTGCGCCCGGCCAGCGCATGGATGTTGGACCTAGCAGCAAGAGCAACAAGCCTGCAGCCACCAGAGCAAGCACTAACATAATAGCTGGGCGCTGATCTTTGCTCAGACGTGCTAACCAAGGAGCACCAATGGCAGAGATCAGTTGGGTCATAATAGATGCGCCCATCAGCCAACCAGCTTCATTTTCATTGTAGCCTTGTCGCACCAATAGCGTGGGTAGCCAGCCAAAGACGATATAAGCTAATGAAGATTGACTGCCCATAAATAGCATTACCTGCCAGGCCAGCGGGTTGCGCAGTAAGGCACGGGCATGGCCAGGTGATGCTTTGAACTCAGGGTTTGCTGCAGGTTGCGGCATAATCCACCACCAAGCCAGTAGTGCACTTAAAGCTAAACCTGCCCAAGCCATTAAGCTCAGTGACCAACTGCCCAATAAATCAGCTAAGGGAATGCTCAGCCCAGCACCCAAAGCGCCACCTAAGCATAGCGCCATGGTGTACACACCGGTCATTAAGTCAGCGCTGTCAGCCAGCTCACGTTTCACTAGAGCTGGTAATAATGTACCCAGCACGCCAATCGCAGCGCCCACGAGTAAGGTGCCGCTAAATAATGCAGGAGCATGACCTAAGCCACGTAGAGCTAAACCCAAGCTTAAAATAATCAGCGCCAGTGCCAAACTGCGCTCCAGCCCTAAGCGTCTGGCTAGCCAAGGTGAAAAGGGCGCAAAAAGCCCAAGACAGAGTACGGGCAAAGTGGTCAGTAAGGATAAAGCCAGCACTGAAAGTTGGCCTTCACTTGCAATGCGCGGCAACAAGGGCGCCAAGGATGATAATGCTGGGCGCAAGTTAAGACCGACCACAATCATTAATACAATAAAAGTAATGCGGCTGGGTTGGCGACGATTCTGGGTGATAGGCAGCATATGCATGAGTAGTTCCTGAACTGTTGCACGGCTTTAGTAGTCGACTTTACCACGTAAAGATTTGGTCACACCGCGTTGGGTTTTTTGATCGGTGCGTTTGCGTTTGGCATTCTTACTGGGCTTGGTGGGTCTGCGAGTTTTACTGATGTAGGTGGCAGCTAGGATAAATTGTTGTAAGCGTTCAAAAGCATCAATTTTATTTTTTTCTTGAGTGCGAAATTGTTGCGCTTTAATAATCAGCACGCCTTCTTTGCTGATGCGGCTGTCTTTGCTTTCGAGTAATTGCTGTTTTTGAAACTCCAGTAGACTGGAGGCGTGAATATCAAAGCGTAAGTGAATCGCTGATGAAACTTTATTGACGTTTTGTCCGCCAGCTCCTTGAGAGCGTATTGCGCTGATCTCAACTTCGTGGTCTTCGAGGCGGATATGATTGCTGATAAAAATCATGATCAGAGTATGTATTTAAGGATATAGAGGGGTTGGCTATCATAAACTATTATCGAAACGGCTGTGCTGTACTGGTATCTGGGCCAACAGTTCATCGAGCTTGGTACAGGCATCCTGGCTTGTCGACTCGTTTGCTACTCTGCGTTGTTCTGCGTTGTAGTGCATCGGGTTTAGACTCTAAGTAAACTGCCCAACTGCAATCATTTAAAGAGTATTTAAATACCTGCACTAAACGCTATTTGTTGAGCGTTAGGCCTATTTTGACTACAATAGTGCACTTTTATTTATGCTGGATCCAATATGAACGACACAACATCACGTCCTGCTTTACCTGATCGCCTTTCGGGTCATCCGAATAGCCCGCACCATATTGCAGAAATTTTTGATCACAGTATTGGTATTCGTCTCAATGGCAAAGAGCGTTTTGATATTGAAGAGTATTGCATCAGTGAAGGTTGGGTTAAATTTCCATCACCTAAAGCAAAAGACCGCCGTGGTCAGCCGCTGTTGATCACTTTGAAAGGTACTGTTGAAGCCTTTTATAAGTAAGTCATCAAGTCACTCTAGGTGGTTTGATTGAAGGGGTCTAAAGCCTTTTAGACCCGTCGTGTTTTCCGATTAGCACCTCTGTAGTATGTTGCTGTACTAATAAGGGGTGTGTTTTGATCCTCTATTACCGCCCACTCCCTTAGCGTTCTCTCTTGATGTGTGACGCATGAAAAAATTACTTTTTTGGTTGTTGGTCATCACTGCAAGCTGGACCTTGTATCAGCGTACAGGTCAGGTGCAGCTAGGTCCTGGTGTTATGGCGCCCGCAGAGCCGCAACAGCAGATGCTGCAGACGCCTATTATTCAGCAGGTTGATGCTTACCAGTTGACTGAGTTGGCAAGTTTTAAGATTACCGCCAAAGTTTTGGCCAAGAAAAACTATAGCTTTGATCGTGGTGCGCAGTTATCGCCGACAGACTTGGCTTTGGGCTGGGGCAGAATGTCGGATGAGACTGTACTCGAGCAGATTAAAATCTCGCAATCTGGGCGGTTTTATTTTTGGCGGGTCGCTGCATTGCCAATACCTCAGCGTGAGATAGAAACGCACAGCGCCAATATGCATGTGATTCCAGAGAATATCTCGGTCAAGCATGCGCTGGGTAAGGTACGACCTGGCGATATTGTTGAGATGTCAGGCAGTTTGGTGAATGTGCTGTCTACTGACAATCAGTGGCGCTGGCGCTCTTCATTGACGCGAGACGATACCGGTGGCGGTGCTTGCGAGTTGATCTGGGTGAAGAGTCTGCGCATAGTGACCCCTAAGACTTAATGCGTGTAGAGGTGCATATGCTAGAAAAATACAGTCAAAGCCAAATTGATACAGCGTTGGCCAAGCTCAATCACAGCGCTGAGCAAGCTTGGAGTATTCAGGACAATAAACTCTATAGAGCTTTTAAATTTACGGATTTTATTGCTGCCTTTGGTTTTATGACTCAAGTGGCGCTGCTCGCTGAGAGAGCTGATCATCACCCAGAATGGTTCAATGTGTATAACAAGGTAGCGATCAGTCTCACCACTCATGATGCCGGTGGTATCTCGAAAAGAGATTTTGCTTTGGCCTATGAAATATCACAGCTTATTTAATCCAATGGGCGAGGGCGCTCTGTAGCGGTCGTCATCGCCCCAAGGATACTGTGCAAAAGGTTTGATCCTTACTCTGCCTGCTCAAATAATTTTTCAATGGGCTGATTATGAATGCGCGAGCTTTTAAATAGCGCTTTACTTTGGGTGTCGGGTTCTGCCCAGAAGTTGATATTAAATTGTGCATCATCGCTTAACTCGACGCGGTGCCAATATTGCGGCGGGCTCACTGCAAACTCGCCGGCCTGAATTACCACGGTTTTTTCTGCTGTGGTGTCTACTTCATTAGCAAAGCCGTAAAAAGTGACAGTGCCTTGCATCACACAAATTTGTCCATAAACGCCTTCGGCGGTGTTGTGATGGGTGAGTAGTGCTGAGGGGATATTGTCTTTGGTGAAAAAGTGTGTTGAACGCCTGATTTTCCAGTGGCTGGGTATAATTAAATCACTCATGGTAATTCCTCGTGGGATGGGTTTTGTTCTGCGAGTCACATACTCAGACTAACTCGTTCGTTTTGCAAAACTCAAGGATCAGCCGAATGAAAACGCTCTTTCAACTCTTATTATCTACTGCTGCTTTGGCGGAAAATGTGTGCCTGTCGGTCTTGAGTAGGGTACTGGCATCGGCGGATTGCAGTCGCTGCGCAACGCAGTATGTTAAGCCTGAGGTCTGTGCATGATACTGGCGAGAGAAAGCCGTCTAGCGCACAGGCTAGCCTTAATTGCTTTGTAGAATCCCTTCAGTGCTTTAGACTTACTAGCTTAATTAGACACATATGTTTAAGGACTCCGATGAATACCTCAACAGCGACATCACCCTACTTAAGTCGGCGTGATGTTTTTGCACTGGGCTTTATGACCTTTGCACTGTTTTTAGGCGCGGGCAATATTATCTTTCCTGCTGAGTCAGGATTAGCTGCTGGCGAGACAGTCTGGCGCGCAGCGCTGGGCTTTTTGATGACGGGGGTGGGATTACCCTTATTGACAGTTGTGGCGCTGGCGCGCGTGGGCGGTGGTTTAACAGCCTTAACCCAGCCTTTAGGACGTATTGCAGGGACTGCACTGGCGATGGCTGTGTATTTAGCTATTGGTCCTTTCTTTGCCACGCCGCGTACTGCAGTGGTGTCGTATGAGATCGGTGTGGTGCCATTTTTTGGTAGCAGCAGTGGGGGTTTACTGCTCTATTCCAGCTTGTACTTTGCTTTGGTGCTGCATCTGGCTATTAATCCAAATAAAATCATTGATCGTATCGGTACTCTGATTACCCCTGTACTGCTGCTGGCATTGGCGGTATTGGGTGGTGCGGCTTTCTTTAAGCCTGCCGGTGATGTGGGGCAGGCTATTGCCATCTATCAAGAAGAAGCATTCTTGCAGGGATTTTTGCATGGTTATCTGACTATGGATGCTTTGGGCGCTTTAGCCTTTGGTGTGGTGATTGCTACTGCATTGCGTAGCAAAGGTGTGCAATCAGAGCGACTGGTCACGCGTTACTCGATTTATGCTGGCTTAATTGCTGCGGTGGGCTTGTCAGCGGTGTATCTATCGTTATTTTATTTGGGTGCTACCAGTCAGGGGATTGCCAGTGAAGCGCAAAACGGCGGTCAGGTTTTAGCCATTTATGTGCAGCATGTGTTTGGACCTGTGGGTAATTTACTCTTAGCTTTAGTGATTGCTTTAGCCTGTTTAACGACGGCGGTCGGTTTGTTAGTGGCCTGTGGTGAGTTTTTTAATGGCTTGTTCAATATTGCTTATAAGTATGTGGTGATCTTTTTTGTGCTGTTTAGTTGGCTGGTATCCAACCAAGGCTTGCAGCAGTTAATCAAAGTTTCAGTGCCCGTGCTAACCGGATTATATCCATTAGCTATTGTCTTAGTGGTGCTCAGCTTGCTCAATCGCTGCTGGAAATCCAGTGCTTTGGTCTTTCGCGGCACTATGCTGGTTACCTTAGTGTTTGGCTTAGTGGATGGTTTATCAGCGGCAGGTTTTTCAGCTTGGGTACCTGAGGTGTTTAGCCGTTTGCCTTTAGCAGAGCAACAAATGGGCTGGTTACTACCCAGTGCTGTAGTGGTTTTGGTATTGGTGGTGATTGATCGTTATCAGGCGCGTACAACCGTTACCTAAATAGGTCGCGGTTGTGCTGCACAGTCTGCCTGATTAAGACTGTGCAGTGCTGGCCAAGTCTTTAAAGGCTTGAATAGCACGCTGACGGGTTGACGATAAATCAACCATTTGCTTGGGGTAGTCAGCAGTGCCAAATAAGCCTGACAGCAGCTTAGGTTGATGAATTTCTTTCGCGCTGAGATGCTTGAGTTCAGGCACCCAGCGGCGAATAAAATCACCATTTGGGTCAAAGCGTTGTGATTGGCTGACGGGGTTAAACACACGAAAGTAAGGCGAGGCATCGGTACCTGTGGAGGCGCTCCACTGCCAGCCGCCATTGTTGGCTGCTAAACAGCCATCAATGAGATGCTGCATAAAAAAGCGCTCACCTGCGCGCCAATCAATCAGCAGATTTTTCGTTAGAAACATCGCCACAATCATACGTAAACGATTATGCATCCAGCCGGTGGCTAAGAGCTGGCGCATGGCGGCATCGATAATCGGAATACCAGTGCGGCCTTCTTGCCAAGCGAGCAGCTCTTTAGGCGAGTGACGCCACGCCAAAGCTTCAGTGTCAGGTTTAAAGGCACGATGGCGCGAAACCTGTGGGTAACCGACTAAAATGTGCACATAGAACTCACGCCATAATAGCTCGCTAACCCAAGTCACCACGCCTTGATTACCGGTAGCAAATTCCCCTTGATTAGCCGCTAATGCTGCATGCAAGCATTGGCGAATGGAGATCGCCCCAGCAACCAAATACGCAGATATCTGGCTGGTACCCGCTTTGGCTGGCAGATCACGCTGCTCTGCATAATCAGTCAGTGCAGCTTGGCTAAATAATGCCAGACGACGCTGGGCTTCGGTTTCACCTGCAGGCCATAAAAGTTGGCGTTCAGGCTCAATAGCAGCAAAGCCAGCAACTTGAGTGGGGATGGGGTCGCTATTGATGCGTAGCGCGGCTTGCGCTTGCGGTGTGTCGAGGCAGGCAGGTATTTGCTCGTATAAATACTGATAACAGATTTTTCGAAACTGGCTAAACACCTTAAAATATGTGCCTGATTGAGTCAGCACTGTTCCAGGCTTAAATAAAATGCGATCCAAGTGGCTATGAAATAACACACCTTGATCAACTAAATCAGTACCTACAGCCATATCACGCTGGCTTTCGTGAATGCCATATTCGGTATTGACATGCACGGCGCTGATATTCAGTTGCTGGCACAGCTCTGCCAACACTTCAGGGGCTTGCTGCCACTGGTCAGCAGTGCGAATCAACAAGGGCACATTCAGCGTTGCGAGATTTTTTTCTAGCTCAACTAAGTTGCGTAAAATAAAATCAATTTTGCAGGCAGCAGCATCATGTGCCAGCCATTGCCCAGGGCTGAGTAGAAACACTGCGACCGTAGGACCTGCTTGTAAGGCGGCGTGTAAAGCGCTGTTGTCGCTGATACGAAGATCGTTACGAAACCAAATAAGTTGCTGCATACCTATACCCTGAAAGGCTGGTGAGTCATATTGACAAATTTAAAATATGTTTAGATTGCATTGCGCAGACTGAGGTTTTCAGGGTGCGGTTGTAGATACACTTGTTCGGCAATATAGCGATCTGGATGACGGTTAAAATGGTGCTTGAGCAGTGTCAAAGGCACAATCAAAGGCACGATACCATTGCGATACTGCTGGATAAGAGCTTGCAGCTCACGTTTGTCGTCGCTATCGAGTGATTTTTTAATATAACCGCTGAGGTGTTGCAATACATTGGTATGGCTGCCGCGATTAGCGATTTTCTTCAGTGCAGACATAAATAAACTGAAGTAGTTGTTGGCTAAAATACCCAGGCGCTCTTTCTTGCTATTGGCCAGCATACGACCCAAAGCGGTGCAATCAGCTGGGCTGTTGGCCATCAGTTGATATTTGTAGCGTGCATGAAAATCATAGAGTTTCTTTAGGGTGAGGCCAGTGTTGAGCAGTTCGCGCCATTGGGCGTAGGCAAACACGCGGGTCATAAAATTTTCCCGCAGTACTGGATCATTTAAGCGTCCATCTTCTTCAGCGGGTAAATTAGGTTGTGCTTGCATGAGTGCTGCAGCAAACAAGCCGATACCGCCATGCTCAGCGGTGTGGCCGCTGTATTGGTACACTTTAACGCGCTCCATGCCACAGGATGGCGATTTCTGCATCAAAATAAAACCGCACAGATCAGTGAGTTGCGCAGCTGTTTGCTGCCCGTAAGCTGTGAGCTCATCGGTGACATCCAGCTCGCTATTAACTGTACCGACCGCGCGCGGCTTTAAGGTGTCACCCACTAGGCGAATGGGCTCACGTGGCGTACCCAAACCAATGGCTTGCTCTGGGCATACAGAGACATATTCAAAATATTGCGCCAGAACTGTTTTACACAGGTGCGATTGTTTGTGTCCGCCATTAAAGCGCACGGGAGCGCCGAGTAAGCAGGCGCTGATGCCAACTTTGATACGATTTTTTGCAGTGGTCATAAGGTAAGCTTTACGGGTTGTAGAGTATGTGTATAAGAATATACATATACCTGTACAAGTCAATCAGGCTGTATAGGATGCCGATGTGTGGCTTGTGTTTTTGTAGTACTTAAAGGTCATGCGCAGGGAGAGTTAGGGGGGCTGGGTGACGGGCAGTGCTGCTGTTTTATCCACCTTGTGCTGTGTGAGCACAAGGCGGATATGTAACAAACAGTCGAAATTACTCTGCTTTAGTTGCTTCGTTGTACTTTTCTTTAGCTTCAGCGGCAAGGTTTTTGCTTTCTTCTTTCAGTTTGCTTGCAGCGTCTTTAGCGTCTTGTTGAAGTTCTTTGGCGCTGTTTTTAACATTTTCAGCGGCAGTGTCTAGCTTGCTTTTAGTGTCGCCAGCAGCTTCTTCAGTTGCGTCGGCTGCATCACCAAGCGCTTGCTCAGTGTTGTCCGCAGCTTCTGCTGCTGCATCATTAGCGGCTTCAATCACTTCTTCGCTCGTGGGAGTTTGTTCAGACATTTGCTCAAGTTTTTGCTCAGCAGCTGCTTGAGTTTCTTTAGCTGCGTCCTGTACAGATTCGGCTGCATCAGATAAAGATTCTTTAGCCGCGTCTAACTTGTCTTGTGGCTCGCTATCACAAGCAGCCAAACCCAAAGTAGCAGCTAGTAGAAGGGCAGTAACAAAAGGCTTTTGCATATGTAGATCTCCATTGTTGGTAAAAGCACAGTATTTAAGTTAAATACTTGGTCATTATTACACATCATGAGTGTGATGGTAGGCTTGCGTTGCTATAGCGTTATATTGCTGCAGATGATGTCAGTACCAACACTCATCAATCGCATATGCCTGCTGTGGTGAGCGCAGCATGGTATATGTTTCACTGATATACAGACTGTTTTTCTACTGAAAGTTCCGTTGCTTAGTTGTTGTGCAGTTGTATTTTGGCAAATGCGCCCCATATTCACTACATCGCCAGCCCGCGTGGCTTGTTTAAGTAACTATGGAGTTAATACAGATGGCTGTTGAAGCACAAAAAGAAACATTAGGTTTTCAGACCGAAGTTAAACAACTGCTGCATTTGATGATTCACTCGTTGTACTCAAATAAAGAAATTTTTCTACGTGAGTTGATTTCTAACGCCTCGGACGCGGCAGATAAATTGCGCTTTGAAGCGCTGTCTGCTCCTGAGCTGTTAGAGAATGACTCAGAGCTGAAAATCCGCATCAGCTTTGACAAAGAGGCCAATACACTCACCATTGAAGATAATGCTATTGGTATGAGTCGTGATGATGTGATCAATCACTTGGGTACCATTGCTAAATCAGGCACGGCCGAATTCTTTAAGAACCTGTCGGGTGATGCCAAGAAAGACTCGCAGCTGATTGGTCAGTTTGGTGTAGGTTTCTACTCGGCCTTTATTGTCGCTGATAAAGTTGAAGTTTTTACCCGTCGCGCTGGCTTAGCCGCTTCTGAAGGTGTGCTGTGGAGTTCAGAAGGTGAGGGCGAGTTTGACTTGTCTAACATCGAGAAAGCTGAGCGCGGTAGCCGCATTGTTCTGCACTTAAAGAAAGACGAAAGCGAATTTGCTGACGGCTGGCGTTTGCGTAACGTGATTAAAAAGTATTCTGACCATGTGGCCTTGCCAATTGAGTTGCCTAAAGAAGCAGCAGGTGACGAAGCCGATGCACCGGTGAATACTGAGTGGGAAGTGGTCAACCGTGCCAGCGCACTGTGGACACGCCCGCGCACTGAAATTAAAGACGAAGAATATCAAGAGTTCTATAAGCACGTTTCGCATGACTTTGAAGATGCGCTGAGCTGGAGCCACAACAAAGTTGAGGGTAAGCTTGAGTACACTTCACTGCTCTATGTGCCGACTCGCGCACCTTTTGATTTGTATCAGCGCGAAGCACCGCGTGGCTTAAAGCTCTATGTGCAGCGCGTATTTATTATGGATCAGGCCGATGAGTTCTTGCCGCTGTATTTGCGTTTTGTCAAAGGTATTGTCGACTCTAACGATCTATCCTTGAACGTATCGCGAGAGATTCTGCAAAAAGATCCGGTGATCGACAGCATGAAATCAGCGCTGACCAAGCGTGTGCTGGATATGCTGGAGAAAATGGCGAAGAAGAGTCCAGAAGATTACGCGAAGTTCTGGAGTGCTTTTGGTCAGGTACTCAAAGAAGGCCCAGCTGAAGATTTCTCTAATAAAGAGAAGATTGCCGGTCTGTTGCGCTTTGCGTCAACCCACAATGGCAATGACGAGCAAACTGTAAGTTTGAGCGACTATATTGCGCGCATGACTGAAGGTCAGGACAAGGTTTACTTCTTAACCGGTGAAAGCTATGCGCAGGTAAAAAACAGCCCGCACCTTGAAGTCTTCCGCAAGAAAGGTATTGAAGTGCTGTTGCTGACTGACCGCATTGATGAGTGGTTGATGAGTTATGTGACTGAGTTTGATGGTAAGATCTTTGTCGATGTGGCGCGTGGTGATTTAGATTTGGGCGCGTTAGATAGTGCAGAAGACAAGCAGTCACAAGATGAAGTTGCTAAGAGCAAAGAAGCCTTAGTCACACGCCTAAAAACAGCTCTTGGTGATCAAGTTGCTGATGTGCGTGTATCACATCGCTTAACTGATTCACCGGCAATTTTGGCGATAGGTGAGCAAGATTTAGGTTTGCAGATGCGCCAGATTCTGGAAGCCAGCGGCCAGAAAGTGCCAGAGTCTAAGCCGATCTTTGAGATTAACCCGGCACACAGCTTGGTTGAAAAATTGGATGCGGAAACCGATGACGAGCGCTTTGCTGACTTGTCACTGATACTCTTTGATCAGGCTGCTTTGGCCGCTGGTGATAGCCTAAAAGACCCTGCCGCTTATGTGCAGCGTTTGAATAAGCTACTGGTTGAACTCAGCCGCTAAGTTTTCACAGGCATAAAAAAACCGCGATTGATTCGCGGTTTTTTTATGCCTAAGTATCCTTCAGCGTAAAACAGCCGAGCTGATACCTGAGTTGTGACTTACTTGTCTAGTACAGTGACCAAGGTCGTTGCGTTAATCAAGTTGTCACCGACTGGGCAGCGCGCTTCGATTTTATCAAGGAAGGCTTGTTTGCCAGCATCGTCAAGGTCTGCATCAATCTTAACCTTAAGACGCATTTCCTGAAAACCAGCACGAGCGGTGGTTTCGCGACCGAGTAAGCAATCTGGGTCGTAATCTGCTTCAACTTCAAAAGTCATACCATGCAATTTAATTTTGTCTTGCATTGCAATAATACGGCCTAAGCTACCTACACAGCCTGCATAAGCAGCAAGAATCAACTCAGGTGGCGCAGGACCTAAGTCTGCACCGCCAGCATTTTTAGGTTGATCCATATACACTTTATGTTCGCCACACATGACTTCAATAGTCATGCCGGCGTTCATTTCACCCGTTGCGCGCAATGTTTTTAATGCCATGTTGGGTAACTCCTTAAACACGTTTAATATAATGTATTTATATATTTAAGGTTTAAGTATAGCGTGTTGGGCATTAAAAGAGTTGATGGGTATCAAGGTTGAGTCGGGCGGTATATAAATACCGCCATCTGGGAGGGGGAGTGGTAGAGTTAGCTGCGACCTTTCACTGTTTTGTTATTGACCATGCCATCTTCGAGGATGATTTGGTACTCCTTGCCATCACTTTCAACTTGTTGCAGGCGTACGAGCAGATAATCCCAGTCTTTAGCAAACCATAAAATGGTAATACGCTTACTTTGGGTTGGGTCGCGCACGCGCTCAACTTTAATGGCGTCAACTGTACCAACGACCGTTTTGACTTCTTCTTCGCCTAGGACGCGAAAGTCATAGGTATCTAAATCATCACCGTCGAGCACTTGGTACGACATGCTGGTTTTGCCTTCAGCAATATCGCGCTGTAAGGCCAATTGGTAAGAGGACTTATCTTGTACGCCTTGGATTAAGGTCACGTTAATGGGGGATTTACGATCCACGCCGGTAGCACGCTGAGTTGTCCAATCAAAATCTTGTTTGATTTTTTTAGTTTTACCCATGCCTTTGCGTGCATAGCGGTATTGGTTGGGTTGGACATCACCGTTAACTAAGCTTAACCAACTGGTCTCATTGAGGCTGGCGACTAACATGGATGCAGAAAAATCCAACTTCCAAGTCCCGTCCTCTTGTTGCTTGAGGCTACGTTCGGCTTTACCGCTAAAGGGCAGTTGCTTCCAGTCTGCAGTGTAACTGGCAGAGAAGGGCTGCAAGTCTGCTGCTATAACAGTGCCGGGTAAAGTAAATGCGGCCAGAATAAAAAGTAAAGCACGGCGCATAGTGTGTTCTCCTAAGAGTGAAACTGAAAGCCAGAGTTGGCTAAGTGTTGACCATCCAGTACAGCACCTTGCTCGCTTAACTGTAAGCGACCCTCAGCAAACCAACGTACAGCCAGCGGATAAATTTGGTGCTCTAAAGCATGCACTTTAAGCGCTAAATCTTCTGCTGTCTCGCCAGATTGAATTGGCAATGCTGCTTGTATGACTACTGGGCCGCCATCGAGTTCCTCAGTGACAAAGTGCACGCTACAACCATGCTCTTGATCACCCTCATCAATGGCGCGCTGATGAGTGTTGAGGCCCTTGTGCTTAGGTAGCAAGGATGGGTGAATATTGAGTAAGCGCTGCGCATAGTGACGGGTAAACTCAGGGGTGAGAATACGCATAAAGCCTGCGAGCACCACTAAGTCGGGTTGGTGTTGATCAATCACAGCCATCAAAGCCTTATCAAAGGCTAAGCGATCAGCAAAGTCTTTATGATTGAGCACATGCTGAGCAATGCCGGCCCGTTGAGCGCGTACCAAGCCATAAGCATCGGCACGATTGCTGACCACTGCACAGATGCGTGCAGTGGGGTGCTGGGCTAAGTCATCGATAATGGCTTGTAAGTTGCTGCCTGATCCGGAGATCAGGACTACAATATTGCATGGCTTTGACGCTAATGAAATTGAGTCGGTCATTAATGGCTTTTTAAGTTGTTAAGAATAATGCGCTCAGCGTTTTCTTCTGCAGCTTGGATATGACCAATCACCCATGGTTGCTCGCCTGCAGCTTGTAAGTGCTCAAGCACAGTGGCTTGTTGCTCAGGTGCAACACAGATCACCATACCAACGCCACAGTTGAGCACGCGGTGCATTTCAACTTCTGCAACGTTACCCTGCTCTTGTAACCAGTCAAAGACGGCAGGACGGGTCCAGCTCGCCACATCAATCACGGCTTGTGAGTTGGTTGGCAGCACACGTGGAATGTTTTCCACTAAACCACCACCGGTGATGTGTGACATAGCTTTAACTGCGCCGGTTTCTTTGATCAGCTTCAACAGCGGCTTCACGTAGATGCGCGTCGGCTCCATCAGTAAGTCACTGAGCGCTTTACCGTCCAACTCTATTGTTTGAATATCAGCTTTAGATACTTCAATGATTTTACGAATCAAAGAATAACCATTGGAGTGTGGGCCGGAAGAGGGCAGAGCAATTAAAACATCACCTGCAGCAACTTGAGTGCCATCAATGATTTCTTCTTTTTCAACTACGCCGACACAAAAGCCAGCTAAGTCGTAATCTTCACCCGTGTACATGCCAGGCATTTCTGCAGTTTCACCGCCGACCAGCGCACAACCTGCTTGCTCGCAACCTTCGCCAATACCGGTGACAACCTGCGCAGCGATATCAACGTTGAGCTTGCCTGTGGCGTAGTAATCAAGGAAAAACAGAGGTTCAGCACCGCTGACAATCAGGTCGTTAACGCACATAGCAACCAGATCAATACCAATTTTCTCATGCTTGTTTAGATCAATGGCGAGGCGCAGTTTAGTACCCACACCATCAGTGCCCGATACTAAAACGGGCTTTTTATAACCTTCTGGAATCTCACATAAAGCACCAAAGCCGCCCAAGCCACCCAGTACTTCAGGACGGGCTGTGCGTTTAGCAACGCCTTTAATGCGTTCAACGAGTGCTTCACCAGCGTCGATATCAACACCAGCGTCCTTGTAGCTTAAAGAAGTTTTATTGTTGCTCATGAATTGGGGCCTTTGCGAAGAATGCGAAAAATATGTTTAATTGCGCGATTTTATCAGGCTTCCGGCCGAGCGGCCATTGTTGCAGCGAAAAGTGTGGTTAAAACTAGAAAAAGAATACAGATGAGCGTTAACACAGCACCCAAAGGGCCTTAAATAAGGCATGGTCAGAGGTTGTGTTGGCTTAGAGCTCAACTCGTGCCGGTTGATGGCCCAGTTCACGGTAACGGACAAAGTTCTGGCGGCTGATGTTAAGTTGCTCAGGAGCTTGATTAACGATCTCAATCACGCGGGTAAAGCAATCAAGATGCGGCGAGAGTTCAGCGTTGAGATTGATTAACACAGCGTTGTCAAAATGCGGGCGCTGATCGATGCCGACTAACACGGGTGCTTGCGCTGTGGCGCTGTAGCTTTCGTGGGGAATAAAGCTGGCGCGGCGAAAGGTCCAGAGTAAATCATCCACTTCAGCTTGCTGGGCAGTGTCATTGCAGCGAATAAAAGTCATAAAGCCGGCACGCCAAGCTTTATGTGCCAGACGGCAGGCCGCAATTAAGCGGTCCGCCGTTTGGGTGGAAGGTAAAACGTAAAACTCTACTTTCACTGCGCGCGATCCAACAGGTACTGAGTTAACAAAGGTACCGGGCGACCGGTGGCGCCTTTGTCTTTACCGCCACTGATCCATGCAGTACCGGCGATATCCAGGTGCGCCCATGGGTAGTCTTTGGTAAAGCGTGATAAGAAGCAGCCAGCAGTAATGGAGCCCGCTTTGGGGCCGCCAATGTTGGCAATATCTGCAAAGGGGCTGTCGAGCAGTTCTTGGTATTCGTCAAATAAGGGTAATTCCCACGCCACGTCGCTGGCTTGTTTACCGGCATGCAGCAGGCTCTGTACCAGTTCAGGGTTATTACCCATCAGGCCGCTGGTGCTGCTGCCTAATGCTACGATGCACGCGCCGGTTAGGGTGGCAATGTTGACTACTGCTTGAGGGTTAAAACGCTTCACATAAGTGAGGGCGTCGCACAGCACTAAACGACCTTCAGCATCCGTATTGAGAATCTCAACTGTTTGGCCGCTCATAGTGGTAACAATATCACCGGGACGGGTTGCGCCGCCGCTGGGCATATTCTCAGCACAGGTCAGCACGCCAATGACGTTAATTGGCAATTGCAGTTCGGTGATAGTTTTAAAAACACCTAAAACACTGGCTGCACCGCCCATGTCGTATTTCATTTCATCCATACCAGCGCCTGGCTTAAGGCTGATGCCGCCGGTATCAAAGGTGATGCCTTTACCGACCAGCACATAGGGCTGTTTGGTTTTGTCGTCAGCGCCTTGGTAATTCATAATAATCATGCGTGCCGGCTGATCACTGCCTTGGGCTACTGCCAGTAAAGCACCCGCGCCCAGCTCTTTGAGTTGCTCTTCTTCGAGTACTTCAACGCTCAGATTGGCGTTGTGCTTGCTCAGCTCTTGTGCTTGCTGCGCTAAATAGCGAGGGTGGCAGATATTCGGCGGCATATTGCCTAGGTCACGGGTAAACGCCATGCCTGAGGCAATCGCTTTACCTTGCAGGCAAGCTTTTTCAACCGCTTCTTGTTGTTCGCTGGTGCAAACAAAAGTTATCGCGCTGAGGTTGCTGGCTGGTGCTTTTTCGCTTTTGAACTGATCAAAAATATACAGGCCATCGGCTAAGCATTCTGCGATTAGACGTGCACTGCTGTACGCATCACGCTCTTTAAACTTCACATCAGCAAAAGCCAAGGCCGCATCTTTGATGGACAGGCTTTTGAAAGTATTTAAAATTGCACTGACCAATTTGCGTGCGCTGCGGTCAGACAGTTCAGCATCTTTACCAATACCGACTAATAGCACGCGTTGCGCTTTTAGATTGGCGAGGTTGTGCAGTAATAATGTTTGACCGAGTTTACCTTGGATGTCGCCTGCCTTGATAAGTGCGCTAAGTGCGCCATCACACAAGTTATCAATGGTTTGGCCTTGGCTGTCGAGCTCAAGTTGCTCGTTAACGGTTAAGACTAGGGCGCTGGTATTCAGTGATTCAACAGCATTGGAGTTGACTAAAAAGTCCATACTCAAGGATCCTCAAGACAAAGGTGAATAGATGCAGGATAATACCCATCGTTTGCATCGGCGTGTGTGTACACTGCCATAATTTGTATGACTAGTGTGAGCCGCGATGAGCGGTTTTGACAAGCTTGGAGCCTCTACTTGATAGTTTTTCGTTATCTTTCTCGCGAAGTTTTACTGACCTTTAGTGCCGTCAGTGCGGTTCTGCTTGTGATTATTATGAGCGGGCGCTTTATTAAATATCTGGCGCAAGCAGCGCAAGGTGTGCTCGACCCCGGCGTGCTGCTGATGATTATGGGCTATCGCATTCCCGGTTTTTTGCAACTGATTTTACCCTTGGGGCTGTTTTTAGGCATCTTGCTCGCTTATGGGCGCTTATATCTGGAAAGTGAGATGACAGTGCTGACTGCCACGGGAATGAGTGAGCAGCGCTTATTATCTTATACCTTAGTGCCTGCTTTTTTTGTGGCCCTGATCACTGCTTGGCTAAGCTTTTATGTGGCTCCGCAAGGTGTGCAAAGTGTGGCGCGTATTTTCAGTGAGCAAGATGCTTTGACTGAATTTGACACCTTGGTGCCGGGGCGCTTTCAGTCGCTGCGTGGCGGCTCACGTGTGACTTATACGCAAGAATTATCCAGTGGTCGTGATGAACTGCGCAATGTGTTTATCTCAGAAAAGCGCCCAACGCGTGCCGGCAGTGATGTGGATGAGGCTATTACGGTGTTGATCGCAAAAACTGGACGACAAGAAATTCAAGCAGATGGCAGTCGCTATTTGATTTTACAAGATGGTTATCGCTATGACGGTACCCCAGGTGAAGCTGATTACCGAGTGATTCAGTATGAAACTTACGGTGTGTTGCTGCCTAAGCCTTCGGTTGAGGTGAAAATGGGCGAGCGTGAAACCATCGCCACTCGCGAGTTGTTGGGCAATCCTGATGTGCGCATGCAATCTGAATTGCAGTGGCGCTTATCTTTTCCGATTTTAGTCTTAATCGTAACCTTAATCGCAGTACCTTTATCGCGAGTGAACCCACGCCAAGGCCGCTTCCTTAAATTATTGCCCGCCATTTTATTGTATATGTCTTATTTAGCCTTATTAGTGGCTGCGCGCAGTGCCTTGGATAAAGGTCAGTTGCCCATTGAGCTGGGTTTATGGCCTGTGCACGCTATATTTTTAATCATTGGTTTAGTGCTGGTGTATTGGCAGCCGTTGCAACTGCGTCGAGCGCGCTTGCGGGCCAACAAGGAGACACAACATGCGTAGGCTCGATCGCTATATTGGTAGCAGTGTTTTTGTAGCGATTGTCGCCGTGCTGGGGATCATTACTGGCTTAGCCTTGCTATTCGCTTTTATTGATGAGCTCAATGACATTGATGATGCTTACACCATTTGGGGGGCTGCGCATTATGTGTTGCTCACCACGCCACGTCGCGTCTATGACATGTTGCCTATGGCTGCGTTGATTGGCTGTTTAGTGGGGCTAGGCGCATTAGCCAGTAACAGTGAATTGACGGTGATTCGGGCCGCAGGGGTGTCGATTCGTCGTATTGTGTGGGCGGTGATGAAGCCGATGCTGGTGCTGATGTTGCTGGGCGTGCTGGTGGGTGAGTATCTTGCGCCTTGGACGTCCAGTGTTGCCCAAGCTAATCGTGCGCTGGCACAGTCGGTAGGTAAGGCGCAAAGCTCGAAACATGGTTTGTGGCACCGCCAAGGTCAGGAATATATTCATGTCAACGCGGTGCAACCCGGTGGTAAGTTAATTGGGGTGACGCGTTATGTGATTGACGATCAGCAGCGACTATTGAGTTCCAGTTTTGCTCAGCAAGCCTTGTATCAAGATGGTTATTGGCAGCTTGAAGATGTGGTGTACACCCACTTGCAAGAGCGCAGTAGCAGTATTACACAAGCGGCCAGTGAGCGCTGGGATGTTGAAATCAGCCCGCAATTACTCAATACCGTCATCATGGAGCCTGATACTTTACCGATCAGTGGTTTGTGGGAGTATTCGCATTACTTAAACGAGCAGGGGCTCAATGCAGATCGTTATTGGTTGGCGTTTTGGGTCAAGATTTTACAGCCTTTAGTCACTGCAGCGCTGGTGCTGATGGCGGTATCCTTCGTCTTTGGGCCGCTGCGCTCAGTCACATTGGGGCAGCGCGTATTTACCGGCGTGGTGGTGGGGTTTGTCTTTCGCATAGCACAAGATTTGCTTGGTCCTGCCAGCTTAGTCTTTGGTTTTGCGCCAATTGTGGCTGTCGCTTTGCCTGCATTGGTGTGCGCTGGCCTAGGTTTTTGGTTGCTACGCCGCGCGGGTTAGAGCTTTAAATATGGCTTGGATGATTGCCAATTGTGGGTGGCGTGGTTAAAGTGTTGCCCCGTTTTATCTGTCGGGTCGAGACTTATCATGACACCACTAGAATGCTATCAACAGGATTTACAGCGCCCGGACTTTTTCCGCGATGCTGCACAAGAAAA
This sequence comes from uncultured Gammaproteobacteria bacterium, assembly GCA_945612235.1. Classification (GTDB taxonomy): domain Bacteria; phylum Pseudomonadota; class Gammaproteobacteria; order Pseudomonadales; family Pseudomonadaceae; genus Denitrificimonas. Next base: position 45,436 of record CALZAE010000003.1, on the reverse strand, counting down.
TGCTGTGCGTCATTTGCAGCGTCTGTATGACGACTTAGTGACAGGTCCGCCCAGCAGCGGTTTGTTCAGCCGTTTGCTGGGTAAGAAGTCTAACCAGCCCATTAAAGGTTTGTATTTTTGGGGTGGTGTGGGGCGCGGCAAGACCTATTTAGTGGATACCTTCTTCGATGCGCTGCCCTTTGAGCAGAAAATGCGCACGCACTTTCACCGTTTTATGAAGCGTGTGCATGAAGAGTTGCGCACCCTTGACGGTGAAAAAAATCCACTGGTGATTGTCGCTGAGCGTTTTGCTAAAGAAGCGCGGGTGATTTGTTTCGATGAGTTCTTTGTCACCGACATCACTGATGCAATGATCTTGGCAGGTTTACTCGAAGAGCTGTTTAAAAACGGTGTCAGCCTGGTTGCAACTTCAAATATTGTGCCTGATGGTCTGTATAAAGACGGCTTACAGCGTGCGCGCTTCTTGCCAGCGATTGCCTTGCTTAAAGAGCATACCGAGATAGTCAATGTGGACAGTGGTATTGATTACCGCTTGCGCGCACTTGAACAGGCTGAGCTGTATCACTATCCCTTGACGCCTGAAGTTGAGATTGAGCTGGATAAAAGCTTTCGCAGCTTATTATTAGACAACTGCAAAATCCTTGAAAACGAGCCCCTAACCGTAGAGAATCGCACCATTGTCGCGCGTAAGATCGGTAACGATGTGGCGTGGTTTGACTTTCGTGCTTTGTGTGATGGTCCGCGCAGTCAGAATGACTATATTGAGTTGGGTAAAGTCTATAGCGCGATTATTTTGTCGAACGTAGAGCAAATGAATACCAGCAACGAAGACATTGCACGTCGCTTTATCAATTTGGTCGATGAGTTTTACGACCGCAGTATTAAGCTGATTATTTCTGCGCAAGTGCCACTCAAAGACTTGTATGTGGGTAACCGCTTGCAGTTTGAGTTCCAGCGCACACTCAGTCGTTTGTTAGAAATGCAATCCCATGAGTTTTTAGCACGCCCGCATAAGTCTTAGTGCTATTGTGAGTGTGCACTTGCATTAAAGCCAATTCCCAGCAGTGAGGCAGCCTAAGTCGTTGCACTGTTGGATTTGGCTTTATTGCTATTGGTCTAAGCGTTTTATAGGCTCAATGATATGTGGTTTATCGGCCCAATAGTGTCGCTAAACCAAGTTTTTAGCTGAGAGAATGAATCGTTTTTCGCTTTGTGCGTTCTATTACGACACGGCATAGATCACTGAGTGTGGTCTCGAAATTTAAAATGACGGGTTATATGCTAGCTAGCCCGTGACATAGCAGTCATTGTGCAGCACCGTGCAACCAGCAGTTGCAGTCAGTTTTGGTGCTGTTTAAGCTTAGTGGCTGAGCTCGATTCAATCGTTAGAGAGAGTACATATGCGATTTTTTATAGGTTTGGTTGCACTAGTAATGTCTTTAGTGATGGCCAGCAGCCATGCTGAACCTGTGTCTGCTTTGTATCAGGTGCGTGAAGAGCTGGACAGTCAAGACAGCGATGTACGTGATGCGGGGTTGCAGCAGGCTTTTATCGCCTTGGTGCAGCGCTTAACTGGCAAATCCACTATCAGTGAGTCGGCAGACTTGGCTGGGTATGTTGCTGATCCACAAGCATTAATCAGTCGTTATGGTTATGAAGGCAATACCTTGATCGTGGAGTTTGATCCAAGCAGTGTGCAATCGGCTTTGCAAGATGCCAATTTACCGGTTTGGGATAGCAGTCGCCCAGTGGTGTTAGCTTGGTGGTTGGTGGATGATCTCAACGGCATGCGCTTGATCAGCGACGGCCAATCTAACGCTCAGAAAATCCATGCCGCAGCGCAATATGCAGGTGTTCCCGCGCGCTTTCCGCTGGGTGACTTAAGTGATCAGTTGCTGATTGGCAGTGATCCATTGAGTAACAGTGATAAATTACGAGCATCGGCTGAGCGTTACACTGCGGATGCTGTGTTGTTAGTGCAGCAAGCACTTGCTACTGATGAATTTTCAGCACAGTGGCATCTGTGGCTCGGTGAGGAGTTACACAAGGGCGCAGCCACTGCTGACTCACAAGAGGCGTTAGCCCGTGATGTGTTCACTCAGGTTAATCAGTATTTGGCCGAACGCTTTGCCGTCAAACCAGGCGAAGGTGAGTCATTAAGTATTCGGGTGGCGGGTGTTGATTTAGAGCGTTTTGTATTGCTTGAGCGTTTGCTCGAACCCTTTGCGGCCACGTTATATGAAGTCAACGATGAATATGTGCAGTGGCAAGTGCACAGCAGTGTTGAGCAACTGCGTACACAATTGGCTTTAGCTGATGTGCAAGAGCGCTCCGCTGCAGATGCTGCCAATCCTGCACCTGCTCACTCAGGTACGAAAATGCTGTATTTCAGCTGGTAATTTATAAGAGTACAGACCATGACGCAAAACCTTAAGAGTTGGTTGCTGTTGGGCATGTTGGGTTTAGCACTGCTAACCTTGTACTTACTGCTGCCGATTCTAACGCCTTTTTTAGTCAGTATTTTACTGGCCTACATGGGCGACCCCATTGTTGATCTTTTAGAGCGCTATAAAATATCGCGTACTTGGGGAGTGGTTTTGGTTTTTGTGTTACTGAGCCTGATTTTACTAATCATGCTGTTGGTGCTCATCCCCATGATTGGCCGCCAACTCGTGCGCTTGTTTGAGGTGACGCCACAGCTGATTGATTGGTTGCAAAGCAGTGCATTACCTTGGCTGCAAACACGCTTAGGTATTCATGCTAATTTAAGCAGTCTCAATGAAATTAAAGAGATGTTTGCTGAAAATATGGATAAAACCACCGATGTTGTGCAGCTTTTATTGCGCCATGTAACGGCTTCGGGTTTGGCTTTTTTAGGCTGGCTGACCAATTTTTTGTTGATTCCGGTAGTGACTTTCTACTTGTTGCGGGACTGGGATATTTTGGTGGCTAAAGCCCGGCGTTTGCTGCCGCGCAGTAAAGAAAAAATAACCGTGATGTTGTTTAATGAGTGCCACGAAGTGCTTGGTGCTTTTATGCGCGGGCAGTTGTTAGTCATGCTGGCGCTGGGTGTGGTCTACGCTGTAGGGTTAATGAGTCTAGGCTTGGAGTTGGGTTTATTGATCGGTTTATTAGCCGGTTTAGCCAGCTTAGTACCCTACTTAGGCTTTGTGGTGGGTATCAGTGCGGCCTTGGTTGCTGGTCTGTTTCAGTTTGGCGTTGAATGGTACCCGCTGATGGGTATTGTGGCGGTGTTTACGCTGGGACAGATGCTTGAAGGTATGCTGCTAACGCCATTATTAGTCGGTGATCGTATTGGTTTACATCCAGTGGCGGTGATCTTTGCTATTTTAGCCGGTGGCCAATTGTTTGGCTTTACTGGCGTGCTTTTAGCTTTGCCGGTCGCTGCAGTGATTATGGTCCTGCTCAGACATGCTCATGAGCTCTATAAAGAATCAGATATGTATGGGCAGCCCATTGAGAGCTGCGAGCCCGTTAGTCCTTGTGCGGATGAGCAAGTTGACACTTGTGATCAGCCGAGAAATGAATCGACATGAAACCAACCCAATTATCCTTAGGTGTGCGTCTGCGTGATGATGCCACCTTTGCCAATTACTACCCCGGCGCTAATGCGGTGACCTTAGGCTATGTTGAGCATGCCTGTGAAGCTGAAGACCGCTGGTTGGATAGCTTGCTCTATATTTGGGGGAGTGCAGGTTCGGGCCGCAGTCACTTATTGCAAGCGGCCTGCTTACGCGTTGAGGAGCGTGGTGGTCGGGCATTATATTTGCCGTTAGCCGATCTAGCTAAATACGGCACACAGTTACTGGATAATGTTGAGTTTTGTGATTTGGTCTGTCTGGATGACGTAGAGGCCGTATTGGGCCAGCCAGAGTGGGAGGAGGCGTTATTCCATGCCTTTAACCGTTTGCGTGACGCGGGTAAGCAACTACTGATTGCTGCTGATGCGCCGCCGCGTAAATTGCCGATTAAACTACCTGACTTACAATCACGCTTGAGTTTAGCGCTGATTTTTCAGCTGCATGAGCTCAGTGATGATGAAAAACTACGCGCCTTACAGTTGCGTGCTTCGCGACGCGGTTTGCGTTTGTCTGATGATGTGGGGCGTTTTATTTTAGCCCGTTCAGTGCGCAGTATGACCGTGCTCTTTGATACTTTAGAGCAACTCGATACTGCCTCCTTGCAAGCACAGCGTAAACTCACCATTCCTTTTTTAAAGGAAGCCTTGGGTTGGTAGCCATGCAGTGGCCGACCTGCATGTTAAAATGCATCACCCATTATTGAGATTTAAACAACATGAGTACAGAACAACAGCAGAGTGAAAGCATCTCTGGGGTTAAAATCTATTTTCGTTTACTGGGGTATATCAAGCCGTACATCGGCATGTTTATTATCAGTATCATTGGTTTTTTAATCTTTGCCTCTACTTCACCGATGCTCGGCTATGTGTTGAAGTATTTCGTGGATGGCTTGGCCAATCCTGAAGCAGTGTTATTTCCAAATGTGCCTTGGCTCGCCGATGTGCGCTTGCTGCAAGCCGTGCCTTTGCTGATTGTGGTGATTGCGCTGTGGCAGGGAATTGGCTCGTTTTTGGGTAACTTTTATCTGGCTAAAGTATCACTGGGTTTAGTGCATGATTTGCGTGTGCAATTGTTTAATAATTTGTTGACCTTGCCCAATCGTTACTTTGATAACCACAACTCTGGGCATTTGATTTCCCGTATCACCTACAACGTCACTATGGTCACTGGTGCGGCCACGGACGCGATTAAGGTGATTGTGCGTGAAGGCATGACGGTGGTGTTCTTGTTTGCCACTTTATTGTGGATGAACTGGAAGTTGACTTTGGTGATGGTGGCGATTTTGCCAATTATCGCCTTGATGGTCAGCAGCACCAGTAAAAAATTTCGCAAGCAAAGTAAAAAAATTCAAGTGGCGATGGGCGATGTAACCCATATCGCCTCGGAAACCATTCAAAGTTATCGTGTGGTGCGCAGCTTTGGTGGCGAGCCCTATGAGCGCAAGCGTTTTCTGGATTCCAGTATCAGTAATACTGAAAAGCAATTGCGCATGATTAAAACCAACGCTGTGTACACACCATCCTTGCAGTTAGTGATTTACTCGGCGATGTCGGTGTTGTTGTTTTTGGTATTGCTGTTGCGCGGTGAGTCTTCGCCAGGTGATTTAGTTGCTTATATTACCTTGGCAGGTTTGTTACCTAAGCCGATTCGTCAGCTTTCTGAAGTCAGTTCTACTATTCAAAAAGGTGTTTCGGGGGCGGAAAGCATTTTTGAGCAGCTCGATGAAGAGCCAGAAAACGATTGCGGTACCACACAAATCCAGCAAGTGGGTGGCAAGCTTGAGGTGCGTGACTTAACCTTTACCTATCCCAATACCGCAACGCCTGTGCTGCAAGATATTAGCTTTACCGCGCAGAAGGGCCAAATGGTCGCTTTGGTTGGGCGCTCAGGCAGTGGTAAATCGACTTTGGCCAATTTGATTCCGCGTTTTTATGAGCATCAGCAGGGGCAAATTCTGCTGGATGACACTGCGGTAGAAACCTTTACGCTGACCAACTTGCGTCGCCATATTGCTTTAGTGACGCAGCAAGTGTCGTTATTTAACGATACCGTAGCGAAAAACATTGCCTATGGTGATTTAGCTGATGCCTCGCTGGATGAAATTAAGGTTGCTGCTGAAGCCGCTTACGCTGCCGAGTTTATTGAGCGTATGCCGCAAGGTTATGACACTTTGGTGGGTGAAAACGGTGTGTTGCTCTCCGGTGGTCAACGTCAGCGGATAGCCATTGCCCGTGCCTTGTTAAAAGACGCGCCATTGTTGATTCTCGATGAAGCGACTTCAGCCTTAGATACTGAATCTGAGCGTCATATTCAAGCGGCGCTCGACCATGCGGTACAAGGCCGTACCACTATTGTGATCGCCCACCGTTTATCGACTATTGAAAAGGCTGATTTGATTCTAGTCATGGATCAAGGCCGCATTGTTGAGCGCGGAAATCACCAAGAGTTGCTTGCGCAAAACGGCTACTACACCCGTTTACATGCTACGCAGTTTCAAGAGGATGAGCCGGTTGATGAGGTTGAACTATGACTGACAATAGCCAATATCAGCTCGAGGATCTACTCTATCTCATGGCGCGTTTACGTGAGCCTGAGGGCGGCTGTCCGTGGGATTTACAGCAGGATTTTGCTAGCATCGTGCCGCACACCCTCGAAGAAGCCTACGAAGTGGCCGATGCCATTGAACGTGAAGATTTCGCCCATTTGCCCAGCGAGTTAGGCGACTTGTTGTTTCAGGTGGTGTATTACAGTCAGTTCGGTGTTGAGCAGCAACTGTTTGATTTCTCCACTGTAGTGCACAGCATTACCGAGAAATTAGTACGCCGGCATCCGCATGTGTTTCCTGATGGGCAATTACGAGGCCGAGTGCAGGCAGCACATATCAATAGCGCGCAGGTGAAAGAGCGCTGGGAAGAGATTAAGCAACAAGAGCGTGCTGAGTTGGCTGAGCCTGAGCAGCAGGTCAGTGTGCTGGCAGATATTCCTTTGGGTTTGCCGGCACTTAGCCGAGCCTTAAAAATTCAAAAGCGTGCGTCCAGTGCAGGCTTTGATTGGCAGAGCTTACCCCCAGTCTTGGCCAAGGTGGATGAAGAGCTGCAAGAAGTGCGCGAGGCGATTGCCAGTGGCGAAGTTGCGGCCATCAGTGAAGAGCTGGGTGACTTGCTCTTTGCCACGGTCAACGTCGCGCGTCATCTCAACATCAACCCTGAAAGTGCTTTGCGTGCGGCCAACAGTAAATTCTCTGAGCGTTTACAGCATGTGGAGCAGCAAGCCCATGCGCAAGGTGTTGCGCTCGACGAGTGCAGTGAAGCGCAGTTGGATGCGTTGTGGAACTTAGCTAAACAGGCGTTAAGCCAGCCGTAGTCATGGCGCAGTTGAGCGTGCTGTGTTTTTTAAATATTTGCCGATAGGTTTACAATCACATGAGTTTATCTTTGCGTGACCAAATGCTAAAAGCGGGTTTGGTGAATGAGAAACAAGCCAAGCAAGCGGGTAAAGAGCAAAAAAGACAACAACGCCTTGAGAAAAAAGGCGCGGTTGAGATTGATGATACACAGCGTCAAGCGGCTTTAAAGGCTATGGCTGAGAAGCAGGCACGTGATCAAGAGCTCAATCGTCAACAGCAAGAAAATGCTGAGCGCAAAGCCTTTGTGGCGCAGATTCGCCAATTGATTGAAGGCGCACGTTTACCGAAATTGGATAGCGAAGATTATTACAACTTTGTTGACTATAAAAAGGTCAAACGCATTGCCGTCAATCCTGTGGTGCGCAATAAGCTGGTCAACGGTCAGTTAGCTATTGTGAAGCATGGCCAAGGTTATGAAATCATTCCGCGTGATGTGGCGCTCAAAGTACAAGAGCGTGATGCGCGCCGGATTGTGGTACTTAATCTTGAGGCTGAAGAAGTCAAAGAAGATGACCCATACGCAGCGTTTCAGATTCCAGATGATTTGATGTGGTAAGGCAGCTCTGATTTAAAAACACGGCTGGTAAACGCTTGTATTCTAAAAAGCAGAGTATAAAAACCCAAAAGTCCAACACAGGCGCAGCACTCTTTTGAGGTTGCGCCTGTGTTGTTTTAAGGGCAAGTCAGTTGTCTGCTGCTGAGTAGTGTATGGCTGACTGCTGCATGTTAATGGCTAGTGCGCGCATGGCGCAGCCAGAATAGTGCGATCAGTTTCAGCACTACCGGCGCACCGGCATACAGCCACAGCAGGCCTTGTAAACTGAGTTCACTGTGCTGCTCCCAACCTAACCAACCCAGTATGGGGAAGGCTAAACCTACTGCCAGTGCCAAGGCGAGTTTGGTTAGCACGCCCCATACTGCAAAGAGTAGGCCACTGATGCTGCCATGTTTCTGGCTTAAGTCTTGAGCGATATCCGCTTGAATCGATGCAGGTAACGCTACGTCAGCAGCGACACTCAGGCCTGAAAACAAGCAAATCAGGGCAAAGCCCCACAGACTGCCGGCGTCTAAGCTAAACACCCAGATAAAACTGACGCTGGCGGTGAGCATCGAGACGCACCAGGCTGAGTATTTGCCGATACGCTTGGCTAGCAGCACCCACAGCGGTAAAGCCAAAATACCACTGAGGAAAAAGCCTAATAACAGTAGGCCCATATAGGCATTGAGTTGTAAAAAGTGCTCAACAAATAACAAAAATAAAGTGGCAGGCAGCGCATTGGCTAAGCTGTTGAGAAAATAAGCTGGCAGTAAGGTGCGGCTGCTGCGGTCATGCCATATCAATTGCATGGTGGCCAGACTGATTAAAGCGTGTGTGCATTGTGCCGGTGGTTGCTCAATCAGACGTAAACGCCACAGCATTAGCGCGAGGGTAAACGTCAGGCTTACAGCCACCAGCGGATACAGCACACTAAATAGCTGCTGATAATCTTGGCTATCGTCGAGTAAAAATGGCAACACCAAAACAGTCAAGACACCTATTACAGCAAAGCCTTCACGGGTCGCGGTGTAATGGGTTTTGATATGCGCTAGGTGACTGACTTGTGCGCTCAAGGCTTGGTAAGGAATCATAATCAGCGTCCAGGCCAAATACACCCACATGGCCCAGAGTAATAAATGGCCTGCACTGGCGTGTGATGGCAGCAGTAATTGCCACAGCCCGACCAGTAATAAAAACCAACCCAGCAGCATCAGCGCATAACTGCCACGCCGCCCGCCAAGGTCGCACAACCAACCCACCAGCGGGTCGGTGAAGATGTCGCTGATACGCGCTAACAGTAGCATGCTGCCCACTACGGCCAGTTCTAACCCGAGCTGATGGTAGTAAGTGGGCAAGTACAGATAGAGTGGAATACCCAGCATCGCTAAGGGCCAAGAGAGCAGGCCATAGATCAGTGGCTGACTGCAGCGACCTGTTGCTTTCATGAGGTGCTGAGACGTTTATTAATCATGCCGATAATGCTGCCCAATATTGGTACCTTGCTGTGGACATATTCACCCGTATCCCAGTAATCAATATGGCTGCAGACTTGGCCTTGTGGGTTGATTTCAATTTTACTCACGCCTTGAATAAACTGACTGGCGGCGCCGGCTTTGAGTTTAAAAGTAAATTGCCATTCTAAAAAACCACTGCTGCCACTGCCGGCTAAATCAATGATATGAAACTGGGGTTCAAGCAAGGTGCTGAACATATGTTGAAAAATATGCTGCAAGTGTGGCAGACCGCGCACGGCGTTAAAGGGGTCTTTAAAATAGACGTCGCTGCTAAATACCTTTAGAAAATCCTCCTCCACAGTGCGCAGGCTCAAGGTTTCAAATAGGGTTTTATAGCGTTGTAACACTGGCTCGATGGTGGGCATATATTAAGTCCTTAACATTTTTCGCGTGAGCGTGAGTGACCAAGCATAGGGCATCCAGCGCAATGCACTGAGGACGATGCGCAGTTGCCAAGGGAAACGAATTTCAAAACGTCGACTCTTGGCTACGGCTTGCGCAATCTGGGCGGCGGCTTGCTCTGGCTCGAGCAAACCGGGCATAGAAAATTCATTTTTTTCTGTCAGGCGAGTGCGCACAAAACCATGATTAATAATTTGCAGTTGAATGTTGTGTGTGGCTAATTCCGGCTGCAGCGCTTGCGCTAAATTAACCAAAGCGGCTTTAGGTGCGGAGTAACCACCGCCATAGGGCAAGCCAAAATAGGAGGCTAAACTGGCATTCCAAATCCAGCGACCATGACCTTGTTGTGCAAAGCGCTGCTGTAAAGGCACCATCAATGCCACTGCGCCAAGATAGTTACTGTGGTTCATTTGTATAAAGGCCGAAAAATCCCACTCAGCGGTGCTCATCGGTTGATAAGCACCGACATTGTAAAACCATAAATCTAATCCGCTAAAAATAGACCATGCCAATTCTGCTTTGAGTGCACAGTCAGTGGCATCGCTGACATCAACATTCAGGCAGTGTAACTGCTTGCCAAAACGCTGCTGCAACTGCATTAACGCCTGTGATTGTTCGGCCTTACGCGCAGAGGCGATGACTTGATGGCCTTGTGTCAGCCAGATTTTTACCAGCTCTAAACCTATGCCTTGTGAGGCACCGACAATCCAAATGCGTTGTGGCTTAATAAAATTATTCATAGCGACACCTTGTACAACTGTATAACTTGTGTATAAATAATATATAACAAATTCATGCAAGGTGTTAGAGAAAATGTTCGACCCTCAGAAAGGTTACAAAGTAGCAGTGGTTGGCAGCGGTATCAGCGGCATCAGTAGCGCTTGGTTCCTCAGTCAAAAACATGATGTGACTTTGTTCGAGAAGAACCCAACTTTGGGTGGTCACACCAACACCATCGACGCCACCTTGCGTAGCGGTGAAACTATTCCTGTGGATACCGGCTTTATTGTTTATAACGAGCCTAACTATCCTTTGCTTAAGGCGATGTTTGCGCATTTGAATGTAGCGACGCATCCAACTGATATGAGCTTTGCGGTATCCATTGATCAAGGCCGTTTGGAATACGCTGGTAACAATCTCAATACCATGTTCGCTCAGCGCAAAAACCTGTTTTCGCCACGCCATTGGCACATGATTACTGATATTTTGCGTTTTAATAAAATGGCTAAAGTGGACCTTGTACAAGGCTTGCCTGAGCAATTAACCCTGGGTGAATATCTGAGTAACAATGGTTTTGCTCAGCCCATGCAGCATGATTATTTGTTGCCCATGGCTGCGGCGATTTGGTCCTGCCCAACGGATACCATGTTGAAGTTTCCAGCGCAGAGCTTTTTACAGTTCTTCGCTAACCATGGCCTGCTCAACGTCAACGATCGTCCGCAATGGCAAACAGTGATTAACGGTGCGCGTACCTATTTAGAAAAGATTATCGCCTTAAATAGCTTTGCTGTGTATCAGCAGGGGGTGACTGATGTGGTGCTAAATGAAACGCCAGAACAGACTGTATCTTTACGCACGGCAGACGGGCAAAGCCACATGTTTGATCAAGTGGTATTTGCCTGTCATGCCGATGAGGCCTACGATTTATTGAATGATTCCAGTTTTGATGTATTGAAAAACTTTACTTACCAGTACAACCAAGCGTGGTTGCACACTGATCCGACACAAATGCCGGGTAAGAAGCTCGCTTGGGCGTCGTGGAATTACCTCAGTGGTGAAAACCGTCAATCCAAACGCGCAGTCGCTGTGACTTATTGGATGAACGCGCTGCAGCCGTTAAAGACTCAAGAAGATGTGTTCGTCACCCTCAACCCTATTGTTGAGCCGCGTGCGGAACATGTTTTAAAGGTGCTCGATTACCAGCACCCGGTGTTTGATACCCAAGCGATTCAAGCACAAGCACAACTGCCGGGCATTCAGGGCTGTAAAAGCTGTTGGTTTGCTGGCGCTTATGGTGGTTATGGTTTCCATGAAGACGGTTTAGCTAGCGCCGTGCGTATAGCAAAACTCTGGCAAATCGCTTTGCCGTGGGAAGCAGAATGAGCTCCAATCTCTATGTCAGCCAAGTCGCGCATGCGCGCCAGCAGCCGGTGGAATACCGTTTTGCCTATCGCACCTTTAGTATCAAGGTCGATATTGATTGCATTGAGCAGGAAGCACCAAAGTTACGTTGGTTAAGTATCAATCGCTTTAATCTGGTGAGCCTCAATTACCAAGACCATGGTCCACGTGATGGCACGCCTTGGCGCGAGTGGGTGGATGGATTTTTAGCGCAGTACAATGTAGAGCGTCCAGTTCGCGTTGAGTTGGTGTGCTACCCCAGAGTTTTGGGTTACAGCTTTAACCCGCTGTCGATGTGGTACGCCTACGATGCGCAAGGGCAATTGATCGCGGTGATTGCTGAGGTCAGTAACACCTTTGGTCAGTGGCATCATTATGTGCTGAAGGTGTCAGGCCAGAGAGAGAAAAGTATTCGCGCTGAGGCTAAAAAGATTTTCCATGTTTCACCTTTTATTGATATGGACGCGCGTTATCATTTTCGCTTGGGCGCACCAGGGCAAAAAATGTTTGTCAGCATCCGTGAGACGCGCCAAGGCGAAGAGTTTTTTACCGCCAGTGAAGCAGGGCACTACCTTGAACTCAGCGATCAGCAACTGTTAAAGCAAGTGGGTTTTGCCCCGTTGACCATGCTTAAAGTGATTGGTTTGATTCACTGGTGGGCATTAAAAATTTTTATCAAAGGTGGCAAATTTCATCGCACACCTCAACATTTAGAAGCGATTCAATACAGTCATTCGGAGATGGAATTATGTTAATGCGTGCACAAACTTGGCTGCAAGCTTTGTCCAATACGCCTAAGTTGGCGGCGCTACTGCTGAAGTATTTGCCTTTTGAGCGTATTCGCTATGGTTCCTTAAGCGTCAGTATTGGTGAGCAAGAGCGGCGCTTTACGGGTAGTAAAGTGGGTGTGCATGCAGAGTTGATGATTAAAAATCCGCTGAAGTTTCTCTGGTTGTTTACCAGTCAAGGCGAGTTAGGTTTTGCCAAAGCTTACGCTGATCAACTCATTGATACGCCGTGCTTGTACACCTTGTTGCGCTTAGGCGCGGCCAATGAGCAAGCACTCAGCGATACCCGTTTAGGGCATAACTGGTTTTATCAGCGTTTTCTTAAGAGTCATCGTGACAATCACAACTCAGTTGAAAACAGCCGTGAAAACATCAGTGCACATTATGATTTAGGTAACGATTTTTATACATTGTGGCTGGACGAGACCATGAGTTACTCCAGCGCTTTATTCACTTCGCGCGATGAGTCTATGCCACAGGCGCAGACCAATAAATATCAGCGCATCTTAGATGAGTTGGACTGGCAAACTGGCGATCATATTTTGGAAATTGGTTGCGGTTGGGGTGGCTTTGCTGAGCGTGCCGCTGAACAAGGCTGCAAGGTGACGGGCATTACCTTATCTACCGAGCAATTGGAATTTGCTAACCAGCGTATGCAGCACCAAGGCTTAGCTGAACAAGCACAGTTGCAGCTGATGGATTATCGCCACCAGCAAGGACAGTTTGACCATATTGTCAGTATTGAAATGTTTGAAGCAGTGGGCAAAGAGTATTGGCATGATTACTTTACTCAGCTCAAGCGTCTGTTAAAGGCTGATGGTAAAGCAGTCTTGCAAGTTATCACTATTGAAGATATTCGCGCTGAACGTTATCAAAATGATGTGGATTTTATTCAGATGTTTATCTTCCCAGGTGGTTTGTTGCCATCCAAGCAGCAGTTGTATCAGCTCGCGCATGAGCACGGCTTTAAAGTGACGAACGAGTTGGCCTTTGGTCAAGATTATGCGCGTACTTTGCAATACTGGCACAAAGTTTTTAACACTAAGGCTGAGCAATTATTAGAGCTGGGCTATGACCAGCGCTTCCAGCGTATTTGGCGCTATTACCTAGATTATTGCCGCGTTGGTTTTGAAACCCAGTCCACTGATGTCGTACAACTGACCTTGGAGCATGCGTGATGAGTATTCGTACTGTGTTTTTGGCTTTATGCAGTGTTGTGCTGCTAGTCGGTTGTAGCGGCCCTAAAGTACAAGATTATGCTCACAGCGAGCCTAAGTTGGATTTGTTTAGTTATTTTGCTGGTAAAAGCCACGCCTATGGTCAGTTTCAAGACCGCTCTGGTACCGTCAAGCGCCGCTTTACTGTCGATATTACAGGCACTGTTGAGGGTGATCAGCTCACCCTAGATGAGCGCTTTGTGTATGACGATGGTGAAAAAGAGCAGCGCGTTTGGGTGATTCAGCGCTTGGCAAATAATCAATACAGCGGTACGGCGGGTGATGTGATAGGCACTGCCTACGGCGAGAGTGCTGGCTCGGTATTCACTTGGCGCTACACTTTAGATTTACCTTACAAAAATAGCAGCATCCATGTGAAGTTTGATGATTGGATGTTCCTGCAGTCAGACGACGTCATGCTCAACCGCGCAGAAGTCACTAAGTGGGGCTTTAAAGTGGGTGAAGTGACGTTATTTTTTAGCAAGGCACAGCCGTGAGGATTCTGTGCTGCTTTATTCTGTTAGCACTGGCAAGTGCAGCCAGTGCTAACGTGACTCAGGTCGGTGAAGGTGTGGCGCGCTGGGGTTTATTTAAGCTGTACCATGCAGCTTTTTTTACCGAGACGCAGGTCAGTTTAAGCCAAGCTTTAGCCGATGATAAACCGGCGCGCTTAGAGTTGTGTTATCTGCGTGAGTTAAGCGTTGAAAACTTTATTGAAGGTGCGCAGACTGTTTTACCCGACTCTTTAACGGCTGAGTTGCAGGCTGCAGTGATACGTTTGCACCAAGCCTATCAAGCGGTACAGCCAGGCGATTGCTATCATTTGGATTACCAACCGGATCAGGGGACAGCCTTGCTATTGAACGGTAAAGAACTGGTACGGGTATCAACCCCTGGCTTTAAAGCGCTGTATTTTGGCATTTGGTTAGGTGACAAGCCCTTATCTGCCCAGCTTAAACGAGACTTAACCCAAGGATTAGCAGCAGAGCGCGTTAAAGCATCGCCAAATTAGTACTTGAGCGGTACAATTGTGAATAGCTGCACAACTTGTGTATACGTTTTATTATAAAAGAATCTTACAGAGTATAATGTCTAATGAGCGATGCCATCGACCAGAGCGCACTGTACCCCATCCGTGAAGTAGCTCGGTTGACTGGGGTAAACCCCATAACCTTGCGAGCATGGGAGCGCCGTTATCAATTAATTGAGCCGGTGCGCACTGAATCGGGGCATCGTTTGTACAGCCAAGAACATATTGATTTCTTGCATGAGACCTTGCGCTTAATGGCTGAAGGTGTGCCCATTAGCCGGATTAAAGCGGTGATCAGTGATTCGCCACCGCGTCATGTGCAGGCAGCGACACACACGCCAAGCAGTGATCACAATGTATTGGTGCAGGCTTTAGCGCAAACTGTGATGCAGTTATCAGTGCAAGCATTAGAGCGTTTACTTGATCGCTTATTGGCTGACCATAGCTTGAGTGCTGTTTATGCATTATTGATAGAGGTTGAGCAGCAGTTACATGAGAGTGAGCATCAGAGCGTAGTGCTGGCATTTTGGCGCAGCAGTGTAGCTCGACGTTTACAGGTGCGCTTGCACAGTTTATACAGCCAGCCAGTGTTACCTAGCCAGCGTATTGCTGTGCAAACAACAGCGCAAACGCCAGAATATTTAGCTCAGTTGGTCGCACTGTTTTGTTTTGAACAAGGTTATCAACCCGTTGAACTCAATCATCAGTGCTCGCTTGAGCAGAGTTTAATGTCGGCGCGGGCTGTATCGATTCAAGCGGTGCTTTTTGTTGATGAGCACGCTACAGCCACAGCGCAATGGAGTGCATGCTTTAAGAAATACGCGTCGATGCGTGCTTGGGTTTTTGGCAATGACACTTTAACTCAAGTAGAGCCGCCAAGCGTCAATTGTGAACTGCGTGTTGCAGAGCGTTGGTTTACCCCGCTCAACTTATGAGTGTTGAGCCAGTTGTGCGTTCAGGCGTTCAATCGTCTCATGTGCAGCCTCAAGCTCTAAAGACAGCTCAACTTGCGTGGTTACATCCTTTTGAATACCAATGTAGTAGGTGATTTGATCCACTTCATCAAAGAAGGGCGTCACACTGAGTTCATTCCAAAAAACTGAACCATCTTTGCGATAATTTTTTAGGATAGTGCGTACCGGTGCTTGGTCATTAATAGCCTCGCGAATGACTTTGACTGATGCGACATTGGTATCTTCACCCTGCAAAAAACGGCAATCTTGATACAGAATTTCTTCTGCGCTATAGCCTGTTAATTGCTCAAAAGCCGGATTGACGTAAACCAAAATGGTGTCGTCTCCTTCTTTTTCGGCAACAACTATCCCGTCCTGAGCAGATTCGACTAACTGCAATAAAATTTCGTTACGTAAATTAAATCGTTTCATGGGATGCCTTATCAGATCGTTGGCGCATTCTAGCAAGCTCAATGGCTCTTTCAAGAAGAAGTTATGATTAGCCGTATTTAACACAGACTTGGCTGGGTCTAAACCCAAGTTATTTACAGTGTAGTCTGCAGTTGACTAATCTTCTAGGGGATCAGCCCTGTTTGGCTGCTTGAAAGTAGAGTATGTTTAGTGCTGGTTGAAAAACAACCAATAGAGCAGCGCTTAAGTACCTGTGGTGCTGGGGTGATGTTCAAACATATTATGCACACAGTTATCCACAGCTTGTGTGCATAACTGTGTGCAGTATTACATTGCTTTTTTACACTGGTGCTGCATGGCTGCTAGCAGTCGTTTATAGTGCAACCAATGACTTAACGAATACTGGAGTGAGCTATGTGGCGCAAGGGACTTATCGGTACGCTATTGATTATGATGCTGGCAGCGTGCGATTCAAATGAGCAGCAGCCTGAGTCGGTGCCGCCGGTCATTAATACCGAAGTGATTCCTGTATTGCAAGAGCGGACCAGCCCTGAGCAACTGGCTCAGTTGTACCAAGACCAAGCCTTGCAAGTGGTGGATGTCTCAGAAATTGAGCAAGAGGGTGCTAGTGTTTTAGCGCTGACTTTTTCTGTGCCCCTGCAGCCTGAGCAAAATTTTGCGCAAAAAGTGCATGTGGTGGACAGTAAAAATGGCAAGCTCGATGGTGCATGGGAACTGAGCGATGATTTATTAGAATTGCGCATGCGCCATATTCCACCTAAGCGTCAGTTAATTATCAGTGTTGATGCTGGATTAGTGGCCGTCAATCAAGCGCAGTTAGCCCAAGACCATAGCTCGAAACTCACCACGCGAGACTTGCAGCCAACAGTAGGCTTTGCCAGTCGTGGCTCTTTATTGCCGTCTGAGTTTAGCCAGGGTTTACCCGTCTTAGCGCTTAATGTTGCTCAAGTGGATGTTGAGTTTTTTCGCATTAAGCCCAGTGCTTTACCGCAGTTCTTAGCCCAGTGGGGACGCAATAGTAGTTTAGAAACCTGGGAGTCCCGTGAACTGCTACCTTTAGCTGATTTAGTGCATAGCGCACGCTTTGAGTTAAATCCAGCGCAAAATACCCGTGAAACCTTACAGCTACCCATTAAACCCATACAAGCCTTGCACGCAGCTGGAGTGTATTTGGCGGTGATGCGTGAGTCGGGCACTTATAATTACTCGCAGCCGGCCACAGTGTTTTCCATCAGTGATATTGGTTTATCGGTGCACCGTTTTCATCAGCAGATGGATGTGTTTACTCAAGCGCTATCAAACGGCATTGCCTTAGAGGCCATTGATTTGCGCTTGCTGGATAAAAAAGGTCAGTTGCTGGCGTCAGCAAAAACGGATAAGCAAGGTCACGCCCAGTTACCGGTCACTGATAAAGCAGATGTGTTAGTGGCGCAGCACGGTCAGCACACCAGTTTCTTACGTTTAAATACGGCAAGTTTAGATTTGGCTGAGTTTGCTATCGAGGGACCTGTGGGGCAAGCCTTACAGTTGTTTGTATTTGGTCCGCGCGATTTATATCGTCCCGGTGAAACGGTCTTGCTCAATGCTTTATTGCGTGATGGCGATGGTCAGAAAGTTGCAGCGCAGCCTATTAAGGTGGAAGTGCGCAGGCCCGATCAGCAAGTCAGTCGCCAGTTTGTTTGGCAGGCCAATGCCGAAGGCTTTTATCAGTATCAATTACCCATTGGTGGCAATGCTCCAACTGGGCGCTGGCAATTACTTTTTGATTTAGGTGGTGGGATTAAGCAGGTCTACGATATTTTAGTCGAAGATTTTTTACCTGAGCGCTTAGCTTTAGATTTACAGGCCAAACCGACACCCATTAAACCGCAAGATGCCTTGAGTGTCGCGGTTGCGGGACGTTATTTATATGGCGCACCGGCCGCGGGTAATCGCGTGACCGGACAGTTGTATGTGCGTCCGCTGCGTGATGCGGTCAGCGCTTTGCCAGGCTTTCAGTTTGGTTTGGCCGATGATGAATCGCTCAATCAAGAGATTGACTTGGACGAGTTTGTTTTAGATGAGCAGGGTGTGGCGCAGATTGAGTTGGACAGTCAGTGGCAGCAAGCTAAGTCGCCGCTGAATATTATTGTGCAGGCGAGCGTATTGGAGTCAGCGGGTCGTCCGGTAACGCGTCGTGTCTTGCAGCCGGTGTGGCCAGCAGCGCAATTACCGGGTGTGCGTGGGGCTTACCAAGGTGAGGATGTTGATGCCGATAGTCAGCCTGAGTTTGAGGTGGTACTGACCAATGCGCAGGGCGACAAACTGGCGGCTCCACAGCTCAAAGTGCGTTTGATTCGTGAACGTCGTGATTACTATTGGAATTACTCTGACAGCAGTGGTTGGAGCCACAGTTACAATAAAAAAATGCTCACTGTGAGTGAGCACACTGTAAGTACAGAGGTCGGTCATACCGCGCTGGTCAGTTTCCCTGTGCAGTGGGGGCCCTACCGTGTGGAGGTTGAAGACCCAAGCACAGGCTTGGTCAGTAGCCTGAGCTTTTGGGCCGGTTATGCAGCGCAAGACAACTCCTCTGGTGGCGCTGTGCGTCCAGATCAAGTCAAGCTGAGCTTAGATAAGCCGGCCTACCATAATGGCGATACTGCACGGGTTAGTATTCAGGCTCCGGCAGCCGGCAGTGGTTATCTATTAGTGGAGTCGGCAGATGGCCCTTTATGGTGGCAGCCGCTGAATGTGCCCAAAGAAGGCACGCAGATTGATATTCCCATTGCCGATGATTGGTTGCGCCATGATTTATATATCAGTGCCTTAGTGGTGCGCCCGGGTGAGCGTCAAGCGCAGGTCACACCCAAACGTGCGGTGGGTTTGTTGCATTTACCTTTACAGCGCCAAGAGCGCGAGCTGACTGTCAGCTTGCAAGCGCCAGAGCGTATGCGCCCCAGCCAAGCGGTCACTGTTAAAGTACAAGCTGTAGATCATCAAGGACAGCCCGCCACTGGGCCGGTGCAGGTGTTGTTATCGGCGGTGGATGTGGGGGTGTTAAATATCACTAACTTTGCCGCGCCTGATCCTTTTGCTGAGTTTTTTGCGCGCAAAGGTTATAGCGTGGATCAGTTTGATGTGTATGGCCAGTTGATTGAGGCGGGGCATGGACGTTTAGCGCGCATGCTTTTTGGTGGTGATGCGGCTTTAGCCAGTGGTGGTCAGCGTCCGCAAACCCAGGTCAATATTGTGGCCTTACAAAGTCTGCCCGTGACTTTGGATGAGCAGGGCCAGGCGCAGATTACCCTTGATATCCCAGACTTTAATGGACGCTTACGTTTAACTGCACAAGTCTGGAGTGACAATCAATTTGGTATGGCTGAGCAGGCATTGGAAGTGGCTGCGCCCTTAGTGGCAGAGTTGTCCGCACCACGCTTTTTAGCCGGCGGTGATCACAGCCAAGTGGCCTTGGACTTACACAATTTAACCGAGCAGGCACAAAGCCTGACAGTGCAGTTGCAAGGGCGAGGCTTGTTAACTGTTGCCCAAGCGTCGCGTCAAGTTGAGCTTGAACTGGCCGCGCAGCAGCGCAAAACTGTGCATATTCCAGTGACTGCTTTAGCAGGTTACGGCACTGGCGAGATCAATCTGCAGGTGCAGGGCATGCAGTTGCCTGACGAAGATTTAGCACCCTTGAGTCGTCAATGGACTATCGGTGTGCGTCCGCCATATCCTGCGCAAAGCCGCAGTTATCAAGCTGCAATCAATGCTGAGCAATCTTGGCAATTGCCGCCTGAAGCCTTGGCTGGCTATCAATCAGCTGGCTTAGAAGCGCTGTTGAGTGTGTCCAGTCGTCCACCCTTGAATATTGCTGAACACCTACGGGCACTGGATGCTTATCCCTATGGCTGTTCGGAGCAAACCACCAGCGGCTTAATGGCGGCGTTGTATATCAGCGATCAGCAGTTGGATGGCGTGCGCCTCAGTAGCGATAGCCCTGAAAAACGTCGCGCGCAGATTGAGTTAGGCATTGAGCGTCTCCTGGCCATGCAGCGTTATAACGGCAGCTTTGCGATGTGGAATGCGCAAGGCAGTGAGGAGTATTGGGCAACTGTGTATGTCACCGACTTCTTACTGCGTGCACGTGAGCAAGGCTTTGCTGTACCGGCTGCGGCATTAAAAACCGCGCAAGAGCGTTTGCTGCGTTATTTGCAAGAAGGCTACTTAATTGACAGTGACTACAGTCAAGCACCAGACAGCACGCGCTTTGCCGTACAAGCCTATGCAGGGTTTGTGTTGGCCCGTGATAAACGCGCACCGCTGGGCGCATTGCGTAGTTTGTTTGAGCGTCGCCAGCAAGCGCGCTCAGGCTTACCCTTAGTGCACTTAGCTTTAGCGCTGCAATGGATGGGTGATGCACCTAAAGCCGAGCAAGCTTTGCATGCAGGCTTAAATGTGCAGCGCAGTGATGACTTATATATGGCTGACTTTGGTAGCGAACTGCGTGACCAAGCGCAGATTCTTGCTTTGCTGCAAGAGCATAACTTAGCCGCCAGTGAGCAGGCTCAGCGTATGTTTACCTTGGCTGACCAACTCCAGCAGCGCAGTGGTTTGTCCACGCAAGAGCGTAATGCCTTATTTATGGCGGCGCGTGCGCAGCTCAATAGTACCGAGACAAACTGGCAAGCACAGTTGCGCAGTGGTACAGCGCACATAGCTATCACGCCAGCAGGCAGTCAGCAGTTGCTCAGTAGTGAACAATTAGCTGCGGGCTTGAGTTTAAGTACCGCCAGCGAGCGCGATCTATATCAGCGTTTAGAATTGTCTGGTTATCCTGCGCAAGCGCCAGTTGCCGGTGGCACAGTATTGAGTATTGAGCGTCAGTATTTAACGCCTCAGGGTCAGGCGCTGGAGCTTGAGGATCTACACAGTGGTGACTTGATCTTAGTGCACTTAGCCGTGCGTGCTACGCAAGCTGTGCCGGATGCGTTGGTGGTGGATTTATTGCCAGCAGGTTTAGAGTTGGAAAATCAAAACTTAGCGCACAGTTCAGCCAGCTTAAGTGATGCCAGTAGCGCGCTGCGTGAGTGGCAAGAGGCGATGAGCAATGCTGATATTGCACACCAAGAGTACCGTGATGATCGTTATGTGGCGGCGCTATCAATACCAGCAGAACAAACGCGACACCTGTTGTATTTAGCGCGAGCGGTGACGCCGGGCCAGTATGTGATACCGCCCGCACAGGTGGAATCGATGTATCGCCCTGATTGGCAGGCCATTGGGCGCAGTGCAGGTGAGTTGCAGGTTAAAGCACGTTAGTTATTATGTTTGCGGGTGTGACTTTTGTTTTGTCAACCCGCAAATGAGTAAAATACTTTAAATAAAGTTGCGCTGGGCTCTTGAAATGAACTGTGTTTTTGCTGTTCGAAAACAAGTTGTGCACATTCATACAGTTGTTTGCTTAAAGGTCAGTCCCGCCTAAGTTAATAACAACTTAATAAGCTATTGACTTTGTAAGTCGTTGTTTTGTATGGGTTTATAATCGCTGGTGAAAAAACCATCAGTTTGTAGCAAAGCCCCGCACAATGGCCGCTAACAGAATCTATAAGCATGTTACACACAGAGTTATCCACAGGCTTTGTGGATTGTTTGACTAAAGCCGCATACGCCATGGCTTTGCGCCTGTTAAAGATTAAAAAAACTGCGAGTAGCAGGGTTGTCGAGGTTTTTTTTAGTTAAATTGCGCTTAGGTAGCATCCTGCCCAAGCGCTAGTCGGGTGTGGCGCTGGTTATGCTGATATCAGCTTGTCGTTGCGATCGCGCGCGGCATGAATGTTTCGGCGCGCAATTTTATGCAGGCGCATACCCAGTAGCACCGCAGCGCAACTGAGCCCTACAATTAAGCCTTGCCATAAACCTGCGGGGCCTTGTGCTAAGCCGAGGTAGTCGCTTAAGCCCAGTGCATAGCCAATAGGTAAGCCCACACACCAGTAAGAGAACAAGGTGATCAGCATGGTAATGCGTGTATCTTGATAGCCACGTAAGGCACCAGCAGCAGTGACCTGAATGGCATCAGAAAACTGGAAAATAGCTGAGTAAATAATCAAGGACGTCGCCATCGCTAAAACCGCTGCATCTTTAGTGTAAATACTGACAATCTGTTCGCGCAGTAAAAACATAAAGCTGGCTGAGAGGCAGGCACATAGCAGTCCAGTACCCATGGAAACGCCAGCTGAAAAGCGTGCTTCGCGTGGGCGATTGGCACCTAGAGCTTGGCCGACACGTACTGTGGTAGCCATTGCCAGCGAGTAGGGGATCATAAACACCATGCCACTGAAGTTCAGTGCGATTTGGTGTCCGGCCACGACATTGGCACCTAAGCCGCCAATCAATAAAGCGATGACGGAAAACAAACTGGCTTCGGCAAAAACTGAGATGCCAATCGGTACGCCCAATGCCAATAGGCTTTTTTGTGCTGCTAAATGCGGCCATTCAAAACGGGCAAAGATTTGGCTGGCTTTATAATACTGCGCCCAGCGTATCCAAAAGAACATCGCGCCCATCATAAAGAACATCACTAAACCTGTAGCCCAGCCACACCCTACGCCACCCATAGCAGGTAAGCCGAGATGACCGTTGATAAAGATATAGTTGAGCGGAATATTGAGCAGCAGACCTAAAATACCAATCACCATGCTAGGACGGGTTAAGCCTAAAGCATCGCTGTAGCAGCGAAAGACTAAATACACAGCCACACAAGGAAAACCGCAGGCTACAGCGCGTAAATAGCCCATCGCCGGCTCAATCAGTACAGGGTCAACACCCATCATGGCTAATACGGGTTCTGCGTTCCATAAAGCAACACCTAAAGCACAGCCCAGTGCAAAACCCAGCCACAAGGCTTGGCGCACAAGGTAGCCCATTTCCAACTCGGCACCGCGACCAAAAGCATGGGATACCTTGGCTGTGGTCGCCAGCAAAATACCGCTCATCAATAAAAAAACTGGCACCCACATGGAGTTCCCCAGAGCCACGGCGGCTAAATCATTGGGACTGACACGCCCTGCCATGACCGTATCAACAAAGCCCATAGCGGTATTGGCCAATTGCCCAATAATAATGGGCACTGCTAATTTTAATAGCGCACGCCATTCAATAAAAACACGTTGGTAACGAGATAGGGTGGACATAGAACAGCCTGAAAATAAGCCTATACAGCAAAAAATGCTGCGCAGTGCGGAAAATGAAAGAAGCGACGTAAGAGGTGCACGAGGTACACGCGCTGACAATACAGATAGTTTACTATGTTGTACTTAAAGTGAGGTAGCTATCATTTATTGTTGTACAGCACCTAGCAGTTTTAGCTCAATTTTAAAGAGGATCGATCTGTGCGCATACTGGCTGATGAAAATATCCCCATGCTGGAAGTCTTTGAGTCGCATGGCACAGTGCGCCGCGTTGCGGGCCGTAGTTTAAACCGCGAAGTGCTGGGCGATGCACAAGCGTTATTAGTGCGCTCGGTGACGCAGGTGGATGCTGAGTTACTGCAAGGCTCGCAGGTGAAATTTGTAGGGACCTGCACCATTGGTACTGATCATTTAGATATAGATTATCTGCAGCAGCAAGGGATTGGTTGGTCTAGCGCGCCGGGTTGTAATGCTCGTGGTGTCGTGGATTATGTACTGGGCTCCTTACTGGCACTGGCCGAGCGTGATGGCGTGGAGCTGGCGCAGCGCTGCTTTGGTGTGGTGGGTGCGGGGCAGGTGGGTGATCGCTTGGTTAAGGTGCTGCGCGGCTTAGGTTGGCAGGTACTGGTGTGTGATCCGCCGCGCCAGCAGCGTGAAGGCGGTGATTATGTTGATTTGCCCAGCGTACTGCAACGTTGCGATGCGATCAGTTTACATACCCCGTTAACCCAGCTTGGCGAGTGGCCAACCCATCACTTACTAGGGGCTGAGCAATTACAGATGCTTAAAACTGGCAGCTGGTTAATCAATGCCAGTCGTGGTGCCGTAGTTGATAATCAAGCACTTAAAGCGTTTTTAGCACAGCGCACTGATGTGCGTGCGGTATTGGATGTTTGGGAAGGTGAGCCGCAAGTTGACCTGGAATTAGCGCAGCGTTGTGATATTGCTACCGCTCATATTGCAGGCTACAGCTTGGACGGTAAAATCCGTGGTACTGAGCAGATTTATCAGGCGTTTTGCCGTCACTTTGCCATTGCTGAGCAAGCTGCAGCGAGTTTTCCAGCGCAAACTTTAGTGGGGCTGCAATTGGCGGCACACACACCTGTGGCTGAGGCTATGCGTGTTGTCTGCCGTGCGGTCTATGATCCGCGTGCT
This sequence comes from uncultured Gammaproteobacteria bacterium, assembly GCA_945612235.1. Classification (GTDB taxonomy): domain Bacteria; phylum Pseudomonadota; class Gammaproteobacteria; order Pseudomonadales; family Pseudomonadaceae; genus Denitrificimonas. The sequence goes on along the minus strand of CALZAE010000003.1, from coordinate 21,109 downwards.
GATGATGCGCTGTTTCGTTTAAGTTGGCAGGGCGATGCGCAGCAGCGTCGTAGCGCTTTTGATCAAGTGCGTAAAAGCTATCCGGTGCGTCGGGAAATACCTGACTTGCAGGTACAGTTGTGTGAGCCGCAAGCACAGTTGCAACAGATGTTAAGTGCCTTAGGTATTAAGAGCTCAGTGTAAGATAACAAGATCCTCGAGCGTGGTGGCTATGGCTTGAGGATCTTGAGTGCTGTATGACTTAAACGATATGACCTACGTGCAACAATTTCATGGTGTTGGTACCGCCAATATCATGATAGCTATCGCCTTTGGTTAGAATGACCCAGTCACCGTTTTCCACAAGACCGCGTTTGACCAGTTCGTCCACGGCAGCTTGGCTGACTGAGGTTGAGAACGTTGCGCTGGGATCAAAAGGAATGGTGTATACCCCTCTAAATAATGCCACCCGAGCTTGAGTTTGACGCGAGGGAGCAAAGGCATAAATAGGCATCGATGAGCGAATCCGCGACATCACTAAAGGCGTGTAACCGCTTTCGGTCAGCGCAATAATGGCTTTGACGCCGGGAAAGTGATTGGCCGTATACATCGCCGCCAAAGCAATGCTTTCATCCCAGCGCTCAAACTGCTGACCAATCCGGTGATGCGAACGGCGCATAATAGGATTTTTCTCTGCTCCTAAACATACGCGTGCCATGGCAGCGACCGCTTGTACTGGGTATTCACCGGCTGCTGTTTCTGCTGATAGCATCACTGCATCAGTGTAATCCAGTGCAGCGTTGGCCACGTCAGACACTTCTGCACGAGTGGGCATGGGGCTGTGAATCATCGACTCCATCATTTGTGTTGCCGTAATCACTGCTTTATTTTGCTTGCGGGCGGCGGCAATGATTTTCTTTTGAATACCGACCAGTTCAGCATCGCCAATTTCTACACCTAAATCACCGCGCGCGACCATGACTGCATCGCTGGCGCTAATTAAACCATCCAGTGCTTCATCATTCATTACGGCTTCAGCGCGCTCAATTTTAGCCACCAGCCAAGCTTTGCAGTTGGCTTCAGCACATAAGCGACGGGCTAAATTCATATCTGCGGCATCGCGTGGAAAGGATACAGCTAAATAATCCAAGTCCAACTCGGCAGCTAAACGAATGTCGTGTTTATCTTTTTCGGTTAAAGCCGGTGCAGTTAAGCCACCGCCACGACGGTTGATACCTTTGTTGTCCGAGAGTGGGCCGCCAATAGTGACGCGGCAGTCGAGCGCATCAGCGCAAACATCCACAACCTGCATCACAACGCGACCATCATCGAGCAGAAGTTCATCACCGATACCGCAGTCAGTCACCAGGTCAGGGTAGTCAATACCTACAACTTCGTGGGTGCCAGCGTCACGCGGATGAGTGATGGAGAAGCGAAAGCTATCGCCCGCCTGTAGTTCGATTTTCTTATCGGTAAAGCGTGCGATACGAATTTTGGGGCCTTGTAAGTCACCCAGTAGAGCCACATGGCGGTTTAAGCGCGTGGCAATATCGCGAATTTGTAACGCGCGGGCTCGATGCTCTTCAGCGTTACCGTGTGAGAAATTAAGACGTGCCACATCCATACCAGCCAGAATTAACTGTTCAATGACTTCAGCTGAGCTGCTGGCTGGACCGATGGTGGCAACAATTTTTGTGCGGCGCAAAGACATGCGGTGATTTCCTGTGCGATGAGATTGATGACATGGATGATATGAGCCTGCCGTTGTGCTCACAACGGCAGGGCGCTCTAAATTACTGAGCTTGAGGCTGCGGCTTAATCACTAATAAGTCGGTTTGTACGGCCTCTAAAACGCGCTCGGCAGTATTGCCGATTAGAGCGTTTTCTAAATTACTGCGCGACACTGCTCCCATCACTAAAAGGTCGATACCGCGACTTTTAATAAATGCAGGGATACTGTCTTCTGGGAAGCCCTCTAATAAATGACGGTTGGCTTTTTCAACGGGGTAGTTGACCATCAGTTTCTCAAAGGCATCTAAGTGCTGTTTGGCGCTACGCGCGACATATTTGTCATACGCGGCAACCAGTTCAGCATCAAAAACCATAGTGCGCGGCAGTGGCGCATAACTGTGTAAGTAGTCTGCTTCAAAGTCTAGAGTTTGAGCTAAATAGGTTGTTGCTTGCACTAAACGATGATCCAGTGCTGCACTGTTATCAGAACTGTGGACGGGGTCGAGAGCGGCACAAATACGTTTACCGGCCCATTCGCCGTCACGTACTAACCATAAAGGCACTGGGCATTGGCGAATCAGCTGCCAAGAGGTGTTATTGAAAAATAAGCGCTGTAGCAGGTTGTGTGATGTGCCATTGCGTAAAACAAGATCAGGCTTGAGCTCATCAATACGCTGTAAAATCATACTATGTAAAGGTTTGCCCCAGCGCACTTCAACAGTGACTTGCAGCCCTTCATCACGTAAAGGTTGGGCCAGTTGCTCGAGCCATTCTCTGCGGTTTTCCAGCAAAGCGTCACGGGCTTTCTTTTGCGCTGAGTCATCAAAGAAGTAGCCGCCTTCCAATGCTGAGTTGTACTCACATAGCAGCAGTTCAATGGCTGATTTTGCGCGGCTCGCAACCCATCGGGCGCGCTCGAGTGAGGGCTGGGAATCTTTTGATGTCGGGTCAATGACCACTAAAAGTTGCTGCAGGTTCATAGTAAAACTCCTTAGTGAACAAGATATAGCGCAAGACTTAAGCACGATAGCACAGTGTTGCAAATAGGTTTTAGAGCGACTGATGTTAAGAGTATAACTGCTTAGTGTGGGGTGAAAATTGATCTGATCGAGTCTCTGGCTGTTTTTATTGTCCTCGCTGCCTGCTTGCGTCGGGTTTTGTGTGTGAGCTGGCTTTGAAGGTGCCAGCTAGGAGGCCAGTGGTAGAGTGTTTAGGAGTTGGCGCAAATAGGCAATCTGTTGTGTCAGCGCTTGGATACGCAGGGTTTCTGCTGTAGGCGGCTGCATGCAGCGAGCGATAAAGCTGAGTGGTAAGCCGCTGAGTTGAGCTAACAGGCGCCACTGCTCAGCAACCAGTGCGTCAGCAAATGTAGGCTCATGTTGCTGGGCACGTTGTTGAATCTCTTTTTGTAGTGTCAGTATCAGATTGCGTTGCCCGCTGGAACTGAGTTGCTTTAGCGCTTGCACTTGCGCTTTGCTTAACGAATGCCTGCTCAAGTGAGGTGCGCGCGATGCTGTAACGCGTCGCCTGAGGTACTCGGCTGCGCCCAGTAGCAGTATCAGCAAACTGTAGAGTGCGCTGTGTTTTGGCCAGCCAGTACTCTGCTGTATGAGGCTTGTTGGGGGTGTGAGTAGCGTGACCTCAGTGTCTTGGCTTAAATACCAGAGTAACCAAGCATGATCGTATTGGCTGATTTCTGGCGTGTGCCACAGTTGTAGATCGCTCAGTAAGGTGATGAGGCCCGCGCCGTGGAGTAACTGCAGTAGATGAGTGCCCTTGTCACTGTTAGCCCAGGCATGTGCACGGTTGGCATGATCTTCTAAATGGTATGAGCTGTTGAGTGCTAAATAAGCGGGTGACTGCTCATTTTCTAAATATAAGCGCGTTAGGGGTGCTGTACCTGCGGTTGCCAAGACTGAGTTTGACTCTGTTGGCCGGTTATTTTGTTTGCTATGGGTTGCTGGCTGTTGGCTGATCTTTAAGTGTTGCAACCAAGAAGACGCAGAACCAGCTTGGTTTTGATGTGCAACTGAGATAACTAAATGCCCGCCGGCGCTGACCCAAGCTAGCAATTGTTCTTGATGTTGTTCGATAAATTCTGCGTCATGACTGAGTACAACTAAGGTGTGTAAGCCAGGCGTGGGCGTGGCGAGTTGGCTGATATCTTTGCTGATAACTGCGCTGATCTCTTGTGCCTGTAGAAAAGCAGCCATAGTGTGCGCTGCAGCGTGTAGAGGGGGCTCGTATGCTAACGCCTGCGCCTGCTCAGCTAAAACAATGTTGATGCTGTGCTGTGCTTGCTCACTGTTAAGCATTTGTTTAAGGAGGCGCGGTGCATCCACTGGCAATTCAGACTGCGCTCTGTTGGTTAAGACTGTTTGCTGTGGCGTGTCTGCCAGGGTGTGCGTCGTCAGGCACAAACACAGAGCAATGCTTAGACATCGATAAAAAAAATTGATCAAAATAAGCCAGTCACAGTCAATACAGTTGAAGTATACATTGGTGAGGTGTTCGTTAGCCTTATCAGTCTTGTGCTATCCGTCCTCGCGCTGCGAGTGCAGGGATGAGTAGCGCAGCTTACCCTTAAGAACAGTGCATGTTTAGATTTAGAGTCTATAGTGAATACTCATCGAGCTTAAAGGTGCAGCTGTGTTGTGCGCTGTGTATCCTGTGCGCCTGATCATAAGAGCCGTCTTTATACCATTGATACTGAGCTGGTTACGGCGCTTGAGTAGAAAGTGTAGAGCATTATTGAGTAATGGCACTGTAGTTGAGGAGTTTACACAATGACAGACAGTATTTTTTGGTATGACTTTGAAACCACAGGAATCCAGCCACACAGTGATCGGCCCATGCAGGTTGCTGGTATTCGCACCAATGCTGAGCTGGAAGAAATAGGTGAGCCGCTTAATATTTTTTGTAAATTAGCTGACGATATCTTGCCGCATCCGATGGCGACAGTTGTCACAGGCATCGCTCCTGAAGTGCTTGAGCAGCAAGGGCTATTTGAAGTTGAGTTTATTGATAAGTTACATCAGCAGATGATCCAGCCGCAGACCTGTACTGCAGGTTTTAATAATCTACGTTTTGATGATGAAATGACCCGTGCCACTTTGTATCGTAATTTTTACGACCCTTATGCGCGTGAGTGGCAAGGTGGTAACAGTCGCTGGGATTTAATCGATGTGTTGCGTTGTACCTGGGCGTTGCGTCCTGAAGGTATTCAATGGCCTGAGCATGAAGGCAGGGTCAGCTTTAAACTGGAGAGTTTTACCGCAGCCAATCAGATTGATCACGGTCAAGCCCATGATGCTTTAGCTGATGTGCGTGCAACCATTGCTGTAGCGCGTTTATTGCGTGAGCGGCAGCCTAAGTTGTTTAATTACTTATATGGTTTGCGGCGTAAAAGCGCGGTGCAAGAGCGTATTCGTTTGCTGCAGCCTATGTTGCATGTGTCGGGTATGTTTGGCGTTGAGCGCCATTGCTTAGCGCCAGTTTTGCCATTGGCGTGGCATCCTACCAACCGTAATGCGTTGATTGTCTGTGATTTGCATGCCGATGTCTCGCCATTACTGCAGCTGGATGCGCAGACACTAAAAGCGCGTTTGTATACTCGCCATGATGAGCTGGCTGAGGGTGAACTCGCGGTGCCGTTAAAGCTGATTCATATTAATAAAAGCCCGGTGATTGCGCCAATGGCAGTCTTGCGTGATGAAGATACTCAGCGCTTAAATTTTGATCATCAGCTTTGGCAAGCTAACGCACAGTTGCTTCAAGACACGCAAGCGCAGTGGCAAGATAAGCTTGGCAGTGTGTATCAAGATGAGCGAGAGTTTGCCGAGCAGGATCCAGAGCAGCAGTTATATGGCAGTTTTTTAGGTCCGCGAGATCGCAAGTTGTGTGAACAAGTACGTCGTGCTGAGCCTGACAACTTACAGCCCGAGCGTTGGCCTTTTGATGATGTGCGTTTAGCGCCTTTACTCTTTCGTTATCGTGCGCGTAATTACCCTGAAACTTTAAGTGAAGAAGAGCGGGTGCACTGGCAGCAGTTTTGTCGTGAACGATTAAGTGGTGAACAGCTTGGAGCGCCATTACTGATTGCCGACTACTTGGTTGCTTATGCGCAGTTAACTACCGAGCAACAAGCGCTTCCTGCGGTACAGGCATGGTATGAGCATGTGCACAAAGTTCAACAAAACTTTAAGTTTTAATTAAGAATTGGAACTATCTTTTCAGGCGATACAAAAACGCCCTACTTAGAGTAGGGCGTTGATGTCATTGTGCTATTACGAACTCAATGATTGAAAGCTCAATATCAGTCAAGCAAAGTAACCCAAGACTCTACAGTGTCACCACCCCATTTGGCTTTCCACTCTTTTAGAGTTTTGTGGTTGCCACCTTTAGTTTCAATCACTTCGCCGTTATGTGGGTTGTTGTAACGTTTGGTTTTACGTGGGCTGCGTGTACGAGTCACTTTGTTAGCATTATCACGTGTTGACTGTGGATCAATAATAACAGTGATATCGCGTAAAGACTTATTATATTCAGCCATTAACGCGCGTAGCTTTTCTTCAAACTCAAGTTCTTTTTTTAGTTTACTGTCTTGTGACAAGCTCGCTAAACGATTTTCAAGCTCTTTAATACGTTCTTTAGTTTCGCGAAATTCATTAATCAATGACATTTGGAAAATCCTATGGGTGAGTGTTTATTTTTAAATTAAGGATTGTTGAGCAGGTCCGTAGTCACTAGTAAGCCAGTGAAACTCTATAAAACTCCAGTATGCAAAAAAATAGCTAGACACTATAGTTTGCGATCCCTTAATAATGAGTAATCATAGACCTATGTATCGATTATGTAAAGAATATCAATTGTAAATGGATGTTAAGTTTAAGTGCTGTAGGAAAGTTCAAAAAATAATGGTTTTTAGTTTTTACTTGGTTAGGTTCGTACTTAAAATTTTTTATTTAGCATCACAGGCTTTATGTTTTTTTATATAAGTGGTGGTGATTTAACATGCACAATTAGCGAGCAGTGGGGAATGGTTGTCGATTTTGTTCGCGTTAAAACTGGTTTAGCTTGGTGTTGGAGGATTGTTTGCTGACTCTGCTGCCGCATGGCGGTAGAATGTGGCGTATAGGTTGTTATTAATAAAAATTCTTTGTTTGTGGAGTTTTGCATGCGCACGTTTCGCCTTATTATTGCTTGTCCAGACCGAGTCGGCATTGTTGCTAAAGTCAGTAACTTTCTTGCGACATATAATGGTTGGATTCATCAGGCGAGTCATCACTCTGATGTGCACAGTGGCTGGTTCTTTATGCGGCATGAAATTCGCGCAGAATCATTGCCTTTTGATTTGGAAGGTTTTAAACAAGCATTTACGCCGATTGCCAATGAGTTCTCCATGACTTGGAGTGTCAATGACTCTGATGTTAAAAAACGCGTTGTGCTGATGGCCAGTCGTGAGTCCCATTGCTTAGCAGACTTGCTGCACCGCTGGCATCGCAATGAGTTGGACTGTGAGATACCTTGTGTGATTGCTAACCATGATGATTTGCGCAGTATGGTTGAGTGGCACGGCATCCCTTTTTACCATGTGCCAGTTGATCCGAAGAACAAGGAAGTGGCTTTTGCTGAAGTCAGTCGCTTGATCGATGAGCATGCTGCGGACTGCGTGGTACTGGCGCGTTATATGCAAATTTTGCCGCCGGATTTATGTGAGAAGTATCATGGTCGGGTGATTAATATTCACCACAGTTTCTTACCTTCTTTTATCGGTGCCAAGCCTTATCATCAGGCTGCATTGCGTGGCGTAAAGCTCATTGGTGCCACCTGTCACTATGTCACTGAAGATTTAGATGCTGGGCCCATTATCGAACAAGACGTGGTGCGTGTCAGTCATCGTGACAGTGTGGAAGATATGGTGCGTAACGGTAAAGATGTGGAGAAAATGGCGCTGGCGCGCGGCCTGCGCTATCACCTGCAGGATCGTGTCATGATTCATGATAATAAAACCGTGGTCTTTGACTAAGACTCTAGCTTGATAGGGTCGCATGCTCTGGTGCTTTATGCATGATGATGACGAGTTACAACCATTGCAGCGCGCAACTGCGCAGCCTTTACCTATGCGAGGTGAGGGCTGCCTACAGCGCTACGACCCTGAGTATTTAAGTGACGAGCATGGCGCGGACTTTTCTAATGCTCTATTGCTCAGTCAATTGTTGTTTGCACAATACAATCCTGAATCAATGCAAGCTGAGGTCTCAGTCACTGAGTCGCAGCCTAGAGCACCTAGAAAAGACTAGTTGAGCATCTTCTTAATGGCTTGTTCTTCCTTGATCAGCACTTGCTGGCGCGCATCAATACGTGCTGCGCGTGGAAAGTTGTTGTTCGCGCGTTTCTTCGCGTAATCGAGCTGCTCAATGGCCTGAGTGTAATCACCCACCCGTGAGAAAAACTCAGCACGCGCCTCATGCAAACCAATAATATCATTGGCTAAGCCACGTACTTCAGCCACTTCAAACCAAATATCTGGATCGTTAGGGCGTTGCTTAAGGATCTGATTGATGGTTTTTTCAGCACCAGCAATGTCTTTTTGCTTGAGCTGTATTTCATATTTAGCGCTGCGTAACGGAAAGTTGTTGGGGTTGCGCTGCAGTAATGCATCAACGCGTTTATTGGCTTGGGCAAACTGACTGCGGCTAAGATTGATATCAATCGCGGCTAAGTTGTAAATAATACTATTGGGCACTTTGTCTAATAAGACATCTAAGTTGCTCTGCGCTTCATCAAGCTTACTGCTGCGAATTAATGCTAGAACTAAACCATAGCGCGCGGCATCAAGGCTGGGGTCATCGGTGAGCATGCTACGAAAACGCTTCAGAGCTACGCCTGGTGTGTCTTCAAAAGTCAGCTGTACACGTGCGCGAATCAGTTGGTAATAGAGACTGTCGACAATGCCTTTGCCATCATATTGCTCGGCGCGGTTGCGGGTATCGGCAATACGCGATTCGGACACAGGGTGGGTTAACAGAAACTCTGGCGGCATACGATCGTAACGGTATTGGCGCATTAGGCGCTCAAACATACTGGGCATGGCGCGTGGATCAAAGCCGGCTTTAGATAAGTTTAAGATGCCAATGCGGTCAGCTTCTTGCTCGTTTTGCCTAGAGAAACGTCGCTGCTCTTGAATCGCTGCAGCTTGGGTTGAGGCTATGGCTGCCATGCCTAAATCACCACCGCCAGCCGCTGCAGCAATAACGCCGGCTAACATGGCCGCCATTAAGGGTACTTGCAGGCGCTTTTGTGCTTCTAAGCCTCGAGCAAAGTGGCGTTGCGATAAGTGCGCTAGTTCGTGCGCCATGACCGAGGCGTATTCTGCCTCGGTGTGCGCATGTAACAGTAAGCCGCCGTTGACACCGATAATGCCACCCGGTGCAGCAAAGGCGTTCAGTTGCGGGCTGGCCAGTAAAATAAACTCAAGGCGTCGATCGTTAAGCTGGCTGGTTTCAGCTAAGCGGTACACGCTGGACTCAACATAATCCTTGAGCAGTGGGTCTTCGAGTTGACGCACTTGCCCGCGCAAAATACTTAACCAGGCTCGCCCGAGCTGGTGCTCTTGTTCTGGCGAAATAATGGCAGAGCTTGAGTCGCCTAATGAAGGCAAATCAAAGGCTAAAACAGGCTGAGCAAACAGGCAAGCCAGCGCTAGTAGAGCAGGGCGTAACAAGGTCATAGCACTCTCTTTGCAGGATAAGCAGGGGTATACGCTACAATGCGCGCGATAAGTGAGCAAGCCCAACAGTAGAAATAGCTGTGCGTGGCGTTTAGACACAATGTTTGGCGCAATGTTCGTAGATTAAGGTGGTTTTTTTATGAGTGATATAAACATGCAGCATGCAGCTGAAGTGGATGCCCGAGGCTTGGCTTGTCCAATGCCGTTATTAAAAGCCAAATTAGCTCTGAATGAGCTGCCAATTGGTAGTGTGCTTAAGGTGCTGGCCACTGATGCCGGCTCGCAACGTGATTTTCGCTCGTTTGCTAAGCTTGCTGGGCACAGTCTGCTGCATGAAAGGCTTGAGCAGACTGTGTATACCTATTGGTTGCGTAAAGAGTGCTAACGCTGACTTAGTTACCAGCGTTCAGAGCTTGTGCGGCTGCTAAAACTTCTGCTGCGTGGCCGGCGACTTTAACTTTGCGCCATTCGTGGCGTAAGACACCGCTGCTATCAATTAAGAAAGTGCTGCGCTCAATGCCTAAGTGCTCTTTGCCGTAGAGTTTTTTCAGCTTAATTACATCAAACTGTTTGCACAGTGCTTCTTCACCGTCACTGATTAATTCAAAGGGGAAGCTGTGCTTGGCTTTGAAGTTTTCGTGCACGCGTAGCGTATCGCGTGACACACCAAAAATCAGGGTGTTGGCAGCGCTGAATTGTTCGTGTAAGTCACGAAAATCTTGGCTTTCAGTGGTGCAGCCTGGGGTATTGTCTTTAGGGTAGAAATACAATACCACTTGCTGTCCAGCGAGTTTCGCCAGTTCCACTGTGGTGTCACTGGTCGCTGCAGCCGTAAAGTTATCGATCGGTTGGTTAAGCATTATAGGTCCTCAGGCTTAAGGTGTTTGTGGGCGCCATGGCTCGATTAACGCATCTAAGTTGAGGGCATCAGCAAAGTCTAAAAACTGATCACGCAACCAATTGATTTGCGTTGAAGCCAGTAGCGTCACAGTAATAGTAGCGTTGAGCATGGTGGTATCAGTTTGTGGCGCTTGATAAGTATCGTAGGTGATATTTTCAAGGCCAATCTGGTTGTCAGCAAAGAATTGGCATAGCTCTGCCAAAATATCCGGCTGGTACAAGGCGCTGACATAGACAATATAAGGCAGTGCTTGCGGGCGACTTTCCTCATCCTCACTGCGTGTATGGGTCAACTGTAAGTCATGGCGCTTGGCCAATAAGGGTAAAGAGCTTTCTAGGCGCGCTAGTGCGTCCCAAGTGCCGCCAGCTTGTACAGTTAATACACTGTACTTGCCGTGACGGGTTAAGCGACTGCTGACCACTGAGCAGCGGTTTTCTTGGCAGGATCGGCAAATGACGTTAGTCAATTCAAGTGGATCGCGTCCCATGGCACTGATAAGTACATATTGTTCAGGTAAGGGTAGTACAGACATTCAGCATCCCAGAAAGTTAATTGTGGCGTATTTTACGCCGCTAAGCGCACTAGAGTAACCAAAAGAAGGGGTAAGTGGAATGCTCAAAGACGCGAGCAGTGCTTGTGCAAGCTCAAAGGCATCAGTAACATTACCGATCTCTGATATTTCTATTTTCATTTTGCAGGAGCGGTTGCATGATTTCGGGCAGTATGGTCGCAATAGTCACGCCCATGGATGCGCAAGGCGCACTTGATTGGCACGCATTGACTCAGTTGGTGGACTTTCACCTTAAAGAAGGGACTGATGCTTTAGTCGTTGTGGGTACTTCAGGTGAGTCTGCTACTTTAAACGTTGCGGAGCATGTTGAAGTGATCCGTCGTGTGGTTGAGCAAGTTAATGGCCGCATCCCAGTGATTGCAGGTACCGGTGCAAACTGTACTCGCGAAGCTGTAGAGCTGACGCGTAATGCAAAAAGTGTTGGTGCTGATGCGTGTTTGTTAGTGACACCGTACTATAATAAACCGACTCAAGAAGGCCTCTATCAGCACTTTAAACATATTGCTGAAACGGTCGATATTCCGCAGATTTTGTATAACGTACCAGGGCGTACGGTGTGCGATATGTTGGCTGATACTGTTGTGCGCTTGTCGGTTATACCTAATATTATTGGTATCAAAGAAGCCACAGGTGATATTGCTCGTGCAAAAGATATTATTGCGCGTGTTGCCAGTGATTTCTTCGTGTACTCAGGCGATGATGCCACCGCCTATGAACTGATGCTTGCTGGCGGTAAAGGTAATATTTCTGTTACCGCTAATATTGCACCACGTGAAATGAGTGAGCTGTGTAAGTTAGCTATGAGTGGTGAGGCTGCTGCAGCTAAAGCATTAAATGATCGTTTGATGCCTTTGCATGAGAATTTGTTTTTAGAAGCCAATCCAATCCCAGTGAAATGGGCGCTGTATGAGATGGGCTTGATTCAAGCGGGTATTCGCTTACCGCTGACGTGGTTCAGTGAGCAGTACCACGACACTTTACGCCAGGCCATGCGTCAGTCCGGTATTTTGAATTAATCTGAGGTTTTAAAACGCATGAAGCGATTTGCTGGAATATGTTTGTTGGCAGTCTCTGCTAGCAGCCTAACAGGCTGTGGAATGTTATGGGGCGATAAAGGTTATTTTCGTGACCGCGGTGGTGACTATCTAGATGCGCGTTCGACTCCTGCAATGCAATTGCCTGATGGTGCAAAAGTCAAACACCTGGATCCTTTATTACCGATTCCACACCGTATCGCTTCTGCTCAAGTCGCTGAAGATTATAAAGTACCACGCCCGCAGCCATTACCTACTGAAGGACTGCTGGGTGACTTTAACCTGCAAAAAAGTGATCAATTGAGCTGGATTGTTGCGCAGCGTATTCCTGCGCAAGTGTGGCCGGTTGCGCAGCAGTTTTTTGAAAGCAATGGTTTTAAAATTGCTGACGAGCGTCCGCATATTGGTGAGTTTGTTACACAGTGGCAGGCACCGAGCGAACTCAATACCAGCTTAGTACGCCAAGTGTGGGGTACGCCACCGAGTGATATCAATCTGCGCTTTCGCGTGCGTATTGATCCCGGTGTACAGCGCAACACCAGTGAAGTGTTTATCTATCAAGCCCAGCGCAGCCTGCAAGCACCATCAGATGCAGTCTGGACTGACAGTAAAACCACAGGCGCTGTCGCTGAAAGCTTGTTGGGTGAGTTAAATCAATACTTGGCAAAAAGCAATGAGAAAGGTGATTCCTTCTCCTTGCTGGCCAGCAAAACCTATGACGCACCTAAGCGTGTAGTTGTGGTTGATAGCGGTAATGGCCTTAAAGCCTTACGCCTGGATGCCAGCTTTGACCGTGCTTGGTCTAGTGTTGGACGTGCTTTAAGTGCGGCTGATATTGCGGTGGATGACCTCAACCGTAGCACCGGTTTGTACTATGTTGATTTAGCTAAAACTGCTGAACAGGGCAAGCCTGGGTTCTTTAAGCGCTTATTCAGTTCAAGTAAGAAAGCCCCTGAGCAAGACAGTGGCGAGCGCTATATTTTGCGTTTAACAGCCATTAATCAGCAGGTGTTCGTCAGCGTTGAGCGTGAGCTTGAAAGCTTGGCTTCTGCTGATGTGACTGAGCGTATCTTAGAAAAAATACGTACACATTTAGATTAAACCATTATCCCAACCATGATCGAGCAGGCGAAACTTAGATTTCGCCTGTTGCGTTTCCAATATTAGGATTTTTGCCATGAGCAACCAGCCTCAGCTGAGCCTGAAGAAATTATATTCAGGCAAAGTACGTGATCTGTATGAAATTGATGCCCAGCGTATGCTGATGGTCGCCAGTGACCGTCTTTCGGCTTTTGATGTGATTTTAGAGCAGCCCATTCCAGAAAAAGGCAAAATCCTCACAGAGATTTCCAATTTCTGGTTTGAGAAGCTTGAGCACATTATCCCCAATCACTTTACCGGTGATCAGGTGGCTGACGTGGTCAGCGCGCAAGAGTTACCTTTAGTTGCAGGGCGCGCCGTTGTTGCTAAGCGTCTTAAGCCTGTTGCTGTTGAGGCGATTGTACGCGGTTACTTAGTCGGCTCAGGCTGGAAAGAGTATCAGCGCAGCGGTACGGTGTGCGGTATTGAGTTGCCCGCAGGCTTGCAAGAAGCGCAAAAGCTGCCTGAGCCAATTTTTACTCCATCGACTAAGGCTGAAGTGGGCGATCACGATGAAAATATCAGCTTTGCGCAGTGTGCAGCCATTATCGGTGATGATTTAGCGGCGCAAGTGCGTGATGTCTCAATTGCTCTGTATAAAGCAGCAGTTGAATATGCAGCCACGCGCGGCATTATTATTGCTGATACTAAGTTTGAGTTTGGTTTGGATGCTGATGGCACTTTGACCTTGATGGATGAGGCTTTGACGCCTGACTCAAGTCGTTTCTGGCCAGCAGACAGCTATCAAGTGGGCAGTAATCCTCCTAGTTTTGATAAGCAGTTTGTACGTGACTGGTTAGAAAATAGTGGTTGGAATAAAGAGGCCCCAGCACCGGCGATTCCGCTGGAGGTGGCACAAAAAACAGCGGATAAATACCGCGAAGCGTTACTGCGCCTGACACAATAAAGCTCAGGCTGTTGAGCGCACTGCAGTTGTTATTTGTTGGTTGAGAAAAGGTTCTTCATGTCCGCATCATTTGTTCATTTACATGTACACAGCGAGTTTTCACTGGTTGATGGCTTGGTGCGCATCAAGCCTTTGATTAAAGCGGTAAGTGACGCAGGGATGCCGGCGGTGGCGGTAACTGACCAAAGTAATATGAGTTCTTTGGTGAAGTTTTATACCAATGCGCAGCGCGGTGGCGTTAAACCCATCTGTGGTGCGGATATTTGGCTGGCCAGCGCTGAAGAAGAGGGACCTTTAACGCGTATGACCTTGCTGGTGATGACACCGCAAGGTTATCGCAATCTCACTGAGCTGATTTCCCGAGGCTTTACTCAAGGCCAACGCCAGGGTTTAGTGGTGATTGAGCGCGACTGGGTTAAAGAGTTTGCGCAAGGACTGATTGCTTTATCGGGTGCTAAAGAAGGTGAGATTGGGCTCGCGCTGTTGGCGGGTGAAATGACCAAAGCACAGCAACTGTTGAGTGAATGGCAAAGTGTTTTTCCGGATGCTTTTTATCTCGAGTTACAGCGTACTCAGCGTCCTAATGATGAAGAGCATGTGCATGCTGCCGTGGATTTAGCGGCGCGTGCCGGTGTGCCGGTTGTGGCGACCAACGATGTGCGCTTTATCAAGCAAGAAGATTTTGAAGCACATGAAACTCGCGTTTGTATTGGTGAGGGGCGCGCGTTGGATGATCCGCGTCGCGCCCGCACGTATTCGGATCAGCAGTATTTAAAAACGCCTGAACAAATGGCACAGTTATTTGCTGATGTGCCCGAAGCCTTAAGCAACAGTGTTGAGATTGCTAAGCGCTGCAATATTGAAGTGCAGTTGGGTACGCACTTTTTGCCTGACTTTCCAGTGCCAGAAGGCATGACCATTGGCGAGTACCTCAGTCAAGTGTCATTTGAGGGTTTGGAAGAGCGCTTGTCAGTGACCTTGCCCAAAGATACGCCAGATTATGCTGCCAAGCGCAAAGTGTATGACGATCGTTTGACGTTTGAGTTGGAGATTATTAACCAGATGGGTTTCCCTGGTTACTTCTTGATCGTGATGGACTTTATCCGCTGGGCGAAAAGCAACGGCGTGCCGGTAGGCCCTGGCCGTGGATCGGGTGCCGGTAGTTTGGTGGCCTATGTGCTGCACATTACCAACATCGATCCGCTGCTGTATGACTTGCTGTTTGAGCGCTTCCTTAACCCCGAGCGGGTCTCGATGCCTGACTTTGACGTCGACTTTTGCATGGATGGCCGTGATCGGGTGATTGATTACGTCGCCGATTTGTACGGTCGCGAAGCGGTCAGCCAGATTATTACTTTCGGTACTATGGCGGCTAAAGCTGTAGTGCGTGATGTGGCGCGGGTGCAGGGCAAGGCTTATGGTTTGGCGGATCGCCTCTCCAAAATGATCCCGTTTGAACCGGGTATGACCTTGGGCAAAGCCTTTGATGCAGAAGAGGCTTTGCGCGACTTTTTAAAGATTGACGAAGAAGCTGCTGAAATTTGGGAGATGGCGCTCAAGCTCGAAGGTATCACTCGTGGTACCGGTAAGCACGCTGGTGGTGTAGTGATTGCACCGACTAAGCTGACGGACTTCTCACCGGTCTCCTGTGATGAAGACGGCAGTGGCTTAGTAACTCAGTTCGATAAAGATGATGTGGAATCCGCTGGTCTAGTAAAGTTTGACTTCTTGGGTCTGCGAACTTTAACCATTATCAAATGGGCGCTGGAAAACATTAACCGCGATCGCGCTAAGATTGATGAGCCACCACTGGATATTGATTTTATCCCGCTGGATGATAAACCCACTTATCAGATGCTACAGCGTGCGGAAACCACCGCGGTGTTTCAGCTTGAGTCGCGCGGGATGAAAGAGCTGATTAAAAAGCTCAAACCTGACTGCTTAGAAGACTTGATTGCTCTGGTAGCGCTGTTTCGTCCGGGGCCTTTGCAGTCAGGCATGGTTGATGACTTTATCAATCGTAAGCACGGCCGTGCTGAGCTCGCCTATCCGCACCCTGATTACCAGTACGCAGGATTAGAGCCTGTACTTGAGCCGACGTACGGCATTATCTTGTATCAAGAGCAGGTGATGCAGATTGCGCAGGTGATGGCGGGTTACTCATTGGGTGAGGCGGATATGTTGCGCCGTGCCATGGGTAAAAAGCAGCCTGAAGAAATGGCCAAGCAGCGTGGTGGTTTTATTGCCGGTTGCAGTCAAAATGATATCGATGAAAACCTCTCAGGTAATATCTTTGATCTGGTAGAGAAGTTTGCGGGTTATGGCTTTAACAAGTCGCACTCGGCAGCTTATGGCTTAGTGTCCTACCAGACGGCTTGGCTTAAGCAGCACTACCCACCACAGTTTATGGCGGCAGTATTGTCGGCCGATATGGATAACACCGATAAGGTGGTTATTCTGGTGGAAGAGTGTCGCAATATGAAATTGCGCATTATGGCGCCGGATGTGAATCAGTCTGACTACAAATTTACCGTGAACAATGACGGTCATGTGGTGTATGGCTTGGGCGCGATTAAAGGTGTCGGTGAAGGTCCTGTGGAAGCTATTGTCAGTGCGCGTGCTGGCGAACCCTTTAAAGATTTATTTGATTTTTGTGCGCGTATGGATATGAAGCGCATTAATAAGCGCACCTTGTATGCATTGGTGCGCAGTGGCGCTTTAGATCGTATGGGGCCGTACTTCTCTGATCAGGTGGATGAGTATCAGGCCGGTATTGACCGTAACCGTGCTGTGCTCTTGGAGGCAATGGAGGAAGCGATTCAAACTGCGGATCAAGCCGCGCGTAATCGTGATAGTGGGCATATGGATCTGTTTGGCGATATTCTTTCTGAGCAGGCTGTGGATCTTTATGCGCAGTATCGCGATGCGCGCGAGCTGACACTTAAAGAGCGCTTGAAAGGCGAAAAAGATACTTTGGGCTTGTATTTAACTGGCCACCCCATTGATGAATATGAAGGTGAGGTGCGACGCTTTGCCCGCCAGCGCATTATTGATTTAAGGCCGGCACGCGACACGCAAACAGTGGCAGGTTTAATTATCAATCTGCGCGTAATGCGTAATAAAAAGGGCGATAAAATGGGGTTTATTACCCTAGATGATCGTTCTGCACGGATTGAAGCGTCGTTATTCGCCGATGCTTTTAATCAGGCGCAGTCTTTGCTGCAAACCGATGCATTGGTTGTGGTCGAGGGCGAGGTCAGTCATGATGATTTCTCTGGTGGCTTGCGTTTGCGTGCTAAGCGCGTGATGAGCTTGGAAGAAGCTCGCACCAGTTTGGCGCAAAGCTTACGCTTAAATGTTGCGGCTACCGACTTAAGTCGTGGCACTTTAGCCCAGTTAAAAGCCTTATTATTACAGTACAAAGGTGAGTGCCCGTTGACTGTGCAGTACAGCGCGCAGTCAGCCCAAGCCTTACTTGAGTTTTCAGAACAGTGGAAAATCGAGCCAACGGATGACCTAATTCAAGGATTACGTGACCTGTTGGGTCGTGATAACGTCTTTTTGCATTATCGTTAGTATAAGAGCGGCTAGTATCAGAGCGCCAAAATGGCGTCGAGGCTTAACGTCTCTACTGGACAGACTATTTGGTGATTTATGCACTAGATTTGCGTAAATCTTAAACATTGCAGCACGGCCTAACCGCCGTAACAGAAAAATGGATGCCCCGGATGAACCCTAGTTTTTTGGATTTTGAACAGCCCATTGCCGATCTTCAGGCGAAAATTGAAGAGTTACGTTTGGTAGGCAATGACAATGATTTAAACATTGGTGAAGAAATTTCACGCCTTAAGGGTAAAAGTGACTCGTTAACTAAGAGTATTTTTACTAACTTAACCAGTTGGCAGATTGCGCGAATGGCGCGTCACCCACAGCGTCCCTATACGCTGGATTATATTGAGCATCTGTTCACTGAATTTGAAGAGTTGCATGGCGACCGTCACTTCTCCGATGACGCCGCATTAGTGGGTGGTATTGCACGCTTTAATGGTCAGCCAGTGATGGTGATTGGTCATCAGAAAGGTCGTGAAGTGCGTGAGAAAGTGCGTCGCAACTTCGGTATGCCACGCCCTGAAGGTTATCGTAAAGCCTGTCGTTTAATGGAAATGGCAGAGCGCTTTAAAATGCCGATCTTTACTTTTATTGATACGCCAGGTGCTTATCCAGGCATTGATGCAGAAGAGCGTGGTCAGAGTGAAGCCATTGCTTGGAACTTACGTGTGATGTCACGTCTGAAAACCCCTATTATCTCTACCGTGATCGGTGAGGGTGGTTCAGGTGGTGCGTTGGCGATTGGTGTGTGTGACCGCCTTAATATGTTGCAGTACTCGACCTATGCGGTGATTTCTCCTGAAGGTTGTGCTTCTATTTTATGGAAGACTTCAGAGAAAGCGCCTGAAGCGGCAGAAGCTATGGGTATTACGGCAGAGCGCTTACAAGGCTTGAAGATTGTTGATCACGTGATTAACGAACCTTTGGGTGGTGCGCACCGTGATGTAGCAACTACTGTTGAATCCATTCGTGCAACCTTAAGTGCACAATTGGCAGAGCTGCAAGCGTTAGATACAGATGAGTTGTTGGCGCAGCGTTATGAGAAGCTGATGGGTTTTGGTATCGCTTAATTGCTTGAGTTTGATCGAATCGCGCACCCTGATGTTCTGTTGGGGTGCGCATTACAGCCTGTATTGCAAGGCTGTATCCTATGCTAAGTATTGAAGACGAAATTCTGACTGCACTGCAGCCGTGGCGTGCTGCTTGTGCTCTGTGTGTTGCCTTTTCAGGCGGTATGGATTCCACAGTCTTGCTGCATGCGATGGCGCGCTTAGCTCAAAGCCATTGTTTACCTCCCTTGCGTGCAATCTATATTCATCATGGTTTACAAGAGGCTGCTGAGGCTTGGCCGGCACATTGTCAGCGCGTGTGTGATGAGTTGCAGGTGCCGTTGCGTATTATCAGTGTAGCCGTAGCAGCTACTGCGAGCGTGGAGCAGGCGGCGCGTACTGCGCGTTATGCAGCATTTGTTGAGCAGCTTGATGCGGATGAAGTGTTGCTGATGGCGCAGCATCAGGATGATCAGATAGAAACCTTATTATTTCGTTTGATGCGCGGTACTGGGGTGGCCGGTTTGCGTGGTATTCCGCTCACCCGAGCTTTGTCCTGTGGGCAAGTATTACGGCCGTTATTGGGTATCAGTCAACAACACATACTTGAATATGCGCAGCAGCACCAGTTGCAATGGGTGGAAGACCCCAGCAATGGCACCGATGATTTTGATCGCAATTATTTACGGCATCAGGTGGTGCCTGCGTTAAAGGCGCGTTGGCCGCAGATGCAGCAGAATATGCAGCGCACTGCTCAGCATATGGGTGAAGCACAAGAATTGCTTGATGAGTTGGCTGCGCAAGACTTGCAACGTGCGCAGATTGAGCCGGCTTTGGCTTGGTTGCATGTGCCTTGTGTCAATTTGGATGTGTTGCGTGAGCTCAGTGTGCTGCGCCAAAAAAACCTTTTGCGCTATTGGCTAGCCCCCTTAACTTTGTTGCCTGACACTGCGCATTGGGTCGGTTGGGATAGCTTGCGCGATGCGCAGGTCGATGCGCAGCCGATCTGGCGCTTGCACAACGGAGCGCTGTGGCGCAGTCAGCGGCGCGTGTATTGGTTGTCTGATTTCTGGCTGCACCCGCCGGCAGATTTGGATTTGACGGTCACAGGCCCTGGGCGTTACCTGTTGCCAGGTAATGGTTATTTGCAGATTGAAGGCGAGGTTTTACAGCCGCTGCAGGTGCGTTACCGTCAAGGTGCCGAGCGTTTTTTTATTGCGGGTCGTGGTCATCGTGATTTAAAGCGTTTGCTGCAAGAGCATGCGGTGCCGACTTTTATACGAGGGCGTGTGCCGATCGTTTTTTTAGCCGAGCAACCCGTGGCGCTGGCTAATATGCCAAGCTTAAGCCATCCTGCTGTACAAGGCTTGAGGGTGACTTGGGAGAGTGCGGTGGCTGCTGAGTCATAGTATTAGCGATAAAACCGTGGCTCTTGGCTTGTAGACTGTGTTGTGTAGGATAAAAAACGCGTTTTAGTGGTTTCTTGGTTTGAGTCATAAACAGCTTTCGCGTAGACTATTCTCCCGTCTATTAGTTGATTAATGCAGGTGCTTGGTTGCTCCTGCAGCGCTTGAATTTTAATTGCATTTTTTCAAGCACAGTTTTCAATGCTTATCTTCGGCGGCTTGCCGCTTAAACGCAGAATCCAGGGTTATTTATGACGCGCTACATCTTCGTCACAGGCGGTGTTGTTTCTTCATTGGGGAAAGGTATTGCCTCAGCATCATTGGCCGCTATTCTTGAGGCGCGTGGCTTAAAAGTCACCCTGCTGAAGCTTGATCCGTACATTAACGTCGATCCAGGCACCATGAGTCCGTTTCAGCACGGTGAGGTCTTTGTGACCCACGATGGCGCTGAGACTGACCTTGATTTAGGCCACTACGAACGTTTTGTGAACACCACCATGACGCAAAACAACAACTTCACCACAGGTCGTGTGTATGAAGAAGTGTTGCGTCGTGAGCGTCGCGGTGATTACTTGGGCGCCACTATTCAGGTGATTCCACATATCACTGATGAAATTAAACGCCGCATTATTAAGGGCGCCGGTGATGCTGATATCGCCATGGTTGAGATTGGCGGCACTGTGGGTGATATCGAATCACAGCCGTTCTTAGAGGCGATTCGCCAGTTACGTGTTGAGGTTGGTGCTAAGCGCGCCATGCTGATGCATTTAACCTTAGTGCCTTATATTGCCACTGCCGGTGAAACTAAAACTAAGCCAACTCAGCACTCGGTTAAAGAGTTGCGCTCGATCGGTTTGCAGCCTGATGTGCTGGTGTGTCGTTCTGATCGTCCAGTGGATATTGCTTCACGTCGTAAAATTGCTTCTTTCACCAACGTTGAAGAGCGTGCGGTGGTGAGTTTGCATGACGTGGATACCATTTATAAAATCCCCGGTATCTTGCACAGCCAAGGTTTGGATGATTTTGTTATGGAGCGCTTTGGCTTAGAGT
>CALZAE010000002.1 GCA_945612235.1 uncultured Gammaproteobacteria bacterium | reverse complement strand
CTCAGCAGCTCAATGGTGTCTCTGACCGAGTGGCAGATGTCGCAGATTCAACCCTTAAAGCTGTGGTTGAGCAACGCACTGAGACTGATATGGTGGCCTCTGCGATGAAGCAAATGAGTGCAACAGTGCAAGAAGTTGCTCGCCATGCCACACAAACGGCGCAAGCCTCGCAAGGTGCCGATGATGAGTCTAGAGCTGGTGTGTTGGTGGCGCAAGAAGCCATTATAGGAATTAAGAACTTAATTGCTGAAATCGAAAGCGCCGCCGCCGTAGTGCAGCATGTAGAAAGTGATACAGCGAGTATCAGTGAAGTTTTAGATGTGATTAAAGGCATTGCTGAGCAAACCAACTTACTGGCACTTAATGCGGCGATTGAAGCGGCACGCGCGGGTGAGCAAGGTCGTGGTTTTGCGGTCGTGGCTGATGAGGTGCGTACCTTAGCCTCGCGCACGCAAAAGTCCACTGAAGAAATTCAGCAGATGATTGAGCGTTTGCAACTTGGGGTGAAAAATGCTGTGAATGCCATGACGGGTGCGCAAGAGCGTGCGACAACGGGCTCAGTCTGTGTGGAAAAAGCCTCACAAAGCTTGCATGTGATTGCTGCGGAAGTGGCGACTATTAATAATATGAATCTGCAGATTGCTACAGCTGCTGAAGAGCAAAGCGCGGTTGCGGAAGAGATTAACCGTAACGTCACCCGTATCAGTAATATTGCAGATAACACTTCATCGGGCGCAACACAGACGGCACACAGCAGTGAAGATTTATTACGCTTGACTGCTGAATTGCGCCGCTTAGTCAGTCAATTTAAGTTGTAAAAGCTAGCCTTAGGCTTAGTGAATAAGACAAGAAGCACGCTACGGCGTGCTTTTTTGTAGGTTGCGAATCTGCTCTTGTAATGCGCTGATGGTGCGATTGGTTTGTGCTCGATAGGCATCAAAGTCAGCCAATGAAGGGGCTGGTGCAGCAGGAGCAGCTTTGGCTGCAGGGCGATTGTCGAGTTCGCTGCGTAAGATCAACATGTCTTGTTGCAAGCGTGTGATGTCGTCCGGATTGGATGTGCTTTTTTGTAGTGCTGTGGTTTGGCTGCTGAGGGTGTTGAGCTTGGTGTTGAGCTGCTCGAGTTGCGCGAGCTGCGGTTGCTGCTCTTGTAATTTGGATGCCAGTTGCTGCAGTTGCGTGCGTTGACTGTCAATCTGCTGGCTTACATCAGCCTGTAGCTTGGTTAGAGTTTTGCTGTGTTGTGCCAATGTGGGTTCAAGTGCAGCTAGCGTTTTTTCCTGCTGAGAGAGGCTGTTTTGCTGCGCATCTAAATTGTTTTTGAAGCGCTCGCTCAATTGTGTGAGGTGGGCAAGTTCACTGCTGAGCGTGTTGATGCTTGAGGCTTGCTCAGTGCTCTGCGTTTGTTGTTGTTTTTGCGTTTCCACGGCTGCACGTTCTAGGGCTTCCAGGCGTTTTTTTAATGTAGTGTTATCGTTGAGTACACTGCTTTGCGCAGCATCCACTTTGCCGGTGATATCTTGGATACGTCCGGCAGCTGCTTCGCTGGTTTTCGAGAAGCTGTTTTGTGTGGCCACCAGTTGCTGTTCCAATAACTGCATACGCTGGATGCTCCACCAACCAAAAGCTGCGCTTGAACAGAGAATGGCGAGAGTCAATGCAGATAAAACGCCAACGCCTTTGCTACGCTGTGGCGCTGCTGGGCGAGTCGGGGTCAAGGGGTGAGCCGTATCTGTTGCTGATGTATTGAGTTGGGGTTCAATGCGCCCATTGGGCAGGCTGGATAGATCGTCCAGATCATCGTCAGTGTCATTACGCATAAGTAAAAATCACTCGGTCAGGCGGTTAAACATAAATTGAGTATAGCGCAACCGCAGTTGCAGCCTTGATGTAGCACAATAGATAACCTAGCGTTGCGCAAGTTCAGTTTGTCGATCAATGACGCCGAATAAACAGTGGTCTAGAAGCGTCTTGAGGCTTAAGATGCAGCACTTTATTTTATTACAGTTTGGGAGCGTACGATGAGTTTTTTCCTGGTGGCTGTGGTGGTCGTAGCTATTTTGCTTGCGGCTTGGGCGGTCAGCTTATACAACGCCTTGGTACGCTTAAAACATAGTGTGACTAAGGCGTGGGCCAATATTGATGTTTTGCTCAAGCAGCGTCATGAAGAGTTGCCTAAGTTGGTGGAAACCTGCAAACAGTATATGCAGCATGAGCGTCAAACTTTAGAAGCGGTGATTACTGCGCGTAATGCGGTTTCCAATGCCCGTGAGCAGCATGATGTCAGTGCGCTGGGCACAGCAGAAACAGGCTTGCGTTTAGGTCTAGGCAAGTTATTTGCTTTGGCAGAAAATTACCCCGAATTGAAAGCCAATGAAAACTTTAAGTTTTTACAGCAGCGCATCAGTGCCTTAGAAAGCGCCATTGCTGATCGTCGGGAGTTGTATAACGAAGCAGTGAATTTGAATAATGTGCGTATTGAGCAATTTCCTGATGTGTTGATTGCGCGTTACTTTAACTTTGTGGCAGCTGAGTTGTTGCGCTTTAGCGATGCCGAGTTAGCTGATGTTGATATTAAAAGCCTATTCGGTTAACCCGCAGTGGATAGTTTTGGGCTGATTGTGACCTTGGCTGTTACTGCGCTAGCAACTTTGGGTGGCGGCTGGTGGTGTTTGCACAATCTGAAGAAAGCCCGCTATTTACTGGATACGCCCACCTCTAAAATACGCTCAGCAGCGCAAGGTTATGTTGAGTTGTACGGCGTGATTGAGCCGCGCGCAGAGTCGCTCAATGGCCCGCTCAGTGCGCAACCCTGTGTCTGGTGGTCTTTTGCTATTGATGAGCAAGTGCAAAGCGAGCGTAATGCTACGCGTTGGAAGAATGTTGAAAAAGGTCGCAGTACCGCATTGTTATGTTTGAGCGATGGCACCGGCGAGTGTTGGATTGACCCTCAGGGTGCGCACGTTATACCTATGACAAAACAGGTGTGGTATGGCCAAAGTAGACACCCGTTAAAACATCAAATGCACAGGCATTTCTTACGTAATTTTCTGGTTGGCAGTAAGCGTTATCGCTATACGGAACAGCGCTTGCATGTGCATGAGCCGCTCTATGCCATAGGTGACTTTGTCACCCGTGGGCAAGGGCGTGAAGTACTTGATCTGCGCGCCACTCAAGGTGCAGTGATTCGTGAGTGGAAGGATGACTTTAACGATTTGCTGCAACGCTTTGATCGCGATGGCAATGGCGAGCTGGATTTGACGGAGTGGCAAACTGTGCGTGCAGCGGCCGAGCAGCAGGCCCTATCGATGCAGCAAGCGCAGCAGCTTGAGCCAGCACAACATTATTTGCGTCAATCCTTAGAAGGGCGGCCATTTGTGTTGTCCAATTACAGCGAAGAAAGTATTGCCAAGCGCTTGTACGGGCAAGCGCTGGTGGGTTTTATAGCCTGTCTGGGTGGCGCATTAGCAGCAGCTTATATTATCAAAACGCAGTTTTAATTCGGTGTGGCTGGTGCTGTATGCAGTTCTTCCAGTGCGCTCATCAGCACCTGCACTTTTTGGATGGACTCCTGATATTCATCGTCAATCGACGAGTCATAGACAATCCCGCCGCCACCCCAGCAGCTGATGGCGCCGTGATTAGCCAGTAAAGTGCGAATGGTGATGGAGCTGTCCATTTCACCGCGCGTATCGAGATAGAAAATACTGCCGCAATAAATACTGCGCACGCTGGCTTCCAGCTCACTAATGATTTGCATGGCCCGACGCTTGGGTGCGCCGGTGATTGAGCCGCCAGGGAAGCTGCCGATAAGTACGTCTAGAGCGTTGTGCTGATGTGCCAGTGTGCCAGTGACGCTACTGACCATATGGTGCACATTAGGATAGCTTTCTAGGGCAAATAACTCAGGGACGCGAATACTGCCCGGCGTGCAGTAGCGGCCTAAATCATTGCGCAGTAAATCAACAATCATCAGGTTCTCAGCACGGTCTTTCGGGCTGGCTAATAAATCATCGGACAACGCTTGATCCTGCGCTGGAGTTGCACTGCGCGCGCGCGTACCTTTGATTGGGCGGCTTTCAACCTGACCTTGGCGTACCTGCAAAAAACGCTCAGGCGAAAGGCTGATAATGGCTTGTTGCTGATTAACTCGGATAAAACTAGCAAAAGGAGTCGGGCAGCGTTCCCGTAAACTCTTGTACGCGTACCAGGCATCGCCTTGGTATGTGCTGTTAAAGCGCTGAGTGTAGTTAACCTGATAGCAGTCGCCGGCGGCAATATAGTTATGAATACGCTCAAGGTCATCACGATAACGCTGCGCATTTATCTGTGCAGTAAAGGGGCTGTTTAAGGTGAAAGCCGCAGTGGGCTGCAGTGCGGCAGTACTCGTAAACAGACTCAACAGCTCGTTTTGACGTTCAGCGCTTAAGCTGGGGTGGCACATGAACCAGCAGCGCTGCAGTTGATGGTCGCTGATCACCGCCCAGTTATACAACCCCACCGCGGCACTGGCTAAGCCTTCGGTCTGCGTGCATTGCGCTAAGCTATTGAACTCATAGGTCAGGTAGCCGATTAAACCACCGGTAAAGGGTAGTTCAGCGTCTGTAGGTGCATGGCATAGAGGCAACTGTTGCAGTAGCGCTTGGCAGCGTTGGCGAAAGGCATCAACCTGTTCATTGGGCTGCGGCGTAATAGTCTCTAAAGGTTGAGCACTGAGGATATCAAAACGTCCACGCTGGCTGACAGGGTAGCCCGAGTCGAGTAAGACCGCGCCGCTTTGGGCATGAATCCGTTGGAAGTAGTGTGCAGGATTAGTGTGATAGGTGAGCGGAACAAGCAGGCAAGTATGCATAAACACTTAAGTCACCTTCAGCCGGCCTAGAGGCTGACTGAAGGTAAAAAGCCTCGCGGTCTTATTGAGAGGGAGTGGCGGCGAATAAAGATTGTGAGAAGCGCACGCGCTCTTCAACAGTCTCAGTGATGCCTTTGCGTTTTAGATCAGCAATATGATGCTCGACAGCATGCGCGCGTAAAGTTAAACCGGCGTTGTTAGCGATCTGAATATTGAGGCCTGGACGGGCGTTAAGCTCTAAAATCAGCGGGCCTAACTCTTGGTCTAGCACCATATCTACACCAATATAACCCAAGCCACACAGCTCATAGCAGCCTGCAGACAGGGTCATAAAGCCATCCCAGTCTGGCAGTTGCACACCGGCAACAAAGTTACTGGTATCTGGGTGCTTGCTGATTTTGTTATTCAGCCAAGTGCCTTGCAATGTCAGACCCGTGGCTAGATCCACACCTACGCCAATTGCACCTTGGTGCAGGTTGGCTTTACCGCCGGACTGGCGTGTGGGTAAACGCAGCATCGCCATAATGGGGTAGCCCATCAGTACAATGACGCGAATATCCGGTACACCTTCATAGCTGATGCTTTTAAACAGTGGATCAGGCTTGACGCGGTATTCAATTAACGCGCGGTCACGTGAGCCACCTAAAGAATATAAGCCGGTCAGGATACTAGAAATCTGATGTTCGATTTCTTCGTGACTGATGATTTTTCCGGAGACTGTTTTATAGCGATCCTCAAAACGGTCGGCGATCACTAAAATACCGTCACCACCTGCACCCATGGCAGGTTTGATCACAAAGTCAGTGCGCTCGCCGATGATTTGATTGAGCTTTTCAATTTCCTTTTCACTGGAAATAATACCGTACATTTCTGGCACATTAATGCCAGCTTTAATTGCTCGTTCTTTGGTGAGGATTTTGTCATCCACCACTGGATACAAGCTGCGCTTATTGTACTTGAGTACATAATCGGCATTACGGCGGTTGATGCCCATAATGCCTTTGGCGTTAAGCTCGCGCCACGTTTTAATTAAACCAAACCCAAACATGGCATCAGTCCTTTAAGAAGGCTTTGAAACGGAACAACTCTGTTAAACGGTAGCCGCGGTAGCGACCCATCGCCAACATAAAGCCCACCATAATTAA
This sequence comes from uncultured Gammaproteobacteria bacterium, assembly GCA_945612235.1. Lineage (GTDB taxonomy): Bacteria > Pseudomonadota > Gammaproteobacteria > Pseudomonadales > Pseudomonadaceae > Denitrificimonas. Next base: position 86,087 of record CALZAE010000002.1, on the reverse strand, counting down.
CAGTACCGCTGGGAAGGTAAAGATAAAGTAGTTCAGCTCCGAGATGCTCATTAAGTAATGCGCCAGTGATGCGGCAAACAAAGTACCGATGGCCACTTTAAAGGCATGACTGCCACCGCGCTCTTCCCAAGTAATTGATAGGCGCTCAATGGTCATAGTCAAAATCACCATTGGGAACAAGGACACGGACAAGCCGCGCTCTAAACCTAACTTGTGGCTAAACAAGCTGATTACAGCAATCAGGACCACAACAAAGGTCAAGACCACCGACAGCCTTGGCAGCATCTGTAGTTTGAGGTGCTCTAGATAGGAGCGCAGCGCTAAGCCGAGCGACGTAATAATAGTAAACAGCACAATACCGAAACCCAGTTGCGTTTCACGGAAGGCTAGAGCAATCAACACGGGGGTAAAGGTACCCAAGGTTTGTAAGCCGCCTAGGTTGCGCAAGATCAAAATAATCATCACGCCCAGCGGGATCATAATCATCACTTGGTAGGTTTGCTGAGTTTGTAGCGGTAAGCCGTACAGTGAGTAGTCTAAGAAGCTTGAGTTAGCATTCTCGTTGCTCAATTGGGCTAAACGAATAGCGTTGATTTCACTGTTGTTAAGAGTGAAGGTCACCGCCGCTTTGCTACCCCCTTCCAGTTCAACCAGTGGCTCATCGCCGAGCCACCAAATCATGCGGTCAACAGGTAAGCCTTGCTCGCCTGACTGTGGATTAAAATACAGCCATTTTTCGCCATTAAAGCTGCGCAGCCACAGTTCAGGTGTTTGTGCGATATCTGCTTGCAGGCGAATGGTGTGGAGGCGCTGCATGGGTACGTGGGCAATGGATAGCAAAGTATCAATCACATCCGCCTTGCGCTCACTGGAGCTGTCGCCACCGAGCAGTAAGCGTACATTATCGTCCGCGGTGTTATTGACACGCTTAATGGCTTCACTGATAAAGGTTTCTACGTCAGCTGAGTGCTGGCGTATCGGTGCGAGCAATGCTTCAGCAGCAATTTTTTCAGCGCCGGCGACGGGTAAGGTTTCACGATAAATCGGGCCTTGAGCCTTGATCTGCTCGCCGCTGTAGCGTTTGGTCATCACCAAGCGGTAATACAAGGTTTGCTTACCACTGGCGCGACGTGCCGACCAAGTCACACGACGGTTATCATCACGGCGATTAACGCTGACACCGTAATTGTTGGAGATAAAGCTTTCATTAAGGCTGACATAGTCTTGATTCAGCGGCGGCACAAACATCTGCAGCTTGACTGGTTCGCGAGAATTGGCATTAAACTCAACCTTGGCATCAATGTTCCAGAGGTTATCTGTTTCATCCGCTGATACAGGAATACCTAAAACATAAATCTGATAGGCCGTGACTGATGCGCCAATAATGACACAAAGAGCGATTAGTATTTTTAAGTGCAGTGTCAAAGAACGCATGTTAATTACTCAGCAAAGGCAGTGTTGATATTTTGGGTATCGCATTGTGGTTGACCGACAGAGTATTTCAAACTGGGGTCAATTAATGCGCTAAACTTTTTTAAAGCATTTGAACCTAACAGAAAAGGGTATTGGAACGTACTGCGATCGGTCAAGTTAACTTCAATTGTTCTGAGTGTATTACCCATGCAAACTGACATATGCACCACCGGTCTTGGTGTATAGCTTTTATCTTCTTCAGGATCATAGTCACCTGAGCGGCGTTTGATTTTACTGATGCGGGCCAAGGGCAGTTCAAAAGCACGTTCGTGCGCTTCATCTACCGCCAAGTAAAAACGCACCCACGACTTTCCGTCACGTTTAAAGCGCTCTATATCACGAGCGCTGAGTGAAGCAGTTTTTGCTCCAGTGTCGAGTTTAGCGGACATGTTCATATCAATATCAGCAATATAAACATGCTCATTTAAACCGAAGATGTTTTTTGAGTGAGTTTTTTCGTCAGCGCTGCTCATGGTAGGCAATACAATTAGGCAGGTTAATAGTGCAAAAATATTAAATCTCATAGTGCTCGCAAATATCAAAATATAAGTGTGTCCTATGCTGTAAGACTCAGGCTAGGGCGCTTGCAACCGACCCTATTATAAAGATTGAGCATGGTGGGCGATCTATTCTAATCGCCAATCTGAGAAATAACCATGCAATCCTGCGTCTGTAGTGCTTTCGTATGTGGCTTGGTCGCTGCGTAGCATAGAGTGAGTGCGTGGGTCAGTTGACCATAATTAACTCTGGATGTTCAGATATTCGACCTTGGTCGCAAGATTGTCGACAATGTTGCGCAGATTGTTGACAAGTACTGCGCTGGAATGTAGCTTTCAGGCATTGGTTAACTAAAGGTGTCGACACTGTGGCGGATCTTCACGATGAGACTGTGCGTATCAGCAGTGATTCTGCAACCTTATCCGAACAGGTTTTTCGTAGCATACAAGCCGCGATCATCTGCGGTGATATTGCGCCAGGCAGTAAGATTTCAGAGCCTGAATTAGCGCGCACTTACGGTATCAGTCGTGGCCCGTTACGGGAAGCTATTCATCGCTTAGAAGGTCAGCGTCTTTTAGTTCGGGTGCCGCATGTAGGTGCGCGCGTTGTTGCGCTGTCGCATGCGGAGTTAATTGAGTTGTATGAAATACGTGAGTCACTGGAAAGCATGGCATGTCGCTTAGCGGCGCAGCGCATGACCCTTGCTGAAGTGAATCAGTTGCGCAGTGTGCTCGATACCCATGAGCGTGATGCATCATTTCAAGCGGGAGTGGGCTATTACCAGCAAGAAGGTGATTACGACTTCCATTACAAAATTATTCAAGGCAGTGGCAATCACATGTTGATGCAACTGCTGACTGAGGAACTGTATCAGTTGGTGCGCATGTACCGAATTCAATATTCGACCACGCCCAACCGTCCCCAGCAGGCCTTTAAAGAACACCACGGCATATTAGATGCCATTGCCGCAGGCGATGGTGAATTAGCCGAGTTACTGATGCGTCGCCATATCGCTGCATCGCGACGCAATATTGAGCGTCATTATCTAGGTGCCAATGACACCGTCCAATCTCTACGAGGTAAATTATGAGTCGTATAACTCCAGGTCAACGCTTTCGTGATGCGGTTATCGAGGAAAGCCCACTACAAGTTATCGGTGCAATTAACGCTAACCATGCTTTATTAGCACAGCGCGCTGGCTTTAAAGCCATTTACCTGTCAGGTGGTGGTGTGGCCGCAGGTTCACTGGGTTTACCTGACTTAGGTATTACCGGTCTTGAAGATGTGCTGATTGATGTGCGTCGTATTACCGACGTTTGCGATCTACCTTTGCTGGTTGACGTGGATACCGGTTTTGGCTCATCTGCGTTTAACGTTGCACGCACCGTGAAATCTATGAGTAAAGCGGGCGCTGCTGCGATCCATATTGAAGACCAAGTGGGTGCTAAGCGTTGTGGCCACCGTCCGAATAAAGAAATCGTGACTCAGCAAGAAATGGTTGACCGTATTAAAGCTGCCGTTGATGCGCGTGAAGATGACAGTTTTGTCATTATGGCGCGTACTGATGCGTTAGCGGTTGAAGGTTTGAACTCAGCATTAGACCGCGCAGCAGCGTGCGTTGAAGCCGGTGCTGATATGGTCTTCCCAGAAGCCATTACTGAACTTGAGATGTACAAATTGTTTGCTGAGCGGGTGAATGCACCAATTTTAGCGAATATTACCGAGTTTGGCGCAACACCACTCTTTACTGTGGATGAGCTCAGAACGGCTAATGTTGGTCTAGTACTGTACCCATTGTCAGCGTTCCGTGCGATGAACAAAGCCGCGGAAAATGTCTATGAGGCAGTGCGTCGTGATGGCACGCAAAAGAATGTAGTCGATACCATGCAAACCCGTATGGAATTGTATGACCGCATTAACTACCACGCTTTTGAGCAGAGCCTAGACGCTTTGTTTGCTCAGAAAAAAAGCTAGTTTAAAAGTTCATCACCGTAGAGTGAGAACCAATAATAAAAGTACGAGGAATAACGTGATGACTGAAGCAAAGAAAAAAGTACTCAGCGGCGCTGGATTGCGCGGCCAAATTGCTGGACAAACAGCATTGTGTACTGTGGGTAAAGAGGGCGCAGGCCTAACTTATCGTGGTTATGATGTGCGTGATTTAGCCGAGCATTGCAAAACCTTTGAAGAAGTGGCCTTTTTACTGTTGCGTGGTCATTTGCCAAGCCAGACTGAGCTCACCGCTTATTTAAAGCGTTTGCATGATATGCGCGATTTACCAGTCACGCTCAAAGAAGTACTCGAGCGTATTCCAGCTGATGCACACCCTATGGATGTGATGCGTGTGGGTACGGCGATGCTGGGTACTTTAGAGCCAGAGTTAAGCTTTGAGCAGCAGCAAGATGTAGTTGATCGTCTGCTTGCAGCGTTCCCTGCAATTTTACTGTACTGGTACCGCTTCAGTCATGACGGTGTACGCATCGATTGCATGACCAGTGAGCCTGATATTGGTAGCCACTTCTTGGCATTGTTGCATGGCAAATCGCCAAGTGCGCTGCACCGTGAAGTGATGAACGTATCTTTGATTCTCTATGCTGAGCATGAGTTTAACGCATCAACCTTTACCGGTCGCGTGTGTGCGTCAACGCTATCTGATCTGTATTCGTGCATTACTGGTGCTATTGGTTCACTGCGTGGTCCTCTGCATGGTGGTGCAAACGAAGCTGCGATGGAGTTGATCGAGCGCTTCACTTCGCCAGAAGAAGCTGTGACTGAACTCAAGGCGATGATTGCCCGTAAAGATCTGATCATGGGCTTTGGTCACGCGATCTACCGTGATTCTGATCCTCGTAACGAAGTGATTAAAGGCTACGCCAAAAAGCTGGCTGATGAAGTTAGCGATACGGTGATTTACCCTGTATCCGAAGCGATCGAGAAGTTTATGTGGGATGAAAAGCGTTTGTTCCCTAACGCTGACTTCTTCCATGCTTCTGCGTACCGCTTTATGGGTATTCCAACGCCGCTGTTTACACCAATCTTTGTCTGCTCACGCGTCACTGGTTGGGCTGCGCATATTTTTGAGCAGCGCGCTAACAACCGTATTATTCGCCCAAGTGCTGAATACACCGGTGAAGAGCAGCGTCCTGTACCAGCAATTGGCGAGCGCTAAGAGTTTGAACGCTTAACGGCCAAAACCAGAACCAGCTGTGTGATCGCATAGCTGGTTTTTGTGCTTGAGTCTGGTGCGTTCCCCCGTGTTTACCTGATGGATTTAAAACGTTATGAATACCCAATTCCGTAAAAAACTACCTGGCACAGCACTCGATTATTACGACGTGCGCGAAGCGGTTGATGCCATTGAACCGGGCGCTTATGCCAAGCTGCCTTACACATCACGCATATTTGCAGAAAACTTAGTGCGCCGCTGCGAGCCGAGTGAGCTTACGGATGCGCTTAAGCAACTGATTTATCGCAAAAGTGATCTAGATTTCCCTTGGTACCCGGCACGCGTTGTTTGTCATGATATTTTGGGCCAAACCGCACTGGTTGACTTAGCTGGCTTGCGTGATGCGATTGCCGAGCAAGGTGGCGATCCATCTAAAGTCAATCCAGTAGTCCCAACTCAGTTGATTGTTGACCACTCGTTAGCGGTTGAGCACGGTGGTTGTGATCCTGATGCCTTTGATAAAAACCGTACGATTGAAGATCGTCGTAACGAAGACCGCTTCCACTTTATTGAGTGGACCAAAACAGCCTTTAAAAACGTTGATGTGATTCCAGCCGGTAACGGCATCATGCACCAGATCAACTTGGAGAAAATGTCTCCAGTGATTCAGGCGCGTGACGGTGTTGCCTTCCCAGATACTTGCGTTGGTACCGATAGCCATACCCCGCACGTTGATGCCTTGGGCGTATTGGCCATTGGTGTAGGTGGTTTGGAAGCAGAAACTGTGATGCTTGGTTTGCCATCCATGATGCGCTTACCCAATATCGTTGGTGTTGAGCTGGTTGGCCAGCGTCAGCCGGGCATTACTGCGACTGATATTGTGTTGGAAATGACCGAGTTCTTGCGTAAAGAGCGCGTTGTTGGTGCTTACCTCGAGTTCTTTGGTGAAGGTGCTGCGACTCTGTCGATTGGCGACCGTGCCACTATTTCTAATATGACACCTGAGTACGGCGCAACCGCTGGTATGTTCTACATTGACCAGCAGACCACTGAGTATCTAACCCTGACCGGTCGCGAGCCAGAGCAAGTTGCCTTGGTTGAAAACTACGCTAAAGTATCTGGCTTATGGGCGGATAGCTTAGTTGATGCTGAATATGAACGCGTACTGAAGTTTGACTTGTCTGCTGTTGGCCGCAATATGGCTGGCCCATCCAATCCGCATGCACGTGTATCGACCAGTGATTTAGCTGCCAAAGGCATTGCTGGCGGATGGGAAAAAGAAGAAGGTTTAATGCCTGATGGTGCAGTGATTATTGCTGCCATCACCAGCTGTACCAACACCAGTAACCCGCGTAACGTCGTGGCTGCGGCATTGGTGGCTCGTAAAGCCAACGAGTTGGGCTTAGAGCGCAAACCATGGGTGAAAACTTCCTTTGCTCCAGGTTCTAAAGTGGCTGAGCTGTACCTGAAAGATGCCAATCTGCTGGAAGAGCTTGAGCAGTTAGGTTTCGGTATTGTTGGTTTTGCTTGCACCACCTGTAACGGCATGAGCGGTGCGTTGGATCCAGTGATCCAGCAAGAAATCATTGACCGCGACCTGTACGCCACAGCTGTACTGTCGGGTAACCGTAACTTTGATGGCCGTATCCACCCGTATGCGAAACAAGCATTCTTGGCATCACCGCCATTAGTGGTGGCTTACGCCATCGCCGGTACCATCCGTTTCGATATCGAAAAAGATGCACTGGGTCATGATAAAGAAGGTAATCCAATTACCCTCAAAGACCTGTGGCCAACCGATGCTGAGATTGATGCGATTGTTGCTGCTAGCGTTAAACCTGAGCAGTTCAACCAAGTTTACATTCCAATGTTTGACTTAGGTTCAATCACTCAATCACCAAGCCCGCTGTATGACTGGCGTCCGATGAGTACCTATATCCGCCGTCCGCCATACTGGGAAGGTGCCTTGGCTGGTGAGCGCACTATGAAAGGTATGCGTCCATTAGCGGTACTGGGTGACAACATCACCACGGACCACTTGTCGCCATCCAACGCTATCATGATGGATAGTGCGGCGGGTGAATACCTGCACAAAATGGGCTTGCCAGAAGTTGACTTCAACTCCTACGCTACCCACCGTGGTGACCACCTGACTGCACAGCGTGCCACTTTCGCTAACCCAAAACTCTTTAACGAAATGGTCTTGGATGAGCAGGGCAAGGTCCGTCAAGGATCACTGGCGCGCATTGAGCCAGAAGGCCAAGTGACCCGTATGTGGGAAGCGATTGAAACCTATATGGAGCGCAAACAGCCGCTGATTATTGTTGCCGGTGCTGACTACGGTCAGGGTTCATCCCGTGACTGGGCTGCTAAAGGTGTGCGTTTGGCCGGTGTTGAAGTGATTGCTGCTGAAGGCTTTGAGCGTATTCACCGTACCAACCTGATTGGTATGGGTGTGTTGCCACTGCAATTTGCTGAAGGCACGACCCGTAAAACATTAGGTTTAGACGGTACTGAAACCTACGACGTAGAAGGCGAGTTGAAGCCAGGCAACACTATGACTTTAGTCATCACCCGTAAGAATGGTGAAGTGGTGCGTGTACCTATGCTCAGCCGTATTGATACGGCAGCCGAGCAAGTGGTTTACGAAGCAGGCGGTGTCTTGCAGCGTTTTGCGCAAGAGTTTCTTGCGGAAACCACCAGTGCTTAATCTTCATTAAAGCATGACCGAACCCGCTCAATAAGGTGACTTGTTGCGCGGGTTCTTATTTTCTAAAGACTGTTTTTATCATGGCAGTCTTGCTCAATTATTCAGTTAGGGAGATTCCACTATGAGTCAGGTCCCACAGATTAAAATCCCCGCCACTTATATACGTGGTGGTACCAGTAAAGGTGTGTTTTTCCGTGTTGATGATTTGCCCGCTGCGGCGCAACAGCCCGGTGCGGCACGTGATGCGTTATTGCTGCGGGTGATTGGTAGTCCCGACCCTTACGGTAAGCAAACCGACGGTATGGGTGGTGCAACCTCAAGTACCAGTAAAACAGTATTACTGTCGAAAAGTGCAGGTGCTGATCACGATGTGGATTACTTGTTTGGTCAAGTGTCGATCGATAAGCCTTTTGTCGATTGGAGCGGTAACTGCGGTAATTTAACTGCGGCAGTGGGCTCTTTTGCAATCTCTAATGGCTTAGTCGCTGCCGATAAAATTCCGGAAAATGGTATCTGCACGGTACGCATTTGGCAGGTTAACATTGAAAAAACCATTATTGCTCATGTCCCTATCACCAATGGTGAAGTACAAGAGACGGGTGATTTTGAACTGGATGGTGTGACTTTCCCTGCCGCTGAAGTGCAAGTTGAATTCCTCGATCCAGCCGATGGTGATGGCGATGATGCGGCGATGTTCCCAACGGGCAATGTAGTTGATGATCTCGAAGTACCAGGTGTGGGTACTTTAAAAGCCACGCTGATCAATGCCGGTATTCCAACTATCTTTGTCAATGCTGCTGATATTGGTTACACAGGTACAGAACTGCAATCAGCGATCAATAGCGATAAAGAGGCTTTAGCTAAATTTGAGCTGATCCGCTCGCACGGTGCAGTGAAAATGGGCTTGATCAAAGATGTTGCCGAGGCTGCTGCGCGTCAGCATACGCCCAAAGTGGCTTTTGTTGCTGCACCAGCAGACTACACAGCATCCAGTGGTAAAGAGATCAAAGCTACTGATATTGATGTGTTAGTGCGTGCGCTATCCATGGGGCAGTTACACCATGCGATGATGGGTACTGCTGCAGTCGCTATTGGTACTGCGGCAGCCATTCCTGGTACCTTGGTGAACTTGGCCGCAGGCGGTACAGATCGCCAAGCGGTGAACTTTGGTCATCCGTCCGGCACTTTACGTGTAGGTGCTGAAGCAGCACAGGAAAACGGCACATGGGTGGTGAAAAAAGCCATTATGAGCCGCAGTGCGCGTGTGCTGATGGAAGGCTGGGTACGTATTCCTGGCGATAGCTTCTAAGCTGCAACCTGTTGTTCATACAAAAAAGCGCTCGTGATGGGCGCTTTTTTGTTTCTGCTATACAAGCCTTAATCTGTGGTTTGGGGCGCACTCTGCTGGCTGGTTAACTCAAGGTATTGAGAGAGTGAGATAGATGCGTTTAATGCTTGTTAGAATGGTCTTTAATAGTAAAAAGCTATCGATAGTATAGTTATATGCATATTCCTTAATGCGATAAGCGTGCTATATTAGTAGCCACTTAAGCAAACAACCTTGGAGCAAGACGATGCAAAATACTGAAACTGCCGTTTACGGCTTGCCACGTTTAAACGAGCGTGCACCAGAATTTAAAGCACCGACCACTGATGGTGAAAAGTGCCTAGATGATTATAAGGGTAAGTGGCTGGTGCTGTTCTCACACCCAGCTGACTTTACACCAGTGTGCACCACTGAGTTTGTAGCCTTTGCTAAAGCAGCCCCTGAATTCAACAAGCGTAACTGTGAGCTATTAGGCTTATCAATTGATAGCACCCACTCACACATTGCTTGGATGCGTAACATCGAAGAAAAATTCGGCGTGAAGATTCCATTCCCCATCATCGCTGACCTGAAAATGGATGTAGCGCGTGCCTACGGTATGATTCACCCAGGTGCTGCGGATACTTCAGCAGTGCGTGCAACCTTTATCATTGATCCCAATGGTGTATTGCGTGCGATGGTGTACTACCCAATGAGCAACGGTCGTTTGATCGAAGAGTTCTTGCGTCTGCTCGATGCGCTGCAAACCAGTGATGAGCACAAAGTTGCAACGCCAGAAGGCTGGAGACCCGGTGATCGCGTGATCGTGCCACCAGCAGGTACTGCCGCTGAAGCCGATGCGCGTGTTAAGTCAGGTGAGTACGAGTGCACTGACTTCTACTTCTGCACTAAGCAACTGTAAGACAGTTAATACTCAGACTTAATTGCTCTGATTTGAAAACCTCAGTACTGGTAACGGTACTGAGGTTTTTTTGTTGCCGACAGTCTAGTCTTAGCTACAGGTGCTGCAACAGTCAGTCAGCATATAACTGCTCAGCCATCGCGTCTTTGACACTTATTTAGAACGCTTGTGTTTCTTCATGGTTTTCTGGATTTCTTTCCAAGCCATCATGAGCTTTTGTCGGCGCGTTTTATTTTTTGTAGTTAAAATTGCCAAGAGTGCAATGAGTAAAGCCAGTGCGAGACTGATAATCTCTTCGGGTGTGTCTGGCAGGCTGAAATGTGATTCAGGGGTGATGATGGTGACCACGCTGTCATCTAATCTAGCAGCGCCGAGCGTCATATAAACCGGCGCATGATCAGACATGTGTTTGCGGCTATCTTTATGATTCATTTTAAGCATTTTTGGGAAGGCGATAATGCCTGCTTGACCAATCTGGAGCTGTGTATCAAGGCCGACCCAGATGTTGTCGTAGAGGTTGGCATATTGTCCATTTTTCTCTGATAAAGTACTAGCGCCTTCAGTAATCAAAGGTTTTGCGTACCTTTTTAATGCGCTCCATGATTCGTGTGTAGGTGGCATATTGAAGTCACCGGCAACTATGATGGGAGTGCCAGGGTAGGTGGTTTGCATCCAGCGCCAGTAGTCGGCTAAAGCTTTAATTTCAGGTGTCCGATCTGTTACGCCTTGACCGTATAAAATATGCACCGTACCTATGGCAAGTTCGCTATCGTCATGTTTTGATTTGAATTTTGCCGAGAATGGTTCACGAATAAAGCGATCGCCTTTGTCTGGATAGATTGTCTGGCTGCGCACGGACTCAACGGCAGAGTTACGCCATAAGAACGCGTACATTTCCTTATAGCTTTTGGAGCCCACTGGAGGTGAGATTAGATAGCTCCATTGCTCATCTGTATGTTTTTCGACTGCTTTTTTGAGTCGTAATACACCATCTTCGCTCATGACTTCCTGAATGGCGAGTACGTCAACTTTGCCTGCGATAGCAGCTAAAGCGTTGTATTTCTTGTGGTCACCTTGGCCTAAGTGCTGAATATTCCATGAGGCAAAAATAATGTCACTGGCATAGATGTAGGTTGTAGAGCCGAGCGAACCCAAAAATATGCATAAAGATAAAAGAATGGCTTTGCAGCGAAGTGGTGAGTGCATCAGTAGCAGCGTCCTATAGAAAATAATCGCAGTTGATCAATAGTAAGTGTGAGTTGTTTTGTGTTTCCCTTGCCGCTCAGTGGGATCTCTTTTTATTCTTTTAAAGGGAATAGTTTTTCAGAAAATTTGACATACCACGCAGCGGATTGCACTTGGATGATATAGGCCAGCGCAATCAGGAGCGCTGCCTGTGCTCCTGCCTCACCAAAGGCAGTCATTGATAAAGCAAGGGCAATTGAGAGGTTACGCATGACTGTGCCATACACCAATGCAATACCATCGCCACGGTTCAGACGTTTTTTAGCAATGACAGTACTGATGGCATAATTGATACCGTACAGTAGGAGTAGCGGTAGCAATAAGCGCAGTACTAAGCTGGGTGATTCAATCAAGCCTGGGCCTTTTAGCGCCATAGCGACAAATACAATCCCGAGTACGCCGAGGCTAGAAATAGGTGGGAACTTGGGTGCGTAGCTTTTCTGGAAGCTGTCGATGCCATGCTTGCGCACTAATAGCGTGCGGGTGATTTGTCCGGCGATTAAGGGAATGGCAATAAACATCACAATTTGCTGAAACACTAAGCCTAACTGCACTGGGATTTCTGAGCCCAGTAGCATCTTGACGTAAAAAGGTGTCAGTAACGAACCAAGAAATAAACCAATCAACGTCAGCTTAATCGCAGCCGGTACATTACCCTTGGCAAAACCCGTCCAAGAAATAGTCATGCCACTGGTGGGTAGCAGCGCTGCAAGTAATAAGCCTAAGGCCAATTCAGGTTGCTCAGCAAAAAAGATACGCCCGAGCACAAAAGCCGCCGCAGGAATCAAGATAAAGTTGATGGCAATGGCCCAGCCTTGCACCGCATTATCACCGCCGACCAGCAGTTGTTTAGGTTTGACGCCGACCATCATCGGGTACACCATCAGCAGGGTCAGTGGCGCAATGAGCATACTCAGATGCGTGGTGGGTAAAGTAAGGCCGGTGGCCAAGCCCAGTAATAAAAATAATGGAATGCTTAAGCTCAAGTTTTTACTGAGCCAGGTGATGTATTTCATACTGATCTCCATTGTGCGCAGAGGCACTGATAAACACTCTACAGTGTATAATTCACAGCCATTATACTGGGTTGTAAAGTAGTTACTGCTCCTTAATGTCGCACTGTGTTTTAGTGTGGGCTTGCTGCTTGCGCAGTCGCTCTTAGGGTTTTGCTGCATCTAGGTATACAATGTTCTGTAGATATATGCTAAATCACAGAATATATGCCACGATCTGCGCATTAAGGGTCATCAATCTTATGATGAGTGGACGCTGATTGCTTTGTTAACCTGCTAGGTGTTTTTATTGTTTACTGAATTGATTTTTGAAGAAGGATTTACCAAGGTGGATGCTGAACTTGATGTCATCTTTGTGCCAACCGATGAGTTAGTCGTTGAGGCCATGCTGAAAATGGCGGCGGTGACTAAAGATGATGTGCTCTATGACCTTGGTTGTGGTGATGGTCGTATCGTGGTTGCTGCAGCAATGGAGCGTGGTGCGCGTGCCATTGGTGTTGATATGGATCCACGTCGTATTGCTGAAGCCAATGCTTTAGCTGCCACCATCGGAGTTGAGGATCGAGTTGAGTTTTTACAGGAAGATTTACTTACGGTTGATTTCAGTGAAGCCACAGTTCTGACTCTATATTTGTTGCCGTCTCTGAACGTGAAGCTTAAAGCCCGTATTTTAACTGAGCTCAAACCCGGTACCCGTATTATTGCCCATGCCTTTAATATGGGGCGTTGGCAGCCTGATGCCAAGCGCGCGATGGGTGGAGTGTATTTATATAAGTGGGTGGTCCCGGCGCCTTTACAAGGCACGTGGGAATGGCTCAGTGATGAGGGGAAAGTGTACCGTGTGGTACTGGATCAAACCTTCCAAATGCTCAGTGGCCAGGCGTGGATTGATGGCGAGCAAGTGGAGTTGGTCGAAGCTAAAGTTTTGGGCAGTCGTGTGCGTTTAGTGATTCAAACCGCAGTCACGCAAGCTGCTGAAGTCTTTATGTCAGATTATCAAGAGGGTGTGTTGTTGCCGGCTGTAGACAGTAAGCAAGTCTCGGCAGGTATTCGTTTAGAGGCTTAAGCGAATAAGTGCCCCCTAGATACAATGAAAATAGCCGAACTCAATTGATTTTGAGTTCGGCTATTTTTTTGCCACTCGGTTTTTTAACGACTAGAAAGTAGCGCAATGCCCGCCGGAGGGCGCTTGACCGGAGCCGATGGCAATCACTGGTGCTTCTAGGCGTAAGTTGACTGGCTGCGCTGTGTGCCAATCCCAGACAAAGAAGCCGATTAACAGTGTCCAAAACACCACAATACGTAATTTATTCATCTTAATATCCAAAATAGCGGCGTACACGGACACCCAGCAGTGAGCCTAAAAAGGCCATCACCACCCAAATCCAGCCATGAATACTGCCAGTGGAAATACCACTGACCATTGCGCCCACATTACAGCCAAAAGCTAAGCGTGAACTGTAGCCCAATAAAAAGCCTGCAAGAATGCCGACAATCCATTGCTGGGTGTTGAGTTTTTTCGCGGTGCCTGATTTGTTGCGTGAGAAAATCCACAGTGCACCGGCTAAAATACCGATATTGGTAATCGAGGTTAAGTCTAAAAAGACCGACTGCTCAAGTGCCGTGGCATTGACTGGCTGACTCCAAAACGCATTGGTACTGGGGTCAAATAAGTTGCCAGCTTGCGCAATTTTTGCCGCCCACAAACCAAAGCCATACACCACACCCCAAGGTTTGCCGGCGATCACTAAAATCAGTACAGCGAGAATAGCAATGGCCACAGCGCCCACTAGCAGTTTTTTATTGAACAGGCTGTGCACCGTTGTATTGGTTTTTGACCACCACCAAGCGGCGAGGCCGACCAGTAGTAAACCAAGGTAAGTTAAACCCAGTGCACCACCTAAACCAACTTCATCGACTAGGCCCACAGGCTCTAAATGCCCTAAATCCAACCACCAGCCTAAGTGGGCTGAGCCTAAGAAACTACCCAGCGCAAACACGGGTAAAATTGCCATATTTAATGGAATGCCAAGACCTGCTTTATACAACGTGCCTGAACCACAACCATCAGCAATCTGCATCGCGCCACCAAACACTAAAGCACCAATCAATAAGCTGATGCTCGGTGGGCCTAATGCGGCGCTAAGTTCGGTTGGAAAGCTGGCCAATAACGGCATAGAGAAGGCAGCGGCAATGGCCAGTAGTAAGATTTGTGCAAAGACACCACTGGCATCACGCTTTTCAATTAGATTGCGCCAGCCGGTGGTGAAGCCAAAGCGGGCGCCGGCCAACACAGTACCTAAGCCAATACCTACTAAGAATAATAGACTTTGGCGGACCGAGACAAACCAAAATAAAAATGCGGTAAACACTGCGAAAACGACAGTGAGCGCTAAACGATTGTTCATATTAATTCTTCACTAACTGAGAAAGCTTGGATTTGATTTGCTCGAAACGGCTGGGTGTATTCTCCATCGGCAAACCTTCTTGAGCCTGTGTCCACTCAGCCAGTGAAGCAGGGTAGAGGCGTACATCTTGTAAGCCGGCCAGTTCTGACAGTACAAACCAGTTGGTTGCGGCCCAGTGACCCGTATTACAAAAAGATACGGTTTCTTGAGCCTGCGCTAAACCTTGTTCGGCGACCAGTTGTTTGATTTCTGCTACTGGGCGCAGGCGCGTGTCATTGCTATTAAACCACTGGCCAAAAGGGATATTTTGCGCGCTAGCAATAGTACCGCCAGTGCTGGCCGTAGGAGCTTTAACTTGGCCTTGGTAGAAAATGGGCGGACGCGCATCAAGCAGCTGATAGGTTGTATCTTGCTGAGTGATTTTATCCAGTAACTCGTCTTTAAAAATCACTAATTTGGGATTACTGTGCACTGTCACTTGGCTGGCTGGTACCGCTGTAGCTTGCGTGCTGGTAGCCTGCTGCCATTGTTGTAAGCCGCCATTGAGAATGCTTAAGTCAGTAAAACCTAAGTATTTTAAAGTCCAGTAAACGCGTGCAGCAGCGCCAAAGTCGGTTTCATCCACACCGCTGGAATACACCACTATGGGTTGATCTTGGGTTAAACCCAGCTTGCGCACTAAGTCTTGAAAATAAGCGTCATCCGCTAATTGACCTGGGTTGTGTGCTGGACCGCGCCACTGACCATAAGGTGCCGATAATGCTTGAGGGATATGACCTGCGGCAAAATCTTCGGGGCTGCGAATATCGATGATACGCAATTGCGCTTCGGTCGTGATGGCCTCAGATAATTGAGCGGCTTCAAGCAAGGGCTGATGAATGGCAGCCTGTGCATGAGTCAAAATCAGGGATAAAAAAAACACCACACTGGCGTAAAAATGTTTCATAGCAATGACTCCTATAACTGTGGCGCAATGATGTCACAGTGTTTGCTGCTGCAAAAGGAATGATTAGCTATATGGTTATATAGAAAGCGTTTCTTATAACCGGTTTGGTGTCGGGCTGCACTTAATGTGTGCGGCTAAGCGCCTAGGAGTGTGTAGAAAGGGTGGGGTAGCTAGAGCCTTGGGCTTAGTAGAGCTGCGGGCCAAGCTGAGCTGTACGCTGTTGTCCAGCGCACAGCTCAGTGCAGTGCTTAGTTGTTTTCCGCGAGGAAGAACCAAGTGTCTAAGACTGAGTCAGGGTTGAGCGATACGCTTTCGATGCCTTGCTCCATTAACCAGCGCGCCAGATCAGGGTGATCCGATGGGCCTTGGCCACAAATACCGATGTATTTACCGGCTTTGTTGCAGGCTTGGATGGCCATCGATAGCAGTTTTTTCACTGCAGGATCACGCTCGTCAAATAAGTGTGCAATCACTCCTGAGTCACGGTCTAGACCTAAGGTCAGCTGCGTCATATCGTTAGAGCCGATGGAGAAACCATCAAAGTGCTCCAAGAATTCGTCTGCTAATAAGGCGTTGGACGGTAACTCGCACATCATAATCAGGCGTAAACCGTTTTCGCCGCGCTTAAGGCCGTACTCTTCAAGCAAGCTCACAACCTGTGCCGCTTCATTGACAGTACGCACGAAAGGCACCATCAACTCAACGTTGGTTAAACCCATCACGTCACGTACACGTTTCATCGCGCGGCACTCTAATTCAAAGCAGTCGCGGAATGATTCGCTGATATAGCGTGAAGCGCCACGGAAACCCAGCATCGGGTTTTCTTCGGTCGGCTCATACAGCTTGCCGCCGATCAGGTTGGCGTATTCGTTAGACTTAAAGTCAGACAGACGCACTATGACTTTCTTGGGCCAGAACGCTGCGGCGAGGGTGCTGACACCTTCCACCAGTTTGTCGACATAGAAATCAATCGGGCTGGCGTAACCTGCGATGCGCTTTTCGATGCTGTCTTGTAAGTCGCTTGGCAGACTATCAAAGTTCAGTAGCGCTTTGGGGTGCACGCCAATCATGCGGTTAATAATAAACTCAAGGCGGGCTAAACCGACACCTTCGTTGGGCAATTGCGCAAAATCAAAAGCGCGGTCAGGGTTACCCACGTTCATCATTATTTTGAAGGGCAGATCAGGCATCGCTTCCACTGAGTTGGTGCGAATATCAAAATTCAGCTCACCTTCAAACACATAACCGGTATCACCTTCCGCACAGGATACGGTAACGCCTTGACCGTCTTTCAGCAAAGAGGTGGCATTACCACAACCGACGACTGCAGGGATACCCAGTTCGCGGGCGATAATCGCTGCGTGACAGGTACGGCCGCCACGGTTAGTGACAATGGCGCTGGCGCGTTTCATCACCGGCTCCCAGTCAGGGTCGGTCATATCTGAAACCAGTACATCGCCTGGCTGGACTTTATCCATTTCCGAGACATCATTGATAATGCGTACACGGCCTGCACCGATGCGTTGACCAATAGCACGACCTTCAACTAAAACAGTGCCTTGCTCTTTGAGCAAGTAGCGCTCCATGACATTGAGGTTGCTACGGCTTTTAACTGTTTCAGGGCGGGCTTGAACGATATACAACTGGCCATCATCGCCGTCTTTCGCCCACTCGATATCCATGGGGCAGCCGTAGTGTTGCTCAATAATTACTGCTTGCTGGGCAAGGTTGGATACTTCAGCATCGGTCAGGCAAAAGCGCATGCGCTCGGCTTGGTCCACGTCGACTGTTTCAATGGACTTGCCAGCACTGGCGTCGCTGCCGTAAATCATTTTCAGCGCTTTACTGCCCAAGTTGCGACGTAAAATCGCTGGACGACCAGCGGCTAACGTTTGTTTATGTACATAAAACTCGTCAGGGTTGACCGCGCCTTGTACAACGGTTTCACCTAAGCCGTAAGCACCAGTGATAAATACCACATCGCGGAAACCTGACTCGGTATCCAAACTGAACATCACACCAGCTGCGGCTGTCTCTGAGCGCACCATACGCTGTACACCGACAGATAACGCCACGTTACGGTGGTCAAAACCTTGGTGCACACGGTAAGAAATAGCACGGTCATTAAAGAGTGAGGCAAACACTTCTTTGGCAGCGTAGATCACATTATCCACGCCACGAATATTTAAGAAGGTTTCTTGCTGGCCGGCAAAGGATGCGTCAGGCAAGTCTTCTGCCGTGGCAGAGGAGCGCACGGCAACAGCCATATTGTCATTGCCGTTGGCCATCTGCGCAAAAGCAGTACGAATATCGGCATCCAGTTGCGCTGGGAAATCTGCTTCTAAGATCCATTGGCGAATCTGTGAGCCGGCTTTAGCCAAAGCATTGACGTCGTCAGTATCTAAAGCGTCCAGTAGGTCATGGATGCGAGCATCTAGATTATTGGCATCAATAAAGTCACGGTAGGCTTGGGCGGTGGTCGCAAAACCACCCGGTACTGAAACGCCGGCGCCGGCAAGGTTACTGATCATTTCGCCTAGGGAAGCGTTTTTGCCCCCTACACGCTCAACATCATGGTTACCGAGCTTATCGAGGGAAACTACGTATTCAACCAAGGTGATCTCTCCACGTCTGTATTGAAAGGGCCAGTTTAATCTATTGGCCTTGTTTGGGGAAAATGGGTCACAATGTCGCCAGGCAACATCTATTGCAATAACCTGCCTATACTAACCGAGAAATGTTCACGACTTAAGGCTTTTGGCAATTATGAAACGTACAGCTTTTTTTATTTCTGATGGAACGGGTATTACTGCCGAAACGCTCGGGCAAAGTTTATTGGCTCAATTCGATAATATCGACTTCCGCCGCTTAACTCGACCCTATATTGACACTGTTGAAAAAGCACAGGCTATGGTACAGCAAATTAATGCTGTTGCGGAAAGTGAGGGCATACGTCCCATTGTTTTCGATACTATTGTGAATACTGAAATTCGCGATATTTTATCCACTGCAAATACCTTTAAAGTGGATATTTTCTCCAGCTTTTTATCGCCACTTGAAGAAGAGCTAAATGATCGCTCATCCTATTCGGTGGGTAAATCACATTCTATTACCCACAGCGCCAATTATATGGAGCGTATTGAAGCGGTGCATTTTGCGCTGGATAACGATGATGGTGGGCGCACGCGTCATTATGACAGTGCTGATATTATTTTAGTGGGTGTGTCGCGCTGTGGTAAAACGCCAACCTGTTTGTATATGGCGATGCAGTACGGTATTCGTGCTGCTAACTATCCGTTAACTGAAGATGATATGGAAAGCTTACAACTGCCCAATTCGTTAAAAGAGCATAAAGATAAGCTCTTTGGTTTAACCATTGATGCAGACCGTCTGGCAGCGATTCGTAATGAGCGCAAGCCCAATAGTCGTTATGCCAGTTACGCGCAGTGTGAATTTGAAGTGCGTGAAGTGGAAGGCTTGTTTAAGCGTGAAAATATTAATTTTATTAATACGACGCATTTTTCTGTTGAAGAAATTTCAGCCAAGATTTTGGTTGAGAAGGGGATTGAGCGCCGCTTTAAATAAGCGTATGGACTATTAGCGTTAATAAAAGCGGGCGCTGGGCAGTGATTAATTGCCGAGCGCCCCTTTTTGTTGGTGCAGTTAAGATCTCAAAGTTTATTCGAAATCGTCCCAGCCACCCATTTCTTTCCAGCGGTTGACGATACCGCAAAACAGTTCAGCCGTTTTTTCAGTATCGTAACGTGCGTTATGAGCTTCACGGCTATCAAAACTGATATCAGCCGCTTCACAGGCTTTAGCTAACACGGTTTGACCGTAAGCAAGGCCGCCCAGAGTTGCAGTATCAAAGCTGGAGAAAGGGTGGAAGGGGTTGCGCTTAATGCCGCAGCGCTCTACTGCCGCATTAAGAAAGCCTAAATCAAAGTGGCTGTTATGGCCGACTAAAATGGCGCGTTTGCAGCCTGCGGCTTTTAGCGATTTGCGTACGCTTTTGAAAATCTCACCGAGGGCGTGATCTTCAGTGACGGCCATGCGTAACGGGTGATCAAGCTTGATGCCGGTAAAGTCTAAGGCAGCTTGTTCAATGTTAGCGCCTTCAAACGGCTTGACGCGGAAAAATAAGGTGTGCTCGGCGTAGAGTAAACCGTCTTCATCCATCGCTGGAATCACTGCAGCGATTTCTAATAAAGCATCAGTAGCGCAATTAAAACCGCCGGTTTCCACATCAATGACTACGGGCAAATAGCCACGGAAGCGACGCGCCATGGCCGATTTTAAACCACCGCTGTGCTTGTCGTGAGCGTTGTTGCTTTCTTTATTGATGTACTCTTCGAACTCGTAATCTGGGATATCGTTGCTCATGCTTGAGCTCCTAATACACGCCAGTTTAAGGTTTCGCCAGCACGCAGTGGCACCAGTTTTTGCTCGGCGTAGTCAAAGGAATCTGGCACCGTCCAAGGCTCACGCACTAGGGTGATGCTGTCTTGGTTGCGTGGTAAACCGTAGAAGTCTGCACCGAAGTGGCTGGCAAAGGCTTCGAGCTTGTCCAATGCATTGCGTTGCTCAAAGGCTTCAGCATATAACTCAATGGCGGCATAGGCGGTGTAGCAACCGGCACAACCACAAGCAATTTCTTTGGCGTTTTGTGCGTGGGGTGCTGAGTCGGTGCCTAAAAAGAACTTACTTGAACCGCTGGTGGCTGCATCGAGTAACGCTTCTTGGTGTGTGTTGCGCTTGAGAATCGGCAGGCAATAAAAGTGCGGGCGAATACCACCGGCTAACATATGGTTGCGGTTATACAGTAAGTGATGCGCGGTGATGGTCGCGGCAACCTTATTGCTGGCTGCGCTAACAAACTGGGCCGCATCTGCTGTAGTGATGTGTTCTAAAACGACTTTTAAATCTGGGAAGCGTTGGACTAAGCCAACTAACTGATCGTCAATAAAGCGCTTTTCACGATCAAAAATATCCACGTCACTGTGGGTGACTTCACCGTGCACCAATAAAGGCATACCCACTGCACTCATGGCTTCTAGTGCTGGGTAAATGGCTTCTAATGAAGTCACGCCAGAGTCGGAGTTGGTGGTGGCGCCCGCTGGATACAGCTTTGCTGCGTGCACAAAGCCGCTGGCTTTAGCTTCTTGAATGTCGTGGGCTGTAGTGTGATCCGTGAGGTAGAGCACCATTAAGGGGTCAAAACTGCTCTGTGCCGGACGAGCATTTAAAATACGTTCGCGGTATTGATCGGCTTGTGCAGTATTGCGTACGGGCGGAACCAGGTTAGGCATAACAATCGCACGAGCAAAGGTGCGTGCGGCATCCGCAACTGTATGTGGCAAAAATGCGCCATCGCGCAAGTGTATATGCCAATCGTCGGGTCGCAGCAAGGTAAGACGGTCAATCATGAAGGCTTCCAGTCAGTCAATTTATCTTGAATAAGTAGAATGCTACCGTAAAAGCGCGATGCGGGCATCTGCTTTAAAGTTTTCTTGAGTCTGACCGATAACTTAGTTAAGTATTTTCGTGACTGGAGAGCGCAATGCGCTTAGCTGTATTTTCGATATGGGCGAGCCTGTTAGCCTTGCCTGCCTCAGCCATCACCTTTCAAACGCCCTTAGAGCATGTTGAGTGGAGTGTGGAAGGTGATCGTTTTGAATGCCGATTGGCGCAGCCTGTGCAAGGCTTTGGTCATGGCGAGTTTGTGCGTCGTGCCGGTGAAGGCCCAACCTTTCGTTTGCAAGCACAAGAAGCTTGGCTCAGTCGTGGTTCAGCAACTTTATTGGCTGCCGCGGCACCTTGGCGTGCCGGCCAAGGCGATATTAATTTAGGGGTTGTCTTGGTGCCGGCCAATAGTCATGCGCTATATGCATCACCTTTACAGGCTGGACGCTTGTTAACCGGCTTGCTTGAAGGGCGTGGGCCGTTGATTCGTCACCGCACCAATCAAGGTGATCGCCTTGAGGTGCGCATTCTTCCAGCCCGCTTTTCGGATGCCTATCAGCGTTACTTAGAGTGCACAGCCAGTTTGCTACCCTATAATTTTGATCAGCTCAAACAAACGCGAATTGCTTTTGTAGATACCAATATGGTGTTGAGTGAGTCAGCTACAGGGCGTTTAAAAGCCATTGTGGATTACTTAAAAGAAGATCCTACAGTGAATCAGATTGAAGTTGATGGCCATTCTGACAGTTGGGGCAACCGCTTAAGTAATCGTGAAATCTCTCGCCAGCGAGCGCTAACGGTCAAGCAGTATTTTTTGGATCAAGGGATACCTGAAGAGCAAGTGATAGTGCGCTTCCATGGCGAGCGCTACCCACTTAAACCCAATAATACTGCTGCTAACCGCGCGCTCAATCGCCGGGTGAATATTGTGCTATCGCGCGTACCTGAAGGCACTTACAGCGCGCTAAATGAGACGCAAAGCAATTAGTGTTGAGCAAAGTGCGCTTGAGTCAGTTTAATCACCACAGGGCTGAGCACCAGTAAAGCAACCAAGTTGGGCAGCGCCATTAGGCCATTTAAAGTGTCAGCTAGCAGCCAGACAGTATCCAGTTGCGTAATAGCCCCTAAGGGCACTACTGCGACCCAGATTAAACGGTAGGGTAAAATGGCGCGCTTGCCGAATAAAAACTCCCAGCAGCGTTCGCCATAATAGCTCCAGCCTAAAATAGTAGTGAAAGCAAATACCACAAGAGCGGTGGTCAATAAATAATTGCCTATGCCTGGCATTGCCGACTCAAAAGCTGCAGATGATAAGGCCGCGCCACTTAAACCACTGCTCCAGACACCCGAGCAAATAATGGCTAAGCCGGTCATGGTGCACACTATTAATGTGTCAATAAAAGTGCCCATCATGCCAATTAAACCAGACACTACAGGGTCATCACTGGTGCCTGCTGCTTGTGCAATACCCGCGCTACCCAAACCTGCCTCGTTCGAGAAAACCCCGCGCGCCACACCAAAACGTATTGCCGCAATCATCGCCGCACCGGCAAAGCCACCAACAGCCGCGTGACCATTAAATGCCGAATCAAAAATCAAGATAAATGCTGCAGGAATCGCTTGGTAGTGGCTGATTAAAATAAACCCAGTGGCGATGATGTAAGCCACGCACATAAAGGGTACCAGAGTCTGTGCCACTGCTCCTATACGCTGGATGCCGCCTAAAATAACCAGTCCAACCAGCACCATAATGCACAGCCCGCTGATCCACGCTGGAATGGCAAAGGAGACCGCCAGTCCAGCGGTCATGCTGTTGACCTGCACCATATTGCCAATGCCAAAACTGGCTAAGCCACCGAATAAAGCAAAGCACGCGCCCAGCCAAGCCCATTTACGACCTAAACCATTTTTAATTGCATACATGGGGCCACCAACAAAATGCTTGCTGCTGTTTTTCTCGCGAAAATGTACTGCCAAGACCACTTCGCAATATTTAGTCGCCATGCCAACTAGGGCGGTACACCACATCCAAAATAGAGCACCTGGGCCACCCAGAACAATAGCAGTCGCTACTCCAGCGATATTACCGGTACCCACAGTGGCCGCCAGTGTGGTCATGAGTGCCGCGAAGGGGCTGATTTGGCCGATGCTAGCGTCACCTTTTTTACGGCCATTCCAAATCTCTAAAAAGCCGCGCTTGATATTAAGGATCGGCATAAATTTGAGTGCCAGCATGAGAAACAAGCCGCTGCCTAAGATGGCAATCAGCATGGGTGTGCCCCAGACCCAGTTATTGATGGTCGTTACTGCGCTATTAAGTGTTTGCATAAGAGGATTAAGTCGTACTGTATTAAGGTGGGAATCAGCA
The DNA here is from genome assembly GCA_945612235.1 of uncultured Gammaproteobacteria bacterium. GTDB lineage: Bacteria > Pseudomonadota > Gammaproteobacteria > Pseudomonadales > Pseudomonadaceae > Denitrificimonas. The sequence continues at coordinate 62,569 of CALZAE010000002.1, read as the reverse complement.
GGTATTGCGGTGTGATGGTGCGACTGCTGGTCAAATAAAAGAAGAGAAGTACAGGATGATAGATGGCTGTTACTGGCAAATAAAGCATTTTTTCCACACTTTTCTAATTGGGTGGGCGGTTTGTATTGATTGATGCGTTACACTGCATGGCTAGACTGCTGCGAGAAGAAAGTATGAGAAAATATCTAATAATGTTAGCGCTGCTGTGTCCAGCAGCGGCTTTGGCCTTTGCATTTGAAGTTGAGCAGCAACTTAATGGCGCTGAAATCGCCGTGACCACTGCTGATTTAGGTAATAATGGCGCTTCAGTCTCGTTACATAACTATGGTCAGCAGGCTGCTGTGTGCACAGTGCGTTTTCGCAATGGGCCAGAAAGCCCGCGCACACGTAAAGCCCGTTTGGCCGCAGGTGAAACTGCACATTTGACTGCGCGATTTAGCACTACGGTGATTAAAATGCGCGTTAAAGTTGAGTGCAAGCAAGATTAATTATTATATCCGCCAAGTTTAGTGCTTGGCCTAGGTAGAGCAGAGAATGGCCGCAATTGTTGAACCCTTTTGGAAACGTAAAACCTTAGCTGAGTTGGATCAGGAAGAGTGGGAATCACTCTGTGATGGTTGTGGTTTGTGCTGTTTGCAAAAGCTTGAAGATGAAGATGATGGTGCGGTGTATTACACCAATATTGCTTGTAAGTTATTGGATTTAGATACAGCGCGCTGCAGTAATTATCCAGACCGTAAGCGCTATGTGGCCGACTGCATTCAATTGACTGCTGATCAAGCTGAGTCTTTTAAATGGCTGCCCACCACCTGCGCTTATCGCTTGGTCAGTGAAGGTAAAGATTTGTTTGTTTGGCATCATCTAGTCTGTGGCAATACAGATGCGGTGCATACCGAAAGCATTTCACGACTCGGGCGTATGGTCAGCGAAGTGGATGTTGCTGATGAGGATTGGGAAAAACATCTGATTTTCAGATCGGGCTAAGTTTGACTGTATTGGTGAGTACTATGCTCCACGCTGCTTCTTACTGAAAAAGTAGCATGGAGCACAGCCTGTTAGCTGTCGTTTTTCTTCAGAAGATCTGCAAGACCCGCTAAGCCTTTAAAGGTTTGCTGCGGACCTTTTTGCCCGGCGCGCTCTTCTTTTTGATAATGCAGATCCACTTGGCGCTGGTGCTCATTATCGTGACAATACAAGCACAGCAGTTCCCAGTTGGAGCCGTCGGACGGATTGTTATCGTGATTATGGTCACGGTGGTGCACGGTTAATTCACTCAGACCCTTACCGCTAAACTCACGACTGCAACGACCACAAAAGTGTGGGTACATTCTTAAAGCTTTTTGTCGGTAGCCGCTTTCATTTTCTTTCTGCGCTTGGGCTAGAATTTTATCGAGCTTACTGGTTGTCATTGCATTGGACCTTTACAAATTTCGCTAAGAGGGCGGTTGACGTCAAATAATTTAGCACGAATGCCGGTCACACCACTGGCGCTTAAGCGGGCGCTGTGCATCTCTAAGTAGGCTTGTGCTGCTGGCGCATCACTAAATAAATAGATGCCACCGGCTTCTTGTGTTTCGACGTTTTCCGTCCAGATTTTCCACAGTAGGCCCGGCTCTTCAATAATAGTCTCAGCTAAGGGTTGCATAGCCTGAGCCATAGCTTCACCGAAGGGGCCCGTAAATGGAAAATCAATTTGCAATAGAGTTAGCATGATGGTGCTCCACTGATGTTAAGCCTAGCGTCTTAACGCAAAATTTCGCGTTCGGTATCTAATAAGTAGGGCAGTTCAAGCTTCTCAAGCAGTGCGTGCTCGTTGCCTTCTAAGTAAATACGTCCATCGCCTACAGCTTCATCAAGTGCTGTTGCGAGCAGTTCAATGCCGTGCTCACTTTGTGCGGCGCTGACCACTTCACCGACAGCACTGGAGTGCACCGGTGATAGCAAAGCTGTGCCTGGCACAGGCAGATCAGTGCCGGCCATTTTAAAGTGGTACATATGGCGCTTGAGTTTGCCCAAATACTGCATGCGCGCAACGATTTCTTGGCCGGTGTAACAGCCCTTTTTAAAGCTCACAGCATCCAGTGCCGGCAAATTAAGCATTTGCGGGATAAATTGCTCACGTACCGGCATGCTGACATGGCCAATACCGCTACGGATCTGCCCCAGCAGCCAAGTGTTGAGCGGTGCTTCGGGTAACAGGTTCAATAAGCGCTTGCGCAGGCAGGGGCCTTCATCGGCGCTGACCCACAACTCAGTGAGCAAGTCAGAGACGCGAATAGCGATCATCTGATTGCTATGCACAGTGCTGTTGACTTCCTTAGGTAAATCAATCCCCAGTGCGCTGAGTGCAGCATCGCCTTGATACAGGCCAAAACGACTCCAGAGTGCGCTGTCATTGGTCAGTTTGGATTTAGAGAAAACGGCATACTTCTGCATTTCTGCCAGTTGCGCAGCTAAAATTTCGCTATCCATTGCTAATAAATAGCCGTCATTTTCTAAAAGCACACGAAAACTTGATAACATGCGCCCTTTAGGCGTGCAGCGAGCGCCGAGGCTGCTGCGTTCATCGCTAATGTAAGCAAGATTGCAGGTCACTTGACCTTGTAAAAAAGCTTTTGCGTCAGGACCACGAACAGCAAATACGCCTTCGTGGGTTAATGGGGTAAAACTTGCACAACCAGTCATGATCGTCTCGCTTGTTAAATAATGCATGCGTCTATCATAGAGTGCTAACAGCCTCTTGTCAGCGTATGCCACTTTGTTAAATTTGTCTTATACTGAGTCCACTAATATTTGGAGTGCGCCATGTCTATCGAAGTTGAAGTAAAACGTCTCTATTGGCACAGTCGCCGAGGCATGTGGGAGCTGGATCAATTACTGGTGCCCTTTGTTGAAGAGCAGTACTTAAAGCTCGATGAAGCGGACCGTGAGCGCTACCGTATGTTGCTCGATTGTGAAGACCAAGATATTTTTGGTTGGTGCATGTTGCGTGCCGAGCCGGAAAGTGACGATTTAAAGCGTATTGTTGGATTGATTTTAGAGCATGCCAAGCCTGCATAGACAGCATTTTATGTGCTTTTGGCAGCCTTCAATCAGGCTGTCATGGGCGGTTATTGGTGTTTTAGTGTTGGCAAGTGTGGCTGCTGTTTTGGCAGCCATTGCTGCAAGTGTTAAATGTGTGCTGTTGCTGCTGTTAGCTTTGCAGATCTATGCACAATGGTTGCGCATCAATCAGGCGCAGCAACCCCGGTTACGAATGGGGCTCAAGCGCACAGCACAAGGCTGGCAGATGTGGAGCAGTCAAACCGGTTGGCGTCCTGTGCAATTGCGAGCTGACAGCATGGCGATACCCGCTCTGGTACTGTTGCGTTATCGCTATCCTGAGCAATGGTTTTACCGCAGTGCCGCGGTGCCTTTTGATAGCTTAGCGCAGGACAGCCATCGCCGCCTGCGCGTGCAACTCAAATTCAGTCGTCGGCGCTGGCAGGCCGTAAAATAGTATCGACAATTGAGTCGCTCAGTTGTGGGTAGTCTAAGGTGTAGTGCAGCCCCCGACTTTCTTTGCGGCGCATGGCGGAACGAATAATTAAATCTGCTACAACAGCTAAGTTGCGCAGTTCAATCAGGTCGCGACTCACACGGTAGTTGCTGTAAAACTCATCAATCTCATACTGCAGTAAACGCACGCGGTGTAGTGCGCGCAGCAAGCGTTTATTGGTGCGAACAATGCCAACGTAATCCCACATAAAGCGTCGCAGCTCATCCCAGTTGTGCGCAATAATCACATCTTCATCTGAGTCAGTGACTAAACTGGCATCCCATTGTGGCAAATCTTCGGGCATGGGCACTTGAGTGTCTTGCTGGATGATGTCGTTGGCAGCAGAGCGGGCATAAACAAAACATTCCAACAGAGAATTACTGGCCATGCGGTTGGCACCGTGCAGACCGGTAAAACTGGTTTCACCAATGGCGTAGAGGTTGTTGATATCGGTATGACCGTGCTGGTCAACCACCACGCCACCACAGGTATAGTGCGCAGCGGGCACCACTGGAATGGGTTCTTTGGTGATATCGATACCAAAGGTCAGGCAGCGCTCATAGACAGTTGGGAAGTGTTCTTGAATAAACTCAGTGGATTTGTGGCTGATATCCAAATATACACAATCAATCCCTAAGCGCTTCATCTCATGGTCAATGGCGCGGGCCACAATATCGCGTGGTGCAAGTTCTTCACGGCTATCAAAGCGCGCCATAAAACGCTCGCCATTAGGGAGCTTCAGGTGGGCGCCTTCGCCGCGTAAGGCTTCGGTGATTAAAAAGTTTTTCGCTTGTGGGTGGTATAAGCAGGTGGGGTGAAACTGATTAAACTCTAAATTACCCACGCTGCAACCGGCACGCCAAGCCATAGCGATGCCATCACCGCAGGCACTGTCTGGATTGCTGGTATATAAGTAGACCTTAGCTGCACCGCCGGTGGCTAAGACGGTAAAGCGCGCGGCATAGGTGTCCACTTCATCGGTAGCGCGGTTGAGTACATAGGCACCTAAGCACGCATTGCCCTCGCGGCCCAGCTTGCTAGCCATAATTAAGTCAACCGCTACTTGCTGCTCAATTAAATGAATATTGCTGTGCTGGCGCGCACGTGCAAGTAATGTCGTGAAAATTGCCGCACCTGTGGCATCGGCCGCATGAATAATACGGCGATGACTGTGACCGCCTTCACGGGTGAGGTGATAATCATAGTGAACATCATCGGTGTCGTTACGCGTGAAGGGCACACCTTGCTCAATCAGCCAATCAATTGCACTGCGACTGTTTTCAACAGTAAAACGTACGGCGTCTTCATTACATAAACCAGCACCAGCAATCAAGGTGTCTTGCACATGCGACTCAACGGTATCGGTATCATCGAGTACGCCAGCGACACCGCCTTGCGCCCAATAGGTTGAGCCGCTGGATAAGTCACCTTTGCTGAGTACCGCAATGCGCAAATGGTTGGGCAGGGTGAGCGCTGTGGTTAAACCTGCCGCGCCACTGCCGATAATCAAAACATCATATTGATAAGATTGGCTCATAAATAAGGTCCACTCCAAGGATGCGCATGAGTATAACGCTGGTTGGCTTTGCAAAATACTTCCAAATGGATGGAACTTTTCAATTGCTTGATGGCTCAATAATGGCATACAACATTAAACTGCGCGTCACTCAAAGAAACAGGTTAAAGTTAAATAAAACGGGGCGCTGCTGTGATGGTTCTTTTTATCGACACCAGACGGGCTGCTGTACATATTTAATGTGGGGAGTTAATTATGGCGCAAACACAATGTGCTATGAAAAGTAATGTGACAGGCGTCTGTATTGGAGACGCTGCATGACCGCAGATGATGATCAGCAACTGGTCAAGCGTGTACAAGGTGGTGATAAGCGAGCTTTCGATCTTTTGGTTTTAAAATATCAAAATCGAATCATGGGTTTAGTTGTGCGTTTTGTGCATGACCCCCATGAGGCGCAAGACGTGACCCAAGAAGCTTTTATCAAGGCCTACCGAGCACTGGCTAATTTTCGTGGCGACAGTGCGTTTTATACATGGCTGTACCGTATTGCTATTAATACAGCAAAAAATTATTTGGTTTCGCGCAATCGGCGCCCACCCAGTAGTGATGTGGATTCAAGTGATGCTGAGTTTTATGATGGTGATCATGCCCTCAAAGATATGGCATCCCCTGAGCGTCTAATGCTGCGTGATGAAATTGATGAAACCGTACAGCGTAGTATTAAACAATTACCAGAAGATTTGCGTTGCGCGCTAACTTTACGTGAATTTGAAGGTCTCAGTTATGAGGACATTGCAACCGTGATGCAGTGTCCCGTAGGTACAGTGCGTTCGCGCATATTTAGAGCACGCGAGGCTGTTGATAAAGCTTTGCGGCCCCTGTTGCAAAACGCTGACTAATGCGCGGCGCACGATAAAAGAGGAATCCTAATATGAGTCAAGACATTCTTAAGCAGTCGCTCTCAGCCCTGATGGATAATGAGGCTGATGAGATGGAATTGCGCCGAGTGCTCAATGCCGTGAATGATCCACAGGTGCGTGCTGATTGGTCTCACTATCATGCTGCGCGTGCAGCTATGCATAATGAGCCGAGCCATGCTCAAATTGACTTGTCTGCAAGCATTATGGCGGCCATTGACGCTGAAGAATCAGCGCCGTTGATCGACCAGCAAGAAACTGCGACACCCGCAGCGAAGCAAGGTCGCTTACAGTGGCTAACACGTGTGGCGGTAGCAGCATCAGTGACTTTAGCTGTGTTGGGTGGTGTGCGTTTTTATAATCAAGACTCGTTACAGCAAGAAACCATGCTGGTGCAGAGTGAGCAGCGCTTGCCTGCAACTACTCATGTTCAAGCTGATCGACCTGTAGTGCTTGCCAGTTACAGCGCGCAAGGTGAGAAAACACCTATTGTCGAAGCTGTCGACGGTCAAGATGCTTGGTATGAGCGTCGTTTGCCGAGTTATATGCGTCAGCATGCACAGCAAAGCGGCGTCAATAAAACCGAAAGCGGACTGCCATATGCGCGAGCTGCTAGTTTGGAAGGTCAATAACCAATGCGGGTGAAAGCTCTTTGCTCTAGCGTCGCATTAGGGATGATGCTAACGGGTCAGGTGTTAGCAGCGGCGCAGCCACACACTGCAGAGCAGTGGTTGCAGCTATTACAGAGTGCGCAGGGAGCGCAAAACTATCAAGGCTCCTTTATCTATGAGCGCAAAGGGGCTTTCTCTACTCACCAAGTCTGGCATCAAGTGAATGCTCAGGGGCAGTTACTTGAGCGTTTTGTGCAGCTCAATGGTCCTGCGCATGAAATGATGCGTATCGATGGTCGTGTCGCATGTATGAGTTCTGCTGTGGCTGACGAATTAGCTACGGTGGATATGTGGCCTGCAACCGTACTGCAAATTCAAGAATTGCAGCACTCTTATGATATACGGGTACTGAATGAGTCGAGAGTGGCGGGGCATGCTACTGCAGTCTTGTTATTTGCACCGCGTGATCAGCACCGTTATGCAGTCGAATTGCATATGGATAAAAGCACAGCCATACCCTTGAAAACCTTGTTGCTCAATGAGCATGGTGAGTTACTCGAGCGCTTCCAGTTTGTACAGTTTAAGGCGCAAGCTGGCGCGGTACATGAAGTTGATGAGCAAGGCTTATTGGTGGTTAGCGAGCAGTGTCAGCCGGTTGATCAAGTGCAAGCGCCAAAAACACAACAAGTGCAGCGTGAGTCTGTAGCAAGTTGGGTGCCGCAAGGCTTTACCTTGTTGCGCAGTCATTATAAGCCCGCTCTAGAGCACAGCGGGGATGTGCTCAGTCAGGTCTATTCTGATGGTTTGGCGCACTTCTCGGTTTTCTTTGAGCCGCTTGCAGATGCTAAGGTTCAGGGGGGGCGTCGTCAAATTGGCCCAACCGCAGTGGTATCTAAAAAAGTACAGCAGGGCAGCGAGTATAAAATGGTCACAGTGATTGGCGAGATCCCTTTGGGTACGGCCGAGCGTATTGCGTTATCAGCGCATGCTGAGCAAGGTGTGATGGATGATTGAAGAGCCTGGAGTGGTGTTAGCTGTGGATGGACAGGATGTTTGGGTTGCCACGCAACGTAAAACAACCTGTGGTAGTTGCGCAGCTAAAGCCGCATGCGGTCAAGGCATCATCAATAGCTTATCGGCGGATCACAAACCTCACACTATTAAAGTGCGTTCTGATTTGTACTTGCAAGCAGGTGACCAAGTCACCTTGGGTATCAGTGAAGACTCATTAATTCGTGGTGCTATGTTGGTGTATATGCTGCCGTTGTTAGCAATGTTTGCTGCCGCTGTAGCCGTGAATGCATTCAATGCAGCAGAACCTTGGGTGATATTAGCTGCGTTGGTGGGGTTTCTCGGTGGGGCAATTTGGGTGCGCTTATTTAGCGCGCGTTATATGGATGAAACTACAATGCAACCTGTTGTGCTCAGAGCGCAGATTGTTTTAAATACTGCGCCTGAAGTGTAATTTTAGTAATGGAGACTCTTATGCTGCAGAAAAAAACTTCGTTATTGCTTGGCGCATGCATGGCACTGATGGTGCTGGTGATGCCCACAGCGCAAGCTCAATTACCTGACTTTACTGTTCTGGTTGAGGAGTCAGCCCCAGCTGTAGTGAATATCAGTACACGACAAACCGCTAAAACCCAAACCGGTTCAGGTGGTTTTCACTCTTTGCCAGAACTGGAAGGTTTACCACCTATTTTCCGTGAGTTTTTTGAGCGCAGTATGCCCATGCCGCGCTCTGAGCAAGGACCACATAACAGAGGTCGTCAGCGCGAAGCCCAGTCTTTGGGCTCAGGTTTTATTATCTCCAAAGACGGTTATATTCTGACGAATAATCACGTGATTGCCGATGCTGATGAAATCATTGTGCGTCTTGCTGATCGCAGTGAGTTACAGGCGAAACTAGTGGGTACTGACCCACGCACTGATGTGGCGTTATTAAAAGTCGAAGGCAAAAATTTACCTACAGTTAAGCTGGGTCAATCTAAAGATTTGAAAGTGGGTGAGTGGGTATTAGCGATTGGTTCACCCTTTGGTTTTGATCACTCAGTCACCTCAGGCATTGTGTCGGCGAAAGGCCGTAATTTGCCCAATGACAACTATGTGCCCTTTATTCAAACCGATGTGGCCATTAACCCGGGTAACTCAGGTGGTCCGTTATTTAACTTAAAAGGTGAAGTGGTGGGGATTAACTCACAGATCTTTACCCGTTCAGGCGGATTCATGGGCTTGTCTTTTGCTATCCCAATGGAAGTGGCCTTGAATGTGAGTGATCAGCTTAAAGCCAGCGGTAAAGTGGATCGTGGCTGGTTGGGTGTGGTGATTCAGGAAGTGAATAAAGATCTGGCCGAATCCTTTGGTTTAGACAAGCCAGCCGGTGCTTTAATTGCGCAAGTGTTGGAGAAAGGCCCAGCAGATAAAGGTGGGTTGAAAGTCGGTGATGTGATTTTGAGCATGAATGATCACCCCGTGGTGATGTCTGCTGACTTGCCGCATTTAGTCGGTGCAGTAAAGCCTGGTAAAACAGTTAAATTAGAAGTGATGCGTGAAGGCTCACGTAAAATCTTAAAAGTAAAAGTAGGGTCTTTGCCTAACGAAGGTGAGGAAATGACGTTGGCTGATAGCAAAGGTGATGTCAGCAAAAGTGATCGCTTAGGCATTACTGTGGTTGATTTGACAGCTGAGCAGAAAAAAGCCATCGACTTACAAGGTGCTGTCTTGATTCAAGAAGTGCGTGATGGCGCGGCAGCGATGATCGGCTTGCGTGCTGGTGATGTGATTACCCACTTGAATAATCAAATGATTGATTCAGCGAGAACCTTCGCTAAGATTACGCAAGACTTACCCAGTAACCGCTCGGTATCGATGCGTGTGTTGCGTCAGGGACGTGCGAGCTTTATTACTTTTAAGCTCTCTAGTTGATCTATCCGCTAGCGGATTAAATAGCCCATTGAAAAGCGACCTGCGGGTCGCTTTTTTTAATTTTAACTGGCTGTGAGTCTTGGTTTTTTCTGCGTGCGGTCGTCGATAGATGACTTGAAGCCTACTAATCAGGTAAACTCATCGGCTATTTTCTGTTGGCAGTCGGCCGACGGACTGAATTGTAGAGTGATGTTCTGTGAGTGACTTGAGTCATATCCGTAATTTTTCCATTATTGCCCACATCGACCATGGTAAATCCACTTTGGCCGACCGCTTGATTCAAATGTGCGGTGGCTTGACCGAGCGCGAAATGGCGTCACAGGTCTTGGACTCTATGGATCTCGAGCGTGAACGGGGCATTACCATTAAAGCCCACAGCGTAACCTTGAACTACACTGCGCGTGATGGTCGTATCTATCAGCTTAACTTTATTGACACGCCTGGCCACGTTGACTTCAGCTATGAAGTGAGCCGCTCCTTGGCTGCCTGTGAAGGTGCCTTGTTGGTGGTTGATGCCGGACAAGGTGTTGAAGCTCAGTCGGTGGCTAACTGCTATACGGCGATTGAGCAAGGTCTTGAAGTGATGCCGGTACTCAATAAGATTGACTTGCCGCAAGCCGACCCTGAGCGCGTGCAAGAAGAAATTGAGCATGTGATTGGTATTGATGCAACTGACGCCGTAACCTGCAGTGCGAAAACAGGTTTAGGTGTTGATGAAGTTCTTGAGCGCTTAGTGAAAGTGATTCCACCGCCAGTGGGTGAAATTGATGCGCCATTACAAGCATTGATTATTGACTCTTGGTTTGACAACTACTTAGGCATTGTTTCTTTAGTGCGCGTTAAGAACGGCTGCATTAAGAAAGGCGATAAAGTGTTGGTGAAGTCCACCGGTCGCGTACACCAAGTCGACAGTGTCGGTGTGTTTAACCCTAAGCACACGCCCACGGCAAACCTGAAAGCCGGTGAAGTAGGCTTTATTATTGCCGGTATTAAAGACATTCAAGGTGCGCCGGTAGGTGACACCTTAACCCTGTCTAACACCCCGGATGTTGATGTGCTACCAGGTTTTAAGCGCGTCCAGCCACAGGTGTATGCGGGCTTATTCCCCGTCAGTTCCGATGACTTTGAAGACTTTCGTGATGCGCTGGAAAAACTCACGCTCAATGATGCAGCTTTGCAATATGAGCCAGAAAGCTCAGAAGCCTTGGGCTTTGGTTTCCGGATTGGATTCCTGGGTATGCTGCACATGGAGATTATTCAGGAGCGTCTCGAGCGCGAGTACGACCTGGATCTGATTACCACAGCACCAACGGTAATCTTTGAAGTTGTGCTGAAAAATGGCGATATCATTTACGTGGATAACCCATCACGTATGCCAGACCCTTCGCAGATTGAAGAAATGCGTGAGCCGATCGTCAAAGCGACTATTCTTGTGCCGCAAGAGCACTTGGGTAACGTGATTACTCTGTGTATCGAAAAACGTGGTGTGCAAGTTGATATGCACTTCTTGGGCAGTCAAGTTCAGGTGGTGTATGAGTTGCCGATGAACGAAGTGGTCTTGGACTTCTTTGACCGTCTCAAATCGGTGAGCCGTGGTTATGCATCACTCGACTACAGCTTTGATCGCTACCAAGTGGCTCAGTTGTCACGTCTTGATGTCTTGATTAACGGTGAGCGCGTTGATGCTCTAGCCTTAATTGTGCACCGTGATAAAGCAGCATCCAAAGGCCGTGCTTTGGCTGAAAAGATGAAGGAACTGATTCCACGTCAAATGTACGATGTGGCAATTCAAGCGGCACTTGGCGGACAAATTGTTGCACGTACTTCGGTCAAGGCCTTACGTAAAAACGTTTTGGCTAAGTGCTATGGTGGTGATGTAAGCCGTAAGCGTAAACTGCTTGAGAAACAAAAAGCAGGTAAGAAAAGAATGAAGCAAGTGGGTAACGTTGAAATCCCACAAGAGGCCTTCTTGGCAGTACTGCGAGTGGATGAATAATCTATGACATTAAATTTCCCATTGATATTGGTCATTGCGGTTGCCGTGACAGGTTTTCTTGCGTTACTTGACCTGGTGTATTTTGCCCCGCGTCGCCGCGCAGCAGTGGCCCAATATGAAAAAGATGCAGTGGCACTTAATTCCGAGGTTCGCGCACGCTTAGAAAAAGAACCGCTGCTGATCGAATATGGGAAATCATTCTTTCCAGTGTTGGCGGTGGTCTTTGTTTTGCGCTCGTTTATTGTTGAGCCTTTTCAAATTCCATCAGGCTCAATGATCCCAACTTTGGAAGTGGGCGACTTTATTTTGGTGAATAAATTCGCTTACGGTATTCGTTTGCCGGTTATTGATCAAAAAGTCGTGGAAATCAGTGACCCTAAGCGCGGCGATGTCATGGTGTTTAAATACCCTGAAGATACCCGTATTAACTACATTAAGCGCGTGGTGGGCTTGCCGGGTGACGTGGTGACCTACACCTCAGATAAGCGTATTTTAGTCAATGGTAAGGCCATTGATGAGCGCTTTTTAGGTGAAGAACCCGGCAGTTTAGGCAGTGCCGCTGTGTTTACTGAGAGCTTAGGCGAGCAAGAGCACTATATTCGTAAGGAAGCACGTCGCCGCATTGAACCGACTCGTCAGTGGTATGTTCCGGCGGGTCATTATTTTATGATGGGCGATAACCGAGATAACTCAAAAGACAGTCGGTACTGGGATGACCCCAGCATACCTTTTGAGCTACAAGGTATGGTTCCTGATGAGTATATTGTTGGTAAAGCCTTTGCAATTTGGCTGACATGGGCGGATCCTAAGTTCGGTATATTACCCAGTTTCAGTCGTGTTGGTTTAATTCACTAATTCTGCGCCTGCCCCTCTACAGAGAGGGTCATGCGGCTGAAGGCCTGTGTTATGAAGTGTATTAAACAGCGGTTATGATTCCAATATTTGGGTATAACTGAACACTTACCAGCGTCTTCACCATAAACAGCCTCTGGTGGCTGATGTGCAATTTTGATTTGGTGGTAACTTTTGACAAACAATATCGTGTGCGTGCCTAGTGAGTGATCCATTACTGATTTTACAGAAAAGAATTGGCTACACCTTTAAAGATACGGCTTTGTTGACCTTGGCGTTAACCCACCGTAGTTTTTCTGGGCGTAATAATGAGCGTCTCGAGTTTTTGGGAGATGCTATTTTAAACTTTGTTGCCGGTGAGAAGTTGTTCCATCACTTTGCACAGGCCAAAGAAGGACAGTTGTCACGTCTGCGTTCGCGTCTAGTGAAAGGCGAAACCTTAGCTGTGTTGGCGCGCGGCTTTGGCTTAGGTGAGTATTTACGCTTAGGTTCAGGCGAATTAAAAAGTGGTGGCTTTCGCCGCGATTCAATTTTAGCTGACACCACTGAAGCCATTATTGGGGCTATTTACCTGGACTCAGGTATGGAAGTTGCGCGTGAGCGAGTCTTAGCTTGGCTCGAACAGCACTTTTCTGAGTTAACCTTGGTCGATACCAATAAAGACCCAAAAACACGTCTGCAGGAATTTTTACAATCACGCAGTACGGATCTACCACACTATGAGGTGGTGGATATTCAAGGCGAGCCGCATTGCCGCATATTTCATGTGGAATGTCAGGTGAGCTTACTTAATGAAAAAACTCGAGGTCAGGGTGCCAGTCGGCGCATTGCTGAACAAGTGGCAGCGTCTCTTGCACTGATCGCCTTGGGTATAGAGAGTAATCATCAGCATGACTGAACAAGCAACACGTTGTGGCTATGTGGCCATTGTAGGTCGTCCTAACGTCGGTAAATCGACGTTGGTCAACCATATTTTGGGCCAAAAGTTAGCTATCACTTCGCGTAAACCGCAAACCACGCGTCATAATATGCTCGGTATTAAAACCGAAGGCGCTGTGCAAACCGTTTATGTGGACACCCCGGGTTTACATATGGGGGGGCAAACTGCACTCAATCGCTTTATGAACCGCAGTGCCTTAACCGCTTTAAAAGATATTGATGTGGCGATTTTTGTCGTGGATCGTATGCGCTGGACTGAAGAAGACGAAATGGTCTTTGAACGCATTCAGCACCTGACGTGTCCCTTAATTATTGCCGTCAATAAAGCTGACCGTTTAGAAGATAAAAGCCAGCTTTTAGCGCATCTAAAATGGTTGGCTGAGAAGTTGCCGAATGCACAAATTGTGCCGATATCGGCTTTGCACGGCCATAATCTGGAAACCCTTGAGCAAGTGGTTGCTGATTACTTACCAGAAAGTGAGCACTTCTTCCCTGAAGATCAGATCACGGACCGCTCCAGTCGTTTCTTGGCGGCAGAGTTGGTGCGTGAGAAAATCATGCGTCAGTTGGGCGCAGAATTGCCTTATCAGATTACGGTAGAGATTGAAGAATTTAAGCAAGAAGGTCGCATCTTGCATATTCACGCGCTGATTTTGGTTGAGCGTGATGGCCAGAAGAAAATCATTATTGGTGATAAAGGCGAGCGTATTAAGCGCATTGGCCAAGAAGCCCGTAAGGATATGGAGGCGATGTTTGGCTCCAAGATCATGCTCAACTTGTGGGTTAAAGTGAAAGGTGGTTGGTCTGATGATGAGCGCGCCCTGCGTTCATTAGGTTATCAAGAGTATTGATGGCTGTTTAACACAGGCTCTGCTCTGGAGTCTGTGTTGCCTTGAGGCACACCTATGCAGTCGTCGTTAGCTTTTATCTTGCACAGCCGTCCCTATAAAGAAACCAGTGCCTTAATGGATGTCTTTACTCCGGCGGGGCGCTTGTCTGCAGTCTTGCGCGGTGCGCGGGGTAAGTTGGGCAGTGTTGCACGTCCTTTTTCTGCTTTAGAGATTGAATTGCGTGGCCGCAGTGAATTAAAAACCATCAGTCGCATTGAGCCGGCTGGCGGGTTTAATTTCTTGCAAGGTCAGGCTTTATTTTGCGGCATGTATCTCAATGAGCTGCTGGTGCGCTTGCTACCGCTCAACGATCCACAACCGCTGTTGTTTGAGCACTATATGCTGGCGGTGCAAGGTTTGGCTCAGGGCGTGGCTGTAGAGCCGTTGCTGCGCACCTTCGAGTGGCGCTTGCTGGAGCAACTGGGCTATGGCTTTTCTTTTGAGCGAGATGTGCAGGGGCGGGCATTGGATGCGCAAATGTTGTATCGTCTGCTACCGCAAAGCGGCTTTGAAGCGGTATCGCTGTTGCAGTCGGGTGTTTTTTTAGGTGCCGATATTTTAGCCTTGGCAGCAGCAGATTGGCAGCAGCCAACTGTATTGCACACCGCCAAGCGTTTAATGCGTCAGGCGTTGGCGGCTCACTTAGGTGGGCGTGCGCTGATGAGTCGTGAATTGTTTTTGACACAAAAAGGGTCTAAGTGATGAATTTGAATAAGCGTATTTTGTTAGGCGTCAATATTGATCATATCGCTACTGTGCGTCAGGCACGTGGTACGCGTTATCCTGATCCAGTCAAAGCCGCGTTAGATGCAGAGCAGGCCGGTGCGGATGGTATTACCGTGCATTTGCGTGAAGATCGCCGCCATATTCAAGACCGTGATGTGCGTGTGTTACGTGAAGTGATGCATACGCCAATGAACTTTGAGATGGGTGTCACTGAAGAAATGCTGGCCTTGGCCGAAGAGATTCGTCCTGAACATGCCTGCTTTGTGCCAGAAACCCGAGCGGAGCTGACCACTGAGGGTGGTTTGGATGTGGTTGCGCAAGAGGAGCGGATTGCTAAAGCGGTTGAGCGTTTGCAGAAAGTGGGTTGCGATGTGTCGTTGTTTATTGATGCCGATGAGCAGCAGATTTTAGCGGCGAAGCGCGTTGGTGCGACCACTATTGAATTGCACACCGGTCATTACTCCGATGCGGTGACGCCAGCTGAGCAAACCAAGCAATTGCAGTTGATTCGCAAGGCGACTGAGATTGCCTTAAAGCAAGGCTTGGTGGTGAACGCGGGTCATGGTCTGAATTACCATAACGTTGAGCCGATTGCCGCGATTGCCGGTATTAACGAGCTTAATATTGGTCACGCTATTATCGCGCACGCTTTATTTGTAGGCTTCCCAGCTGCAGTTGCAGAAATGAAGGCGCTCATCGTCGCTGCGGCCAATCGCAGCTGATCATATAACAGCTTGTGCTCGGCTGTACTTTTTGTAGTTGCTAGGCGAGCCTTGAATGGTTCGCCTAGCGCTGGGTAATTAAGACCAGCTTCTACGAGGGGTGATCGAGCTTGATTTAATGCTTTCACCTTTATGCGGGGTGGGGTGCAGCATATCTTCTGGACGCACCCACTCGCTAAACTGCTCGTCAGTCACTAAGCCAAGCTCAATGGCTGCAGCGCGCAGCGTGAGGTTTTCTTCGTAAGCTTTCTTCGCAATTTTTGCAGCATTGTCATAACCGATATGACGGTTGAGTGCTGTCACTAGCATCAAGCCATTTTCCAAGTGATCAGCCATTTGCTGCTCATTAGCTTGCATACCTTCCACGCAATGCTCTTGGAAATTACGGCAACCATCAGCCAGTAACTCAATGGATTCAAGCATGTTGTGAATGATCACCGGCTTAAATACGTTGAGTTGTAAGTGGCCTTGGCTGGCGGCAATACCGATAGTCACATCATTACCCATCACCTGGCAGGCTAGCATGGATAAGGCTTCACACTGAGTTGGGTTGACCTTGCCGGGCATAATTGAGCTGCCAGGCTCGTTCGCCGGTAGCAACACTTCAGCTAAACCTGCACGTGGGCCTGAGCCGAGTAAGCGCAAGTCATTGGCGATTTTCATCAGTGCCACTGCTAAGGTTTTCAGCGCGCCAGATAGACTGACCAATGGCTCGTGACCGGCCAAGGCAGCGAATTTGTTCGGTGCTGAAGTCAGCTGCAGTTTAGTCGCAGAAGCCAGTTCGCGAGCAATATTCTCAGCAAAGTTAGCATTAGCGTTTAAGCCTGTACCGACAGCAGTGCCGCCTTGCGCCAACTGACCAACTGCGGGCAGCGTGGCTTCAATAGCGTGGGTGGCGTAGTCCAGTTGCGCAACAAAGGCGGATAGTTCTTGGCCAAATGTCACAGGCGTAGCATCCATCATATGGGTGCGGCCAGTTTTAACTAAGTTAGCATAACGCTGCGCCTGTTTATTTAGACCGTCACGCAGTAGTTTTACCGCTGGGAACAAGTCATGGTGCACCGCTTGTAAAGTAGCGATATGCATTGCAGTGGGGAAGCAGTCGTTGGAGCTTTGCGCGCGGTTCACGTGATCATTGGGGTGGACAGGTGACTTGCCACCTATACCTTGGCCTGCAATTTCGTTAGCACGACCGGCAATCACTTCGTTGACGTTCATATTGCTTTGCGTACCGCTACCGGTTTGCCACACCACTAAAGGGAAGTGCTCGTCAAGTTTGCCAGCAATC
This sequence comes from uncultured Gammaproteobacteria bacterium, assembly GCA_945612235.1. Lineage (GTDB taxonomy): Bacteria > Pseudomonadota > Gammaproteobacteria > Pseudomonadales > Pseudomonadaceae > Denitrificimonas. The sequence goes on along the minus strand of CALZAE010000002.1, from coordinate 45,649 downwards.
ACTTCGTCAGCGGCTTGTTCGATTAACAAAGCGATATCTTTAGGCAGTTCACCGAGGCGTGCATTAACGCGCGCAGCGGCTTTTTTAACTTGGGCTAGCGCGCGCACTAATGCCAGCGGCATGGGTTGCGAGCCAATCACAAAATTGTGCTTAGAACGCTGTGTTTGTGCGCCCCAGTAAGCATTGGCGGGAACTTCAATGGCACCTAAACTATCGGTTTCTGTACGGGACATAATAATCTCCAACGATATAAACAGTGAGTTACTGGTCTTGCTGACGTTCTTGAGCTTCTAGTTCGGCATTGCGTTGACGCATGAGTTCTAGCTTCTCAGCGCTAATGGGCATTTTGTTGGCAGTACTGCGCAGCAGCATGAGGCTAGCGACTATGGATCCGAGTACTAGGGCGATTAATAACCAAATATACCAAGGCATGCGGACCTCCAAAAACTTATAAATGAGAATAGATCTCATAGAGGAGGTATGCTACACCTTTATGGCTTGGACTGCCAGAATCAGCGGCCTGCAAGAGCATTTATTTCAGTGATTATAGCACTATGCTATTAGACTTTGTGATTACCCTTGGGTATCGCTTAGATTAGAAAAACTAATCAGGGGTCAAGTCGATGCGGCACTTTGCTGTGAGGAAGGCTACAATGCAGCGCATTTTTATTGATACGAGAGCTCAGTCATGTCCAGCCCTATTGTTGTTGCCCTTGATTTCCCCAGTGCCGCTCAAGCCTTAGCCCTTGCTGAGCGCTTAGATCCACAGCAGTGCCGCCTTAAAGTCGGTAAAGAGTTGTTTACCCGCAGTGGTCCGCAAGTGGTGCAAGGGCTGCATGCGTTAGGCTTTGAGGTGTTTTTAGATCTGAAGTTTCACGATATTCCTAATACCACAGCCATGGCAGTTAAAGCTGCGGCTGAGATGGGGGTCTGGATGGTGAACGTGCATTGTTCGGGTGGTTTGAAAATGATGCAGGCCTGTCGTGAAGTCTTGGATCAGCATCAAGGTCAAAAACCATTGCTGATTGGCGTCACTGTGCTGACCAGCATGGAGCAGTCGGACTTGGCTGGGATTGGTTTGGATGTGGCTCCGGCTGAGCAAGTGACACGCTTAGCCCGCTTAGCGCAAGCAGCAGGGCTGGATGGTTTAGTGTGTTCTGCGCAAGAAGCCAGCTTACTCAAGCAGCAATGGCCAGCAGGACAACTGGTGACGCCAGGTATTCGTCCAGCAGGCAGCGCTCAAGATGATCAAAAGCGTATTCTGACACCGGCACAAGCGATGCAGGCAGGTTCAGACTACTTAGTGATTGGGCGCCCTATCACTCAAGCGGCCGACCCAGCGCAAGCTTTGCGTGATATTTTGGCCGAGTTGGCCTGATAACCCGCTAGCGACGACTGTTGATCGATGAAAGCAGGGCGGGCACTTGTGCCCGCCACTGTAACAGCCCATTCAATCAGCTGTTGGTTTTCCAGTTTTGTGGCAAGTTAATAAAATCAACCAGTTCACGCAAACGACCGTAGTCACGGTTATTAAACACAAACTCTAAGCGGTGCTGATTGCAGAACTCAGGTTCGTTGTGTTTATCAGGGCAATAGGCAACCTGACTGAAGCCGCCTTTCACGCACAGATCCGCAAACTCTTTATGCAGTGTTTCGAGTGCTGGCTTGTTCAGCGGATGGTTGATGCGCACGACAAAAGTGCCATTGAACCAGCGTGTGGAGTGGAAGCTGCGATAAAAGCGGGCAATTTCTTCCCCGGCAGCTTGTGGCGTGCGTACTAAGCGCATTAAACCGAGATCGCTGGGCAAGATATAGTTTTTATCTGCCAGTTCTTCGCGCATAAATTCCAGCGCTTTGTCCCAATAAGTACCGCCTTCTTGATCAAGCAGTACTACGGGCACCAGCGGACTCTTACCTGTTTGAATCAGGGTCAAGACTTCCAGTGCTTCATCCAAGGTACCAAAACCGCCTGGGCACAGAACCAAGGCATCGGCTTCTTTAACAAAAAACAGCTTACGCAAAAAGAAGAAATGGAAGTTGAGCAAATTACCACTGCCATTTACTGTCTCGTTTGCACCTTGTTCAAAGGGCAAGTAAATATTTAACCCCAGACTGTTTTCTAAGCCTGCACCTTCGTGCGCTGCCGCCATAATGCCGCCACCAGCACCGGTGATCACCATCAGGTTATGGCGAGCGAGGATTTCACCCAACTCTTTGGCTTGTTGATATAAAGGGTGCTCAGGTGCAGTACGGGCTGAGCCAAATACCGTCACTTTACGACGGCGCTTAAAGCGCTCAAGTAAGCTAAAAGATGCTTCCATTTCCCGTAGGGTTTGCATCATGATTTTTGCATCCCAGCGATTGCGGTCTGCTTCAGCCATGCGGGCAACCGTCAGCATCATTTCGCGATACAGTTCAAGATTAGGGCTGGTCGGCGGTACCGCTAACTTCAGCAGTTCATCAATTTTAGCGTCCAAATCAATGCTGCTGACTTGGTATTGGCGAGCTAAATAATCATCATTTTGAAACGACATAACAACTCCTTATAGAGCAACACGATCGCCTAGTTCTGGGATGTTTACGTCCCAATCCAAGCGCTGCTTAAATTCGTCTTGCAGAATTTTCATTTTTTCCACTTCACCATGAATCAAATGCAGTTCAGGCTTGTTTGCAAAATTGCTGGCCCACTCAATCAGTTGCGACTGGCCTGCGTGTGCAGAGAAACCACCTAAGGTATGCACTTTTAGGCCGACCATAATGTCTTCACGGAAGACACGTACTGTTTTAGCACCGTCAACAATTGCGCGACCCGTCGTGCCACGCGCTTGGAAGCCGGTGAAAATCATATGGCAGTTTTCACGCCATAGATTGTGCTTAAAGTGGTGGATAATACGGCCACCGGTGCACATGCCACTGCCAGCTACAATGATTGCGCCGCTGGTCACCTTGTTAATCGCCATAGATTCTTCAGGCGTAGGTGTGAGTTTGAGAATGGGTAACCAATCTTTAGCATTTTGAAAACCGCTCTCGGTCAATGCTTGGCTGTTGGTTTTATCAAAATCTTCACGGTGGCGCATATAAATTTCATTGGCGCGGATTGCCATTGGGCTATCGAGGTAGACCGTATGCTGTGGCAAGCGACCTTCCTGATAGAAGCGACCCAAGTGGAATAAAATGTCTTGGGTGCGACCCACTGAGAAGGCTGGAATCAGTACGTTGCCGCCGTCTTCGTGGGCTTGTCGCAGAATCTCCGCCAGTTCATCTAAAGTGTCTTCACTGCAGCGGTGGTCACGGTCACCGTAGGTTGATTCCAGCATCAATACGTCGGCATGCTTAAGCACTGCAGGGTCTTTCATTAGAGGTGAGCAACCGCCACCTAGGTCACCAGAGAACACCAAGGTGCGTACACTGTCATTGGGCTCATGGAACTCAAGTTTAACAATAGCCGAGCCAATAATATGACCGGCATCATGGAAGCTGACTTTAACGTCAGGCACAACTTTGGTGAGCGTTTCATAGCTCACAGCGACCAATTGTTTCATCACACGTGCAGCATCAGCACTGACATACATCGGCTTGATGGGCTTGCGGCCTTTGCGGGCCCGCCAGCGGTTTTCCCACTCGGCATCTTTTTCTTGAATATGGGCTGAGTCGAGCAGCATTAACTCCATCAGCTCGCAGGTGGCGTCGGTTGCATAAATAGGTCCGCGAAAGCCTTCGGAGACTAAACGCGGTAACATACCGCTGTGATCAATGTGCGCATGCGAGATTACCACTGCATCAATGGTTTCAGGATTGAACGCAAAGGCTGAGCGTGGCTCATTGCCATTGTCATCACGGTTGTTTTCGCTATCACCACCTTGCTGCATGCCACATTCGAGTAGAATATTCTTCTTGTCGTATGTTTCGATCAAGTAGCACGAGCCTGTGACTTGCTGAATGGCACCGAGAAAATTAAGTAAGGCCATGGAGATTCCTTCTTGGCTGTGTGAATAGAGTGTGACTGGGTAAGCGGTTATTGATGAGTATCATGATACCCTTATCGAGCTGTCTTTAAACTGCACCACATTCGAGTTTATGGAGTATTAATATGCATCAGATTTTGCCGAGCCTCGCTGACTTAACTGAACACGCTAAAATTGAGCCAGCTTTTGCGCACTGGCAAAAGGGTTATGGCCCGATTGAGCATGCTGCTGAAACACAAGCTGCAGTATATCGCCTTGCCCATCAACTTGTGCAAGCGGGAACTCAGCCCGACTTGGCCACTGTTTACCGCAAAATGAGTGCGTTGGATAAAATTACCGCCGCAGGCATGTCGCTGGTGGTGCATATGACTTATGCCCGCAAAGTGCACCTTGACGGCAGTGATTTGACTGCGGACGATTTTAAAGTTCAGCCTGAAGGCCATACCGGTGGAGCACTGAATATGGTGCCCGGTTATGCAGCCTATATGGCATTAAATGCCTTAACCGGTGAAACTCGTGCTTGGATGATGGGCCAAGGCCACAGTGTAGCAGCCATTGAAGCGCTGAACGTGCTGTTGGGGAACCTGCACCCTGAGCAAGAGCAGGCTTACGGTAACGGTGAAGAAGGTATCAACCGCTTATTGAATGACTTCTACGGCTATGAAATTGCCGCAGATGGTTCGATGGCAGCTCCTTTAGGTAGCCATGTGAATCCGCACACGGCTGGCGGCATTATTGAAGGTGGCTACTTAGGTTTTGCTGAGCTGCAATACGTGCATATGCCGTTGCCGGGTGAAAAGCTGGTGGCATTCTTATCTGATGGTGCCGCTGAAGAACAACGCGGTAGCGATTGGATTCCCCGTTGGTGGCGCGCTGAAGACAGTGGCCCAGCACTGCCCATTATGATTGCTAACGGCCGTCGTATTGAGCAGCGCACACAAATGGGTACCCCTGAAGGTTTAGCCAGTTTTGAGCGTCACTTACGTGGCTGTGGCTTTGATCCGATTGAGTTTGACGGCTGCGACCCAGCAGCTTTTGTCTGCACTTTGTGGGAAATGGAGCAGCGTTTAGAGCGCCGTGTACAAGAAAAAGACAGTGGTATTTTGTCCTACCCGCTGCCGATTCCATACGGTATTGCCCAGTCTGTAAAAGGCTTTGGTTTTTACGGTGCGGATGAAAATAAAGCGCATAACTTACCACTGCCAGGTAATCCGCATGTGGATGTTGAGTCACGCGACTTATTTAACAAACACATTAAACCGCTATATGTCACCCCTGAAGATATGCGCGAAGCCCTAGAGTTGCTGAATACGCACCAAGCGCAAAATCGTCCATTGGAGCGTGATAACCCGCTGGCCAACCGCCATCCGCATGCTCCTGTGCAGCCAGAGTTGCATTACCGTGATGATGCCTGCTCAACTATGGCGGCGATCGATCGTTACTTTGTTGATTTAGTGGCAGCCAACCCAGACTTGCGCCCACGCGTGGGTAACCCAGATGAGTTGGCCAGTAACCGTCTGACTGAAGTATTGAAAACCTTGCGTCACCGCGTCATTGAGCCAGAAAACGAACTTGAAGCCGTGGATGGCAAAATCATCACAGCGCTGAACGAAGAGGCGGTGGTATCGGCGTGTTTAGCCAACCAAAGCGGCTTAAATCTGGTGGCCAGCTATGAAGCCTTCTGCGTAAAAATGCTCGGCGCTGTGCGTCAAAGTTTAATTTACTCGCGCCAGCAAAAAGAAATTGGCCGACCTGCAGGCTGGTTAGGCTGGCCGCTAGTGGCCACCTCGCACACGTGGGAAAACGGTAAAAACCAACAGTCGCACCAAGACACCACCTTCTGTGAAGCCTTATTGGGCGAGATGAATGATGTGTCACGCGTGTTATTCCCAGCAGACCACAACAGTATGCTGGCGCTCTTGCCGCAGATTTACAGTGCGCGCGGGCAGATTGCTTGTGTGGTTGCCGCTAAGCGTGATCGTCCGGCGTACTTTACCCAAGCGCAAGCTGAGCAATTGGCCCGTGATGGCGCCATTGTGGTGAAAGAATTTGCAGGCACTGATCCCTTACTGTTGATTGCCAATGGTAGTTACCAGCTAGAACAGGTACTGCGTGCTGCGCAGCGCTTAGAAGAAGCTGAGATGGGCTATCGCGTTGTCTACTTACAAGAGCCGGGTCGTTTCCGTGCGCCACGTGACCGTTGGGAATTAGAAAGCCTGGCCAGTGATGAGTTGGTTGAGCAGTTGTTCCCAAGTCGCTTCCGTATGCGCGTGCTGTTAACCCATATGCGCCCTGAAGTGATGCGTGGCCATTTATGGACCATTCTGCCGGATGCCAACAACACCTACGTGTTGGGCTACCGTAACCGCGGTGGTACCTTGGATGAGTTTGGTATGCAGTTTGTGAACCGTGCGTGCTGGGGTAATGTGTTGGCCGCCTGTGCGCGCCTGCAAGACTTACCCCGCACGGCCTTGCTGACCATTGAAGAAGCTGCAGCAGTGGCTGGCAAGGGTGATCCGCAAATTCTGCGTTAAACCTCGCTAGAGTCGTACCCATAACCCGCGCAGCGTTGAACCACCTGCGCGGGTTATTTTTTTGTGGTACAAAAGTTGATCGTAAAATAGAAGGGTGCAAGCATCTTCGCTTGGTGTGTTGCATTCAGTTAAAGAGGGTTGAGCATGGCCGGTTTGATTTTCCCTTGGCGCGCCGGTAATCAGTTTCAGTTGTTGGTTGATGGTCCGGCTTTTTTTACCGATTGGCTGGCGCGTATTGAGCAGGCGCGTGAGCAGATTGATATTGAGCTCTACTTAGTCAGTAGCGGCGAGAGCGCTAATCGTGTTGAAGCGGCGTTGATTGCAGCGGTACAGCGCGGCGTGCGTGTACGTTGTTTGTTTGATAGCTTTGGCAGCCGTCGTTTACGCAGCGCACAACGCCAGCATTGGCTGGCTGCGGGGATTGAACTGCGCTTTTATAATCCTCTGCGTTGGCAACGAGGCTTAGAAAACTTTTACCGCGATCACCGCAAGTTACTCATCGTTGACCAGCAAGTGGCTTATATTGGTGGTACAGGCCTAACAGACCAGTTTTGGCAGCCCGATAGCGAGTACAGTCAGTGGCACGAAGTGATGGTGCGCGTGGTCGGGCCGGTGGTCAATGATTGGCAAAATTTATTTGATTCGCAGTGGCGCAGCTGTATTCAGCGATTTTTTTGGCAGCAAAATAACAGCCCGAAAAAAGTACCGCAATACAATATGCCCGCGCTGCCATTTGCAAATGTGGGCAAAGCCCGCGTGGCCTATGCCGCTTCTACACAGCACCGTGATATTCAAAAAGCATTATTGCGTGCACTTAAAGGTGCTCATCAAACCGTATGGTTAGCTACTCCTTATTTTTTACCAACCTGGGCGGTGCGTCGCGCTTTACGTAAAGCAGCGGTACGCGGTGTTGATGTGCGCTTATTGCTCACCGGTCGGCACACAGATTTACCTGCGGTGCGTTGGGCAGGACAGCGCTATTACCCAGCCTTGCTGCGTAAAGGTGTGCGTATCTTTGAATATCAGCCGCGTTTTCTGCATTTGAAAATGGTGGTGGTGGATGATTGGGTCAGCATTGGTTCGTGTAACTTTGATCACTGGAATTTGCGCTTTAACCTTGAGGGCAATCTTGAGGCCCGCGATAGCGGTCTGCTTGAGCAAGTACGGGCTTGCTTGCTGGATGATTTTGCCCAGAGCATCGAAGTGACCGAAGAAAGCTGGCGCCAACGACCGCTGCTAGAACGTGCGCGCCAACGACTCTGGGGCTGGGTGGACCGCTTAGCGATTAACTTTTTGGATCGTAGAAAATAGAGCCGCATATGCAATGTATTGTTAGTGGTCTCACTGGGGCTGACAGTGTTTTGAAGCTCACTTCCGCTGATTCACTAACTCAATCGTCTCCCCCTGAAACACCCCTAACTCAATCGTCCCCAGCGTATCTGAGCGCTTTTTGCGTTGTGAGGCCACTTGTGCATCAAAGTCGCCGAGCATCTTAATGATGGGCGCTTGATCCTGTAGGACAATGATCGGCAGAGGAGCGGTGACTGGGCTGGCGGCGCCGTTAAACTGCGTGACATTGGCCACCGGCTGCACCTTGACTTGGCGACGAATACGAATCGAGCCATAGGGCGCTTCACTGATGTTTTTCAGTAGCTCAGACAGCATAGAGATATAGCCTGGGTTGGACGACTGCTCAATGGCCACACGGATCTTGGTTGCCAGCTTATCTTTATCGGGGTAGACCAAGGATTGCTGCTGCGCCCAGGTTAAACGCACCGAGCGCACACCTTCATTGTGGTAGCAGCGAATTAAACGATACAAATGCACCGTCATCACACCGGGGCAGGCCTGTTTCAGAATTTCAAAACGTGCTGTGGCGGTACTGAAGTTTTTCACTACGTAATCTTTAATGGCCAACTTTGCGGTATTGATCGCCTCAATACAGGCGGCAATCTCTGCAGCGCCGGACATATTGCTGGTATTAAACCACAACACGCCAGGCGTACGCCGCGCACTTTTTTGCGAAAAACCAACAATGGTATGCAAGTCTTTATAGGCCTTGACCGCCAGTTCAACTGCGCTTTGATCGCTATGAATGATCGGCTGAATACTGTTGAGCGGCTCATGCTCTTGGGCTTTGGTCAGTGGCTGAATTTGTGCCACTGCGGCGTAGTCGGGTTGCAATTGGGTGATCAGAAACTGCAACCGATTGAGCTGCTCGCACAGTGCGTTGTAGTGCTGCTTAAGAATAAGGTTGTCCATGATAATGCCTTGCCGGTGATGTGGCTCTACTTTAAACCATCATTCAAGTAAATTGAATCATAACTAACCCAATCCCATCTGTGTGGTGCAGTTCATACAGAGCAGGCGGTTTAGCGCTCGACCCAAACCATATTGTCTGCGCTCAGCTCGTGCTCACCGTCCCACTGATAGGCGCAGAGCTTGGCTTTAGGGTTGTCACTGGCGGCAATGCTCCAGTCCACGCAGGCGATATGTTTATTAATAGGTTCTGGTGTACCGCTCATCCAGTAATGCCCAATAAATAGGGGTTTTAAAGCGTCGTAGCCTGGTTGCAGTTCAGTGGGCACGGGCTGGTGTGGAATTTGCTCGATAATATCGGCGGGCACCATGGCTAAATCACGGTAGGTGAGATCATCGTCCGCTAACCACCAGTGTGTACGTGTGCGTTGACGAATATGCCCATCCTTATCGGTAAACTCCACACCTTTGGGTAATGGGATCTCCATACCTTTGAGGATAGTTTCGGCTGCCGCAAAAGCTTCAGTGCCATCACGACACAGCTGCGTCCAAGATGCAGGATGCGCAACAGCATGACGATCTAAAAAAGGCTTGAGTGTGGCTAGGTGCTCTACATGCCAACAAGCATGCACTACACGAATATGATCCAAATCTAAAAACAGTGGTAACTCTTTAAACCAATCAATGGTCTTGCGATGTGCACGTGAATCAGCACCCACAGCATGCAAAAAAGCTTCGTGCTGGCGCAGGTTTTTCTGGGTGCGGGCGCGTAAAAATGCTCCGGAGTTTTGACTGTCTTCGGTGGCCCAAGCGATGGCATTAAACTCATGGTTGCCCATCACCGCTAAGGCATGATCATTTTCGATCATGCGTTGCGCGATGTCGATGGTTTTAGCTTGCTCTGGGCCGCGGTCAATAAAATCACCTAAAAAAATCACTTTACGACCGGCTTGCTGCCAGCCGTCTGCACGCAGCTCATAGCCGAGCTTAATCAGTAAACGCTCCAGCGCAGCAGCGTGGCCGTGAATATCACCAATGATATCGAACATAGTTTTGCCTGCGATTCAGCATCAATAAAAAGAAGTTGGACAGCACCTAAGACCTGTATTGAACAGTTGATTTGTGATGTGTCTACTGCACACTCTACTCTTAACTTATCCGTTTTAGAGTAGAGCCATTGGCATGTGCCTTTGTCTTTAACTATCCATTGCAATCCCCACCAGGCCACTGGCTCTTTGCACCTGTGTTTGCAGAGCTTGTTGCAAGACATGATCGGCGCTGTAGACCAAGGTGAACTGCTCTTTCGAGCGGGTGACACCAGTGTAAATCAACTCTTTACTCAGGACCGGATTGCCGTATTCGGGTAATACCAGTGCGGTATGAGTAAATTCTGAACCTTGGGATTTATGCACCGTCATTGCAAAGACCGTTTCCACCGCCTGCAAACGGCTGGGCAGCACCCAGCGAATACCTTGTTTACCATCAGGAAAGGCCACGCGCAGACCTTTGCCGGGCCACTGCAGACAAATACCAATATCGCCATTCATCAGTTTGAGGCTGTAATCGTTACGCGTGATCAGTAATGGCCGGCCGGCATACCAGCGTGACTCAACGTCTGGCAGTAATTTTTTACGCTGCAAGGCTTGGGTGATTAACAGATTGAGATTATCAACACCGAACACGCCACGGCGCATCGCAGTCAGCAGTTGAAATTGATTGTGTGCGGCAAACACCTGTAATGCCCATGCCTGCATGACTTCAGGGCTGGCGTTATCCTGCGTGGGTTGCAGAGTTTTGAGTGTGGTCAAGTAGCCTTGGTAGCCCTCTGTGGCGAGTTTTTCTAAGGGTGCTAATTGCATACCATAGCTGCCGGTTGCAGCCTGCAATTGCACACTGTTTAGGCTGTCAGGGTGCTGCGCAAAAATAGCTTGTAGGCTTTTGGGTGTAGCCTTGCCTGAGTTGATTTGGCTGGCCAGTGCGCCAATTCCGGGGTGTGCGCTAAAACGGTAACTGTGGCGCAACATGCAGGTGGCTTGCTGCAAGGCTGAGCCTTGAGGGTCAATAAACTCATCGGCCAGCGCTTCGTTGCTCAGTTGTTGAATCCAGGCTTGGGTTGCGGGTGTGTAATGCGCAGCATCAGCTGTTTGGCACAAATCGCCTAAAATTGAGCCGGCTTCCACTGAAGCCAGTTGGTCTTTATCACCTAATAAAATCAAGCGAGCATGGCGGGGTAAGGCATCGACCAGTTGCGCCATCATTTCCACATCCATCATGGAGGCTTCATCCACGACTACAAGGTCAGTGGGCAGTGGCTGGCTGGCGTGGTGACGAAAGTTTCGGGTATTGGGTAAGCTGCCCAGCAAACGGTGTAGGGTGGTCACCTCTTTGGGAATCGTGCTTTTAATCGCAGCCTCGAGTGCTGTTGGTAATTCTAAGCGCTCGATGCTACCGGCAATGGACTCACTTAAGCGGGCTGCCGCTTTACCGGTGGGGGCGGCTAAGTGAATGTGCAGCGGTCGTTCATTATTGGCGACGCGCAGGCCTTGTAATAACGCCAGCAATTTAACCACAGTGGTGGTTTTACCTGTGCCTGGGCCACCGGTGATAATGGCAAAGTTGCTGCGTGCAGCCAATAAGCAGGCGACTTTTTGCCAATCGGTGGCAGTGGGTAGGCTCGTTGCGGGAAATAAAGCGGCCAAGAGCATGTGCGTATTAGCTTCTGGCAACACATGGGTGGTGGCGAGGCGCTGGGATAAAGCGCTTTTGATCTGCTGTTCGTAGTGCCAATAGCGGCGTAAATACAATAAAGGCCGCTCAGGGCTGCCAGCCAACACCAAGGGCGAGTTACCTTGGGCGAAGCTGCCATTCAAGCAGGTCTCCACCGCTGGGCTGGCACTTAGCGCAGCAACCCAACTGCTCAGTGATAAGCGGCTCAGTTGTGCAACCAATGTTTCGCGTGCGGGGTTAGCGCTGCTGGCCTCATCGGGTTGTTTCACCGTTGATAACAATAACTGCGGCTGCTGTAAAGCGCTGTGTAAATCCAAACACACATGGCCATGGGCATTGCGTTCGCTGACCAGTGCCACGCCCAATAATAGAGCATCGCTGCTGTCAGGTAATTGCTGTTGAATCAGGCGAGTGAGCGCTAAATCCAAACTGCGCAAGGCACCTTGTTCGACCCAGTGGGCCATGTGTTGCAGCAGGGTTGGGGTAGAGGTTGAAATGGTCACGGGTGAACTCCTGCTGTGGTGTGACTTAACATGGCGTCACTTGATACAGACTGACTCAACAGAGCCCGACTGAACAAAGCGTCAAGGGCTTCGATCAAGGCTTTAGGGGGCTTGTCATGGAACAAACCTTGGGTGCTGGGGTTCTGCCAGCCGCGTAAAAACACATACACCGCACCACCCACGTGTTGATCGTAATCATACTCAGGCAGGCGGGCTTTAAGTTGGCGGTGTAGGGCTAAAATATAGAGCAGGTATTGCAGATCATAACGGTGTTCGAGAATGGCTTTGTGCATGGCCGCTTGGCTGTAATCCTCATCGCTGGCGCCTAAGTAGTTCGACTTCCAGTCAATCACATAATACTGACCGTCTTTCTCGGCGACCAAGTCAATAAAGCCTTTGAGCATACCGTTGAGTGTGGTGTGTTTAGCCTGCGGTGCGCTTGCACCCTTTACGGTGTAAGGGCGCACAAGCTGGTCGAGTTGTTGGGCGCTGACTTTGTGCACCTCAATTAAAAACTCCAACTCCACCGCTAGATTGGCTGGTGTTAAGTCCGTTAGCGCAAAACCTGTCGGCTGCCACTGCTGCTGGATAAAGTCTTTGATCCACAGGCTTAAAGGCTCGGCAAAATGTTCAATTTTTCGTAATTTACAACGACTGGCTAACATGGCATCACGCCCTGCATCGTCCGCGGCAGCAGCGCTAAAACCACGTAAATGTTTGCTGTGCTCAGTGGTACCACGGGTGACGGCAGCCCATTCAAGCAAACTGTGCAAAAACGTACCCCACTTGGGGCCACGAGGAAACTGATGCATAAAATCGTTGCTGGCCAGCGCAGCCTCGGTTTGTCGCTGCGGCGTGAGCAGAGTCGTGGTCTCTAGGCTGCTTTGTGCCAATTCCAACAGCTGGTCTTCATGTGCGGTGCTGGGCTCGTTGGTCTGTTGCGCAAGATCGTCTTCAGCGTTGTCGGCTGGGGTAACGGCTGCGTTGTGCCCTGCAAATTGTAGAGCCGAGTAACTGGCGATCCACCAGTTGCTTAAATGGCCTAAGTGCGGAGCCGGGCGCGCCTCTTCCAAAACTGTTTCGCTCAGCTGAGGTGCCTGCAAGTCTGTGATCTCAGGTGCTTCGACCAGCTTGATCGACGCATGCTCAGCGATAGTAGTGAGGGCGCTATAGACCTCATCAGGACTCTTAAACGCTTGGCCAGCATTGAGCATATAGCCGATGGCTGATTTGTCTAATTGTGGTGTTTTGGCATTGCCCGATTTTAATGCCCCAACACCCAGCCACAGGGCATGACTGGCACGGGTTAGGGCCACGTACAACAAACGTAAATCTTCTTTAATACGTTCATCATTGGCGATGGTCCAAGCCTCAGAGAAATTACTTTTTCCGGCTACCTCGGTATAGATCTGATCGCCTTGGTGGTAGGTCACTTGTTTATCTTTACCGCTGGTTTCACGCCAGCAACTGATAAAGGGCAGCAACACCAAGGGAAACTCAAGGCCTTTGGATTTATGAATCGTGAGGATTTTCACCCGACGCGCATCGCTTTCCAAGCGCAAGAGCAACTGTTGGTTGTCTTTACCTAGATGCTCATATAAATAGCGAATGAGGGCTTGTTCACCGTCAATTTGGCTGGCCGCTTGTTGCAGCCATTCAGCCAAGTGCAGCAAGTTAGTCAGGCTGCGCTCACCCTTAGGCTGCTGCAGCAAACGAGCGGGCAGTTGGTAGTAGGCCATTAGACGTTGCAACATCACCAGAATGCCTTGCTTGCGCCAGATCAGATGCAGCTTGCTAAATTGCTGCATTTCATCCTCCCAAGCCAGCTCATCCTCTTGCCACTGCGCCAGTCGGCTCAATGGCAAACCAAGGGTAAAGGTACCCAGTGCCGCTTTAACTAAACGGGCATCGGTGGGTTCAGCGCAGGCGTATAACCAATGCAGCAGATCTGCGGCTTCTTGGCTGACCAACAAAGCTTCACGGTCCGACATATAGACACTGGCAATGCCACGCTCGCGCAGTGCTTGAGTCATCTGTTGAGCTTCAGTACCGGTGCGCACCAAGATGGCAATATCAGCAGGCTGTAAGGCTTGCTCTACTCCACCTTCTTTACCAAAACCTGTTGCGCCTGTGGCGGCAGAGTTTAACCAAGCAGAAATCTGGCTGGCGGCCACTGCAGCCGCATTCTGACGAAAATCGCTCATGCTTAAGGGTTGCGCTGGATCTTCCGCTGAGAAATACCACAAGGTCATAGGGTCAACGGCTTGGTGATCTAAATACAGTTGGTTCTCGCGGCCCTGCGCGCTGACCTCAATAAAAGGAATGGGGTTATCGTTCTGCTCGGGGGTTTTATAGCGAAAGGCTGCTTGTGGGTGTTGTTCAGCTTGGGCAAAAAACGCATTGCAGGCATCCACAACTCCGATGGTGGAGCGGAAGTTTTTCTTTAGCGTGTAATGACGCCCTTGAGTGGCGCTGCGCACCTTTAAATAGGTGTGTATATCGGCACCACGAAAGCTGTAAATGGATTGCTTAGGGTCGCCAATCATAAAAATACCGCTGTCAGCGCTGCTCTGTTGCACCTGATAAATACGGTTAAAGATACTGTATTGAATGGGGTCGGTATCTTGGAACTCATCAATCATGGCAATGGGGTAATTGCGCTTGAGGGTAGCGGCCAATTGCAAGGCATGTTCGCCAGCGAGCTCAGGGTCCAGTGCTTTTTCCAGCTGTACCAGCAGGTCATCAAAGCTCATCTGCGCATGTTGCGCCATGCGCTGTTGAAAGGTGTTTTTAACCCAATGCGCGGCATCGGCTAAGAGTGCTGCAGCGACACTTAACCCAGGTTCTGTCTGGGTGGCTTCATTCATTTCTTTAATTAATTTAAAAGCTTCTAAGTGCTGATCAACCTGGTCGATTTTAGCCTTGGCTTTAAATTTAAAAGCACCTTCGGCAAAGGAGCTTAATTTGCTGGGTTGAGAGCCATTATCTTGAGCCCACGCCTGTATCTCATCGAGCAGAACAGTGAATTTGTCGAGCTTAGCACTGCCGTGCGTATTGCCGTTTAAGTAGGGCTGTAACTCAAGTAAATACGCCTGAATATCGGCCCAGTGAGTCGCCCAATACTCTTGTGCAGCTTGCGTTGTGCTGTCGATGAGCTGCTGGCGAGCTTGTTTGGCAGTGAGAATGTCAGTTAGTCGTTGGGGGTTGGGCTGTACAGCTTGTCCAATAAAGCTCACACCTTGGCTGGTGGGCTTAATCAGGTTGGCTAGATCTTTTTCCAGCTGCGCGGGCGATTGGTATTCTTTTAAGACTTGCTTAGCTTGCCCAGCGTTGAGGCTGTAAAAATGCACGCGCCAATAGTCTTCCACCACTTCGCTTAGCAGCTCACTGGTATCTGTGACTAATTCACGACTAAATAAACCACGGGTATCAAAGGTGTGTTCAACCAACATACGGTTGCACCAGCTGTGAATGGTCGAGACGCTGGCCTCATCCATACTTTCAGCGGCCATTTGCAAACGCCAAGCACAACGGGGCCACTCTGCAGCGGGGTAATCATCACGCAGATCAACCAGCAGGCTGTCCGCCGAGTGATCGGGCTGTTTAAAATACTCAGCCACTTCCACTAAACGTGCGCGGATACGATCACGCAATTCGCCAGCGGCCAACTCGGTGAAGGTGACAACCAGAATTTCTTTAGGCGTCAGGGGACGGCTAAAGCCCTGGCCATTTGAGCTCTGACCTAAAATAAGACGCACATAGAGCAGGGCCAAGGTGAAGGTTTTACCGGTACCGGCACTGGCTTCAATCAGGCGGCTGCCATGCAGTGGGAAACTCAGGGGGTTGAGCTGTTCCACTTCTGTAGTCTGGGTTGTAGTCATTGGAACGCCTCCACGAGTGGTTGATAGATTAACTCAGCACATTCTGTAAAACGTGGATCGCTACTGAGGCTGGCATAGTCGGGCCAGAGTTGTTGTAAAGCGGGGTTTTCGGAGAGCTCACCGGCATTTTCATAATCACCATAGCTGTAGCCGCCTTCATAGATTTCAGCCGGTTTACCTGTTGCGATGAGACTGGCAAACACGGTTTTACAGGCCAAAGGCAGCAGTTCATTCATGCCGCGCTGGTAAATTTGCATGATGTCGAGCAGCAACTGTGTGGCCACTGGTGCGTCCAGCGCTGGGAAAACCAAATCAGTACCGGGCCCCAGTAAACGGGTCGGCAAAGGCTGGCGCAATTGTGCCAAGAGGTGCGCAGGCCAATGGCGTACTAAGTTATAAAACTTTTTAGAGGTGCCTGAATGCATATTGCTGGCCTGCAAGACCACGCGCAGGTGTTCGCCTTGCGCGTTGCGCCGTATATCGGCCATCCCGTCTTCGAGTACTAGCTGCTCATTGAGAGGTAAGCGCTGAATTTCGATCGGTAAAACCTGCGGATAGTCTGCGAGCAATTGCTGATAGGTGCTCAATGGCGCGCTCAGCGTTTGCGTTAAGTTCTCTTGAATTAACTGATCAAAAGGCGCTAAGGGCAGGCTACCGGAACGCTGCAAACGCAGCAGTTCGTCGTGTAAAACCTCAGAAATCAAGCATTCAGGTTGCTGTGTAAGCTGCTGCTTGATTCGTGTAATGACCTGATCTTGTAACGCCCAGTTGGCTAAACCGGCCAAGTGGAAAGGCTCAATGTCTTCGATGTCATGCCCTTGATCAAACCACTGAATCCCTAAACGGTTTTTATAGAGGTACTGGGTGGGGTTACGCATGAAACTGGCCAGATCCGCCAGTTTAATTGCCGCTTCTGGCTGCCAAGCAGGCAGAGTGATATGTGACGACTCAGTTTGCGCGCTGGGCTGAGTGTTGTGCAGTGAGCGCCATTCTGCAGCGTAGGTGAACAAGCGAGGATCGCGATCAACGGCAAAGTAGCGTTGGCTAAAGGGCTGCAAAGGATGCTCGGTTGTCAGCGCCGCTAATAAGTCACCTCCTGTGTTGGCCAACTGCCAACCGGCTTTCAAGTGATCGCGCAATTGGCTGATAATCACCGAGGGCGGGCGTTCTGAGTTATCACGAATATCCTTACCGACCCAGCTGATCACCAAGCGTTGGCGCGCAGAGAGCAATGCTTCTAAAAACAGATAACGGTCATCTTCGCGGCGCGAACGATCGCCGGGGCGGTAGTCGATGGCCATTAAATCAAAATCAGCCGGGCGCACATTGCGCGGGTAGTCACCGTCATTCATACCCAGTAGCCACAATTGCTGAAAAGGAATGGCACGCATGGGCATTAAGGTCGCAAAGTTAATTGAGCCGCCTAAAAACTTCTGCGTTAAATTGGGTTGGTCGAGATTGGCTAACAGCTCTTCACGCACCACTTCGAGCGGGAGCAGTTCGTCTTGTAAACCCGCATCCAACCAAGTGCTTTGCAAGGCTTCCAGCTGAATATCCAAGTGAGTTAAAGCCCAGCTGTCAGCGGCGTTGCTTTCAACAAAAAAGTCGGAGAGCAGGCTTTCAATCAAGCTTAACCATGCCTCAGGCGTGTGTGCGTGTAGCAGCTGTTGTTGCGCGTGTTGCAGGCTGTCTAACAGCAGCGCTAAAGGCCCAACCAGCGCGGCTTCTAAACCGGCCACTTCGGCATAAGGCTCAATACCTTGCCAGCTGCCACTGTTGCCCACGGCAAAGCCCAACAGCATCCGGCGCAAACCAAAGAGCCAAGTATTTTGTTCGAGCTCTGGCAGATTCAGTTGTTTACGTTGCGCGGCATTCAGGCCCCAACGAATATTCGCTCCCTTGATCCATTGGCGCAGTGTGGGCAGGTCAGCCTCGTCAATACCGAAGCGCTCACGCAGCGCAGGCGTATCCAGCAAGTCCGACAACTCACTGACGCTGAAACGTGATTGCGGTAATTGCAGCAGCTTTTCCAGTGCAATCAGCAGGGTGTTTTGACTGCGCTGACTTTGATCGGAAATATGGAAAGGTAAATAACGCGGGTCGCGCTTGGCATCATACTCATCACTGCCAGTGGCATAACGGCCAAACACCGCCTGAATATGCGGTGCATAGACATTGATATCTGGCACCATCACTAAAATATCGCGCGGATTTAACGGGGTACCAGACTGCTGGGCGGCGGCAAAGCTGGCGAGCAACTGATCGTGCAAAATCTCCACTTCACGCTGCGGGCTGTGCGCGACCATAAATTGTAAGCTTTGATCTTGCTCAGGATTGATCTGTGTTTGATCTTGCTGGCGCTCGGCTAAAGGACGCAGATTGAGGATGTCAGATTGCAACTGATGCAATAAGCAGTCATCACCGGGATCCGTAAATAAGTCGATTTTTTGCTGATGAAAAAGCTGGCGATAACTGTCGGGCTGGTCGTGCTCATCGAGCAGGTGTAAAAAGTCACGGCCTTGCTTACCCCAAGAAGCTAACAGCGGATGGCCGTAAGCGTGCAGGTCTTCGAGTTCGAGATTGGCCGGTGTTTTGCGTTCAGCAATGCGTTGGTATTCTCTTTTGAGTAGAGCTTTGCCTTCAATTAAATCCCCCCAGTAATGCTGGCTGGGGTTAGTGGCAAACACCATCACTTGCGTAAATTGAGCAATGGCTTGCAAAAACTCTAAGGTTTGCCGCGGCAGCGAGGAAATGCTGAACACAATCACGCGCCGTGGTAAGTCTTCGGGGCGGTTTTCTGGGCTGTAGTGAGCGCAAGCTTTGATAAATTGCTGATGCACATAGGCACGGCTGGCGGTCGCCCAGGTACTCTCACCGTTGCGCAGACCTTCTGCCTGAATATCATCACTCAAAACGCGCCATAAAATCGCTTGCCAACGCTGCTCCTCGGGTAATGCTGTGGTCGTGCCGTCGGCTTTAATAATGATATCTTGATCTGCCTCCCAAGCTTCCAGCCAGTCCGCTCGATAGAGTTGATACTGGTCATACAGATCCGACAAGTTCGCGGCTAACTGATAGCGCCGGCGTGGATCTTGGTCGGCGGTTAAAAAGCCCTCCAATGGGCCCAATACTTGAATCTGTTCACCTAAGCTCGCTTGCAGTTGTGCCCAGTCACCGAGTAAACGATAAATGCGCCAGGTCAGTGGTGTTTTATCAAAGGGTGAGCTGGTGGGCAGATCGTCAAACACACTGCGATAGGCTTGCCAAATAAAGCGTCCCGGCAATTGCACATTCACTGCAGCAGCAATGCCATTACCTTGGGCATTGGTTGCCAGCGCCATTTTTAACCACTGGGCGATACCGTTGCTTTGCACCAAAATGCATTCATCTTCTAAGGGGCGCAGCGGTTGTTCTGCCAGCCAATGCATGGCCACTTCGCGCAAATCTTCTAAATGATTGCCTTGAAGCACCATAAAACCAGGTGAAAGAGGAGCGAGCATAGGTCTTCCTTGTGGTGGGTTAAAAATAGCGCTGATAATAAAACAGCTGTGCGCTGCACTCTAATATCAAGCTGCGACAGTATAGGTCGTTTGTAGGCCTGAGGCGAAAGCCTGCAAATACTACATCGGTAATGCGACGCAATATGTCGCATAAGCGGGTTATGCTCTTAAAAGTGACTCGTGGATGTCTCAGGCCTTGAGCCTGAGTCCGATACCAACGAACAGGTCTATCTTTGATGGCCTCAGGGCAGGGGCTGGCGCAGATTCAGCAACAGCTGTGAGGGGGTTGGTGAAAGAGATGCATCAGTAAGTTGTTATGGGTGGGCTGCTGATCAGTGCGCCCTGTATTAATAACGATTCTAGCGTTGCGCTAATGCATCCAAATCATTCTGTTCAAGCGTGATACCCAACTTCCCAAAATACTCCCGCGCATCCTCCAAATACTGCTGCTTAACCCGCTGCAAATCCGCCGCATTCAGCCTGTCCCACAACACCGGATCAAAGCCCACTAGGTTCAAATCCTTGCAGTGATAAACAAAGCGTTTACGCTCAAATTTCTCAAATGGGTTTTTCAGCAAGCTGCGGGTCATATAAGCAGCATCTTCTAAGTTTTTGAGTTCATTGAGCGGGTTCTTAGCTGTCTCAACGCGGCCATGCGTGTTAAGCAGTTGAATATAAAAATCTTGGTAACGACGGGTGAGGGCAGGTAACTCGACTTCGCCACGCTCGTTGCACAGGTCGATAAAGCTCAGCAGGAAAACGATTTTATACGAGAAGGTGTAATCGCGCTGCTCAAGAAACTCAAAAAAGTCGTCACGGCGACTGGCTTCGGTGCGTGGTTTGATACCTTTGCGAGTGCGAATATCAGCGAGCTGCTCCAGTGAGAAATAGTGCAGTTGGGATCGGCCAAAAGGAATGCTTTTAGCCGCGGTGATATCACCTTTTCTCAGCCAGTTTTTCACTGTGCCGGTGGAGATAAACAGTTCACGTGCCAACTGTTCTTCATTTAATAAATCGCCAAATTCGCGCTCAAAGTTAAAGACATTAATCGGCTCAATGCGGCGGGTGTATTCATAGAGTTGATTAAGCATCAGCAATTCGTGATTGGGGCTCAGACCTAAAGGATTGATCACGTTAGCAAAGGGCTGATACTGACTGAGCTGAAACAAGTTGTGCACTGACCATGGCTGTAAGATCGCGCCGTAGCTGTCGACTACATCAATCACGTACAGCGCTTCTTTCCCAGCAAAGCGACGTGTGCCGCGTCCCAGTTGCTGCATATATATAACTTTAGACATGGTCGGGCGTGCCATGACTAAGATGCTGGTTTGCGGTGCATCCCAGCCTTCATTGATTAAGTCGCAGGCACATAGAAAACGAATCTCACCGGCTTTATAACGCTCCAATCCAGCACGATCTGTACCTGATACCGCTTGTGCGCTGATACCTGACGCATTCAGGCAAGCAGCCATGCGCTGTGCGTGTTTGATATCCACGCAAAATACTACGCCTTGTTTAAGTGGGGTATTGGCAACTAAAGGCTCGTTAAAGTGCTCAACTAATAGGTCAGCAACCAGTTGATCACGCGAAGGAATCAAGACGGTTTTATTTAGGTCTTGTTTTAGAAAGTCGCGGCCATTAAAACGCACTTCAGACAAATCAATATTGGACTGCAGACGAAACACGCGAATGGGCGGTACGATACCTTTTTCAATGGCTTGCTCTAGGCTCAAATCAACTTTGTAGCTGCCAAACACCTCTTCAAGTTTCTGCTGATCCAGGCGTTGGTCGGTGGCGGTGAGTCCGAGCAACACCTGCGGGTTAAAGTGCTCCAGCACGCGGCGCAAGCCATAAGCCACGGCATGGTGCGCCTCATCCACGGCAATATAGCCAAAGCGATTGCTGGGTACGGCGCTGAAGTGACGGGCTAAGTAAGCACTGGTCTGTACTACAACTTGTAAGTCAGTATCAAAAGCATCTTCACCGACGCGCAGGTTAGAGACGTGCTTTTGAAAGCGTTCTAAGGTTTGTCTCTTAAGATCGCGGGTCGGTACGATCACCAGTAGGTTGGTGACTGAGCCGACGTTAAATTGGCTGATAAAGTCTTCGATTAACACTTCAGTCTTGCCAGTGCCGGTCGGGAGTACGACTAGAAAGGTATCTTTGCCCTCGGCTCTTTCCTCGGATATACGAGAAATGACCTGTGCTTGGTGATCATATAATTTAAAAGACACAGCGCGCTGTGCGGTAAATCGTGGGCTGGCGGCAAACTGCTGGCGCTCGCCAAAGTATTCGCGCAGTTGTTCTTTAAAGCGTTCGTTATCGGCCATGCCACGATTGGACCAGCGATAGACCAGCGTGCCATCGGCAACCAAAGAGTTTTGTTTAAACAGCTGTGAGCGATATTGCTTTTTGCCTGTGGCCAGCGGGTGGTGGTATTGCTCACCGTTTAATTCAATGGCAATGCCACGCTCAGTGGTGGTCAGCCAATAATCAATAAAACGTCGATGGCCGCTGCGGTCGTAATACTCACGCTCAGGCTCTAAAGCGTAGAGGTATTTTGAGCCGAACACTTCTTCAAAATAATAAGCAAAGTTGTATTCGGGCGGCGTCGGGTCGATGTGGTCATCGGCGCGGTTTGCGCCAAAGTTTTTTAAATGATGCTCGGAGTTGTGCTCGACTAAAAACAGTTCCAATTGCTCATTTAAATCATCTTGATCTTGCCATAAAAAACGCAACAGCCCCTGATGGAAGTGCATCAGGCTGTTTTGTTGGCTGGTGTAATCGGTGTAGGCGTATTCATTCAGTTCAAGATCAAATAGGCCCACATCAATCCAGATTGCTGGCGCATTCGGCTTGGTGTAAAGATGTCCGATGTGATCGGTAGTCTGCAGGCTGTAGTGGTATGTTGCTAAGCAGCGGTCGATAACTGTATGACAATTTGTAGCAACATCCATGTTCAATCACGCCTTCAGAATAAAAGTGTTAAAACAAACTCGGCAACCCAACCCAAATCGTCATACAGGCCCCCGGCAACTCACCGCCATTACTCAGCTCAAGTCGTGCTGGGCGGTGTTCTTGGTCGTGTAGGGCGATGATGCTGGCGGCAAAATACAGTCCCAAGCCGGTGCTGCCACTGTCACGGCTGATGCCACTGGCTTGGCTGTGGCGCACGGCACCTAGCAGGTTCTCAGGGTAACCGGCGCCGTCATCGTTGATGCTCAGCAAAATACCGTTGTCTTTACGCTTGGCTTGCAGGTGAATGGTTTTCTTGCAGTAGTTCAGCGCGTTGCCTAGCGCGTTGTCCAGTACGGTGCCGATTAGGCTGACATCAAAGTAGCCTTCCAGGTCGGGCTCATCCAGCTCAATCTGTAAATCAATATTGCGATAGTCGAGCAGTTCGCGGTGGCGATTGTTTAAATCTTCAAACAGTTCGTCGATGCTGTAATACTCGGGCTGCAAACGCAGTTGATTGTGTTCCAGCTTATACACGCCCAGTAATTGCATCAGCATGGCATCTAAGCGCAGTGCTTCTTGCTCAATTAAACGCGCTTGCGGAGAGCGTTGCAGTGCTTCGGGCATCTCGGCAAACAGGCTTTCATAGGCTTGGCTGACGGCGGCGATGACGTTTTTCATATCATGCACGGTAGAGGCCATCAGGGTAGAAAAATCAATCTGTTTTACCATGGAATCAGCTCCAGAGACGATTGCATCTGTAAAAAGTCAACAGACTCAGGTTCAAGTTTTGATAGGTGCACAATGCGTTTTAAACAAGCCTGCAAGCCTTGGTTGGCTTGTGCTTGGCCTTGTTTAACTTGGTCTTGGTATAAATGTGCAGCAGCTATATTTAACGTAATTAAATGCGGCGCTAGGGTTAAGGCCTGCTCAAACAGGTCCTGCGCAGCTTGGTTGTGTTCTTGATAGTGCAAGGCGATGGCTTTTTGGCACAGGGCTAAAGCCTCGCGCAATGGCTGCGTATCGTATGTGGCTAAGCGGGTGTTGATTTGTTCCAGTATGCCCAAAGTGCCGGCGTGACGTTGCGCAGCAAACTGCCATAGGGCTTGAGCTGCAGTCTGCTCGCCTAAATGCGCCAACCAATCGCCCAGTTGTAATAGGGTGATTGCAGCATAGTGATGCTGATGCTCGGTGAGGCTGTGCACTATAGGTGTTAAGTCGCTGGGTGCGGCGTCTGGGTTTTTACGTTGCTGTTCAACCGCGCGCAATAAAGCTGTGGCCGGTAAAAGATGCACTGCATTTTTATGATTTTTCTCAATAGTGCTCAACCATTGATCTGCTTCATGTAAAGCCTTTTGGGCAGTGGTCGCGGTGCTGAGCATGGAGGCCAGTTGCCAGAGCAGTTCCGCATCAAAGATGCTGGAGTAGCGGCCAATATCCCACAGTTGGCGTATAGCCTGTTGCGCCGTAGCAGGGTCATTGTTTAACCAGGCGTGGCAAGCCAGTTTGATTTGGCGACGCAAGGTGTTGGGCGACATGCTGACGGCTTGTTGTAGGGCGTCAACAGTGGCAGGCAAGTCATTATTTAAGCGTGCCAGCTCTGCTTGCATATCCAGCAGTTCGGGCATCATGGGAAACTGGCGTACTGCAGCGGTGAGTAAGCCTGTGGTTTGCTCGAGCTTGCCTTGTTGTAGCCAAAGCTTGGCCAGCGCTTGTAGATTCCAACCGGTCGGGCGGCTGCGCGCATGTTCTTCAAGAAATTCAGCCAGCTCTTGGTAGCGACCTAAATCTGCCAGCGCCGTGGCTAAATAGGTATGGCACAACACAGCGTAGCGGGGGTCTTGTTGGCTGATGTCGTGGCAAGCTTGTAGTACAGCTGTAGAGTCTGCACTTTCAACTGCCGTGAGTACTGGGGCTAAAACCTGCTTGCGCCGCACCGAACGTTCCAGGCGTGTTTGCAGAGTGACTTTATTAAAGGGTTTGGTGAGGTAGTCATCAGGCTGGCACTCGAGCGCCGCCAACACCATGGCCTGGGTGCTTTCAGCGGTGACCATAATAAAGATGCAATGCGGTGACAGCAGTTGTTCAGCGTGCAACTGCTCCAACACTTGTTGGCCATTGAGGCCATCACCTAAGTTGTAGTCATGCAAAATAACGTCATAACGTTTATGCCGACATTGCTCTAAGACTTCGTTGCCATTGGCTGCCATATCGATATCTTGTACGCCAAGCAATCGTAAAATGCCGCGAATAGAGCTGCGAAACTCAGAAAAGTCGTCTACGACTAGAAATTTTTTTTTGCTGAAATCGATCATGGTTTCACGCATCCCATTGCTGGCATTGCTATTAAGATGTTTTGTACGCAGTCTAAACTGTATTGGGCGTTGCTGCACCGTTGCCAGCAGTTAAGTGGTGTGCTGCTGTGCTAGATCAAGCATCAGGGCGTGTGCGGGTTTTTGTACTCACTTGTATGAAATATCTAATAAAGCAGGGTTTTTGCACTTATTTGGCATTTTTATAACATTATTTACATTATGCGCTTGACAGGTTTTCGAATTAGGTGAATAATGCGCGCCAAGTTGGCTACATAGCTCAGTTGGTTAGAGCGCAGCATTCATAATGCTGATGTCCCAGGTTCAAATCCCGGTGTAGCCACCAAATTATTTTAAAGGTTAGCGAAAGCTAGCCTTTTTTTTTGCCTGCGTATTGGTAAATCCCGTTTTGCGCTGAAGAGAGCTTCCCTGGCAGCTTCAAACAGCACCCTGTTGCTGCGCTCAGCTTCGTCTAGATTATTGCAATAAGGTCACTTTATGGCATTCGCCTCATCACGTTCTGCAAGCATCGGCCTCACCATAGGTTGTATTATTTTTGGTTTAGGAAGTTTAATTGTCGCTCATGTTGATCTTGGCGGCTGGGCGATGTCTTTTTGGCGTCTGGCTATTTCAGGAGTGGTCTTCGCGCTATTGGCCAAGCTCACAGGGCAAAGAATGCCGCGGGCGCGTCGTGCGATCATGTTTGGCTTGTTATCGGGTGTTTTCTTAGGCATCGATTTGGCGTTATGGCATGAAAGTATTTATGCGGTGGGGCCGGGCATCTCCACTTTGCTCAATAGCTTGCAGATTTTCTTTTTAGCGGCGATTGGGTTTTTATATTTTAGTGAGCGTCAGAGCATCGTGCAGCTGCTCAGTTTGTGTTTGGCCATGCTTGGGGTGGCGCTGATTGGCAGTCCTGAATTTGCACAAAACACTCAAGCAACTTGGGGCTTTATTGCTGGTATTTTATCGGGTGCGATGTTGGCTGCTTCTATGACTTTTATCCGCAAGACCCATGAAGTTGAGCCCACGCCTATTTTTGCCTTGATGCTGTTGATCAGTATCGGTGGTGTGCTGTCCATGCTTGTGCCGATGTTTGTCTTTGATCGCGGCCATATCCTGCCCAGCACCTGGTCTGAGTGGGGGTGGGTGTTGGTGTATGGCGCGGTCATGCAGTGTTTGGCTTGGGGGCTGATTGCTTACTCGATTCCCAAGTTGTCCTTAGCACTGACGGGGTTGCTGCTATTAACGGAACCCATTGCCGCTTTACTGATTGATTACAGCTGGTTGGGTAAGCCCATTAATAGCCTGCAATGGAGCGGTGCGTTGCTGACTATGTTTGCTATTTATCTAGGATCACTCAAGCCCAAGCCCAAGCCGCAACGGATAAGTTGAGGTGTGAAGGCATAATTGTAGTTTAATGCTGCCTGTAAACGTGACTTCTGAGAAAATGATGTGGTTGTCATTCAGCATATGTATGCTGGGTGATATCTTAGCTTTTGATTTTTATGTGATTTTGACTTTTGTGTAATTACAGATATTGCACACTTTAAATAGGTGATACCTGATGGCTGCGAAAAAAATTCTGATGTTGGTTGGTGATTACGTAGAAGATTACGAAGTCATGGTGCCATTTCAAGCCTTGCAAATGGTAGGTCATACCGTGCACGCGGTGTGCCCCGATAAAAAAGCCGGTGATTTTGTCCGTACCGCGATTCATGATTTTGAAGGCGAGCAAACCTACAGCGAAAAGCCGGGCCATAACTTTGTGCTCAACTTTGATTTTGCTGATGTTAAAGCTGAAGACTATGATGCGGTGATTGTGCCAGGTGGTCGTTCGCCTGAGTATTTGCGTTTAAATGCCACTGTATTGGAGTTGATCCAAGCCTTTGATCAGGCGCAAAAGCCGATTGCCACTGTGTGTCATGGCGCGCAATTGTTAGCTGCTGCGGGTATTTTAGATGACCGTGAGTGTGCAGCCTATCCGGCCTGTGGTCCTGATGTTGAAATGGCTGGCGGTCACTATATTGAGTTGCCAGCCAATGGCGCCCACCTTGAGGGTAATTTAGTCAGCGCTCCAGCCTGGCCAGCACACCCAACCTGGTTGGCTGGGTTTTTAATGTTGCTGGGCACCAAGATTACTCTGTAAGAGTGGTAAACGCGTACTGTACTCGTGTGCAGTGCGTGTGGGGCTTCAAGGCCTTGCCGCATGTTTGCAACATTGCTCGCCATTGAGTCATCTGGCGCGTTAAACTGTTAGTGTTTAAACACGACTGATTTGTGTCTTACTTATAAAAAGGAAATATACATGACGACTGTTACTTTTAAAGGTACTCCGGTACGCATCGATGGCCATTTTCCACAAAAAGATGAGCAAGCGCCTGCATTTAGCTTGGTGAGTAATACCTTAGACGAGGTGAGCCTAGCGAGCTTATCGGGTCTGCGTAAAGTGATTAATATTTTCCCAAGTATTGATACACCAACCTGCGCAACTTCAGTGCGTAAGTTTAACGAGAAAGCCGCAGCGTTAAAAAACACACGTGTACTGTGTGTATCGGCTGACTTGCCTTTTGCCCAGGCGCGCTTTTGTGGTGCCGAAGGTTTAGAGCGTGTTTTGATGCTCTCTACTATGCGTGATCCTGATTTTTTCCAGGTGTATGGCGTTGATATTGCGGAAGGTCCTTTAGCAGGTCTAGGTGCACGCGCTGTTATTGTTTTAGATGAGAACGATAAAGTGCTGTACAGCGAGCTTGTATCAGAAATTGGTAATGAGCCAGATTATGAAAGTGCTTTAGCAGTTCTTAGCTAATCAAGTATCAGTGCAGCATAGAGTGCTCTGTGCTGCACGCTAATTAAAAAGTGATGATGATCCGACATTCGAGCGCAACATGCGCTGTTGTGAGAAAGTCAATTGAGCAAGAATCTATCATCTAAGTAAATTGAGCGTAAAGTGTCTGCCAACCCCCCTCAAGGCTGTTATCTTTCACATTCCCAAGGACTGTGAATATTTGATATGCCTGATTCTTCTGTAAGTTCACCAAAAAAATCCTCAAAAAAACTTATTCTGACTCTGTTGCTGCTGTGTATAGCTGGCGCGGGTTGGTATTGGCAGCACAGCCAAAGCGCTGGTGATGCCGGCCAGTCAGGCCCGCGGCGTGGCGGCAGCTTTGTCGGTGCGGTGCCGGTCAATGCCGAGCAAGTGCGCCTGGAGCGTTTTGCGGTACAACTCAAGGCCTTGGGAACGGTGACGCCTTGGAATGCAGTTAAGGTCACCAGCCAGGTCAGTGGTGAGTTGGATAAAGTGCTGTTTACTGAAGGGCAGTTGGTCGAGAAGGGCACGTTGCTGGCGCAGATTGATCCGCGCAATTATCAAGCCGCCTTATTGCAAGCCGAAGGCTCACTGCAAGAAACTCGTGCACAACTGGCCAGCGCGCAACTGGATCTCAAGCGTTATCAAGGTCTGTATCAAGAAGATTCCATTGCCCGGCAAACCTTAGAGCAGCAGCAAGCCACAGTGGCGCAGTTGCAAGGCTCACTCAAGGTACGTGAAGCGCAGCGTGATAATGCCCGCTTAGATGTCGAGCGCACGCGGATTACTGCGCCCATTACCGGGCGTTTAGGCTTGCGTGCAGTGGATGCGGGTAACTATATTTCTGCGGCCAACACCGAACTGGTTAGCATCACTCAAGACAATCCCATTGCGGTGCATTTCACCATTCCTGAGCATGAATTGCAGGCGGTGTTGCAGGCCTATCAATTAGGTGAGCCACTGATTGTGCAGGCGTGGAATCGCGATGAGTCGCACATGTTGGCGGCAGGGGTGTTGGATAGCATTGATAATCAGGTGGACGTCAGCACAGGTAGCGTGCGTTTGAAGGCGCGTTTTGATAATCCTGCGCAAGTCTTATTTCCTAACCAATTTGTGAATGTGCGTTTGCAAGTGACTGTGCATGAGCAGGCGTTACTGGTGCCAGCGGATGCGATTCAGTTTGGTGCCAATGGCCGTTTTGTCTGGCAGATTCAAGACGATGATACCGTGGTGGTGCAGCCGATTGAAATTATCACCAGTGATGGCACCTTGAGCATGTTGCGCTCGGGTTTAGCTGCCGATGACTGGGTGGTGGTGGAAGGCGTCGACCGTTTGCGCACCGGCAGTAAAGTCTCACGGGTGGCGCCAGCCAGTGAAGAACCTGCAATTGATGCTGATGCTAAGCCCAAGCCCGCTGATGCCTCAGCTAAAAATCCTCGGCGTGGCCAAGGTGACGCCGGCCAGCCGGCAGTAAAAAAACCTGAGCAGAAGCCCAGCGCATGAACGTCTCACGAGTCTTTATCCAGCGTCCGGTCGCTACCACGCTGTTGATGCTGGCAATATTCTTGGCGGGTGCTTTGGCCTACCGTTTATTGCCCGTTGCTGCCTTACCGCAAGTGGATTACCCGACCATTCGTGTACTGACGTTGTACCCCGGTGCCAGTCCGCAGGTGATGAACAGCGCGGTGACGGCACCGCTTGAGCGCCAGTTTGGGCAGATGCCAGGTTTGGCGCAGATGTCGTCTACCAGCTCTGGCGGCGCCTCGGTGATTAGCCTGCGTTTTAGTCTGGATCTCCAACTGGATGTGGCTGAGCAAGAAGTGCAGGCGGCGATTAATGCCGCAACTAACTTATTGCCACACGATTTACCCGCGCCACCGGTCTATAACAAGGTCAATCCCGCTGATAGCCCAGTGATTACTTTAGCGATTACCTCTAAGAGTATGCCACTGCCGTTGGTCAATGATTTAGTCGATACCCGCATGGCGCAGAAGATTGCGCAGATCAGCGGTGTGGGTTTGGTCAGTGTCGGTGGTGGTCAGCGCCCCGCGGTACGTATTCGTGCCAATCCACAAGCTTTGGCTGCGGCGGGCTTAACTTTAGCTGAAGTGCGCAGCGTGATTACCCGCGCCAACGTTAACCAGCCTAAGGGCAGTATTGATGGCCCGTCGCGCATTACCCAATTGGATGCCAATGACCAGCTGCGCACGGCTGAGGATTACTCGCAGTTAATTCTTGCGCATAACGACGGCCGAGTGCTTAAGTTGGCTGATGTAGCCGAGATTATTGAGGGCGCCGAAAACAACCGTCTCGCTGCTTGGGCCGACCTCAATCAAGCCGTGTTATTGAATATCCAGCGCCAACCCGGTGCTAACGTGATTGAAGTGGTGGAGCGCGTTGAAGCTCTGTTGCCGAGTATTATTGCCAGCTTGCCGGCCAGTCTGGAAGTGAATATTCTCACCGACCGCACACAAACCATTCGTGCTGCGGTGAGTGATGTGCAGTTTGAGTTGATGCTGGCGGTGGCGTTAGTCGTGCTGGTGACTTTTCTATTCTTAAAACGCCTGACGGCGACGCTGATTCCTTCCATCGTGGTGCCCTTATCCTTAATTGGCACATTTGCCGTGATGTATGTCTTTGGCTTTTCGCTGAATAACCTGACGCTGATGGCGCTGACCATTGCCACGGGTTTTGTCGTCGATGATGCGATTGTCATGCTGGAAAATATCGCGCGGCATATCGAACTGGGCGAAACCCCGATGAATGCAGCGCTTAAGGGCGCTAAGCAAATCAGCTTTACTCTAGTCTCACTGACTTTTTCCTTGATTGCTGTGTTGATTCCACTGCTGTTTATGGCCGATGTAGTGGGGCGATTGTTCCGCGAGTTTGCCATTACGCTGGCGGTGGCGATTTTAATCTCGCTGGTGATTTCCCTCACCTTAACGCCGATGATGTGTGCACGTTTACTGCGCCCAGGGACTGAAGACGAGAATAAAGAGGATTGGCTCAGCCGTACTATTGATCATTACGCCAATGGCCTGCGCTGGGTGTTGAAGCATCAAGTGCTAACGCTGTGGTTTGCTGTGGGTACTTTTGTGCTGACTGCCTTGCTGTGGATGTGGGTGCCGAAGGGCTTTTTCCCTGAGCAAGATACCGGTGTGATTCAAGGCATCTCCGAAGCGCCGCAAAGTATTTCTTTTGCCGCGATGAGTGAGCGCCAGCAGCGTTTAAGTGCGGTGCTGTTGCAAGATGAAGCGGTGCACAGTGTGTCCTCACAAATTGGAGTGGATGGCGATAATCCCACGCTCAATACCGGGCGCATGCTGATTAACCTCAAACCCTTCGGTCAGCGTAATGTGTCGGCGGCACAAGTGATTGAGCGCTTGCGTCCTGAGCTGGCGCAAGTGCTGGGCATTGAGCTGTATCTGCAGCCGGTGCAGGATTTAAGTATTGAGGATCGCGTCAGCCGCACGCAGTTTCAGTTCAGTCTGGAGTCTGCCGATGAAGAGCAGTTGCACACTTGGGTGCCCACCTTGGTCAGCCATTTACAGGGTCTGCCGCAGCTGCAAGATGTGGCCAGTGATTTGCAGGCCAGCGGTTTGCAGTATTACCTCAATATTGACCGTGATTTGGCCGGGCGTTTGGGGGTGAGTATTGCCACTCTGACCGATGCCTTGTATGACGCTTTTGGTCAGCGACAGATTTCCACTATTTTTACTCAGACCAGCCAGTATCGTGTCGTGTTGGAAAGTATCAGCAATCCCGACGATGCCTTGGCTGCGTTGCACGATGTGCATGTGCGCGGCAGTGATGGGCAGGCGATACGTTTGGCCAGCTTGGTTAAAGTCGAGGAAAAGTCTGCGGCTTTATTGCTCAATCATATCGGCCAATTTCCGGCAGTCACTGTGTCCTTTAACCTCGCAGCGGGGGTGTCGCTCGGCGAGGCAGTGGAACTGATTGAACAGGCGCAGCTGGATTTAGCCATGCCTGCCTCGATTCAAAGTAACTTCCAAGGCGCAGCTGAGGCGTTTCGTGCGTCCTTGTCCAGTACCTTGGTGCTGATTCTGGCGGCAGTGGTGACCATGTATTTGGTGCTGGGTGTGCTCTATGAGAGTTATATCCACCCGATCACCATTCTCTCAACGCTACCTTCAGCAGCGATTGGTGCTTTGCTGGCGCTGTTTATCACTGGGAATGATTTAAGTTTGATTGCCATTATCGGGATTATCTTGCTGATTGGTATCGTCAAGAAAAACGCCATTATGATGATTGACTTCGCTTTGGATGCTGAGCGCCATCAGGGTATGAATCCTGAGGAAGCGATTTTCCAAGCGGCATTGTTGCGTTTCCGTCCCATCTTAATGACCACCTTAGCGGCGTTATTTGCTGCCTTGCCTTTAATGTTTGCCAGCGGCTCGGGTGCAGAGTTGCGCCAGCCTTTGGGTTTGGTGATGGTCGGTGGCTTGCTGCTCAGCCAAGTGTTGACGCTTTTTACTACACCGGTCATTTATCTGTTCTTTGATCGTCTCAGTCGCCGCACTAAGGCGCGCTTTAATCAGGGCGCTGAGTCGTGAATCTGTCCGCGCCTTTTATTCAGCGTCCAGTCGCCACCATGCTGCTCAGCGTGGCGATTATTTTATTAGGGATTCTTGGGTATCGCTTGTTGCCGGTGGCACCGCTGCCGGATATGGATTTCCCGATGATTACCGTGCAGGCCAGCTTGCCCGGTGCCAGCCCACAGGTCATGGCGTCCACTGTGGCGACACCGCTTGAGCGCTCGTTAGGCAGTATTGCTGGCATCAGTCAAATGAGTAGCAGCAGCAGTCAGGGCAGTACGCGGGTTATGATTCAGTTTGATTTGGGTCATGATATTAACGCTGCAGCGCGTGAAGTGCAGGCAGCCATTAACGCGGCGCATGAACTGTTACCCAGTGGCATGCGCAGTATGCCCACCTACCGCAAGGTCAATCCCTCGCAAGCGCCGATTATGGTGCTGGCGCTGACCAGTGAGGTGCTGGGAAAGGGTCAGATGTATGATTTGGCCTCCAGCATCGTCGCGCAAAAGCTCTCACAAGTGCAGGGCGTGGGGGATGTGCAAATTGGTGGCAGCTCGTTGCCGGCGGTGCGGGTTGAGTTGGAGCCGCGGCGTTTAGAGCAATACGGGATTGCGCTGGATGATGTACGTCAAACCATTGCTGATGCTAACCAACAAAAGCCTAAGGGCCAGTTGGAGCAGGGCAATCGCCATTGGCAAATACAAGGCAATGACCAATTGCACCGCGCGGAGGATTACGCACCATTGATTATTCGTTATCAAGACGGTGCGGCCTTGCGTTTACGCGATGTGGCCAGTGTCAGCGATAGCGTTGAAAACCGTTATAACAGTGGTTTTTTCAATGATGAAGATGCCGTGCTCTTGGTGATTAACCGCCAAGCCAGCGCCAATATTATTGCGACCATTGAAGCGATTCAAGCAGAAATTCCGGCCTTACAAGCGGTGCTGCCGGCCAGTGCCAAACTGGAAGTGGCGATGGACCGTTCTTCAGTGATCCGCGCTACGCTGAAGGAGGCACAGCGTTCATTGTTGATTGCCACCGCCTTGGTGATTGGCGTGGTGATGTTGTTTTTAGGCCATTGGCGCGCAGCGGTGATTCCGGCCTTAGCAGTGCCGGTGTCGTTGATTGGTAGTTTTGCGGCGATGTATCTGCTGAATTTCTCGCTGAACAATCTATCTTTGATGGCGCTGATTATTGCTACAGGTTTGGTGGTGGATGATGCCATTGTGGTGCTGGAGAATATTGCTCGGCATATCAATCAAGGCAAAAAGCCTTTGCAGGCCGCGCTTGATGGTTCGCGCGAGGTGGGCTTTACCTTATTGTCGATGAATCTGTCCTTGGTGGTGGTGTTTGTCTCTATTCTATTTATGGGCGGCTTGATTGAGCGCTTATTTCGTGAGTTCTCGATCACCTTAACCGTGGCGATTTTGATTTCCTTGTTGGTGTCATTAACCCTAACACCGATGCTCTCGGCGCGTTGGTTGCGCCCCAAAGTGGATGCGGTCGACCAGCAACCTAACTTTGTGCAGCGCTTTGGTTTATGGGTCGCGCGCGGTTATCAGCGCTCGTTGGTTTGGACGCTGAAGTTTCAAGGCTGGATGTTATTGGGCGTGGTGCTGACCATTGCTTTGAACGTGTGGCTATTTACTGTGGTGCCTAAAACCTTTATGCCCCAGCAAGATACCGGGCAGTTAATGGGTTTTATTCGCAGTGATGATGGTTTGTCTTACCACACCATGCAGCCAAAAATGGATATCTATCGCCAGGCATTGTTGAAAGATAAGGACGTAAATACTGTAGCGGGCTTTATTGGTGGCGGCAGCAGTGCGTTTTTGATTGTGCGCTTGCAGCCCATTAGTCAGCGTAAAGAGTCGGCACAAGAAATTGTTAACCGTCTGCGCATGCAGATTCCACAAGTTCCCGGTTCACGGCTGTTTTTAATCCCTGAGCAAGACCTTAACGTCGGCCGGCGTGAAGGCAGCAGTACCGATAATGAATATGTATTGCTGGCCAGTGAGCTTGAGCATTTGCGCACCTGGCAGCCGAAGGTGCGTGATGCCTTAAAAGCCCTACCGGAATTGACCGATATTGACAGTAAAGAAGGCCGTGGGGCGCAGCAGGTGACCTTGGAAGTTGATCGTGCCACTGCCGCACGACTGGGTGTGGATATGGCGATGGTCACTGCGCTACTCAATAACGCTTTCAGTCAGCGCCAAGTGTCGACCATTTATGAGAGCCTCAATCAATACAGTGTGGTACTGGAGATTGACCCTAAGTTTGTCGGTTCGCCGCAAGTGCTCGAGCAGATGCAGGTGATTGGTACTAACGGTGAGCGCGTGCCGCTGTCGGCTTTTACCACTTGGGAGTCCACTTTGCAGCAAGAGCGGGTGCAGCACGATGGGCAGTTTGCCATTGAGAGTATTGGGTTTTCGTTGGCGCCGGGAGTGAGTTTGGAAGAGGCCAGTGTGGCGATTGAAAACGCTATGGCGAAGATCAATTTGCCCACTGAAGTGCAGGGTAAGTTAGGTGGTACGGCGGGTGTCTTTGCGCAAAGCCAAGGTGCGCAAGGCTTAATGCTGCTGATGTCGATTGTTATTGTGTATCTGGTGTTGGGTGTGTTGTATGAAAGCTATATTCATCCACTGACCATTCTCTCGACTTTGCCCTCGGCGGGTGTCGGCGCTTTGCTAGCGATTCAATTGACTGGGGGTGAATTCAGTTTGATTTCGCTGTTGGGTTTATTCTTATTGATTGGGGTGGTGAAAAAGAACGCCATCTTGATGATTGATTTAGCCTTGCAGTTGCAGCGTGACATGCAGATGACCGCGCGCCAAGCCATTGAGCAGGCCTGTATTCAGCGTTTTCGTCCGATTATGATGACCACCATGGCGGCGATTCTCGGTGCTGTGCCGTTATTAATCAGTAGCGCTGAAGGCTCGGAAACACGCCAACCTTTGGGTTTAGCGATTGTCGGCGGCTTGCTGCTCAGTCAGTTGCTGACCTTGTACAGCACCCCTGCTGTGTATTTATTTTTTGACCGTTTAAGCGCCCGTGTACGCCGCAAAAAAACGCCAACCTCGATGGAAGTAAACCCATGAAGCCAATCATTCAATTCAGTCTGTGTGCCTTAGCGAGTGTGGTGTTGAGCGGTTGTGTGCTGGGGCCTGATTACCAGCGCCCTGCAGCAGCGCAGTCGTTGGAGTTGCGTCATACGCCGGGCTGGAAAGTCGCGCAGCCTGCAGAGTTTGATGCGGGCGTGGCCTGGTGGTCGGTCTATCAAGATGAGCCTTTGGCGGATCTACTTCAGCAACTGCAAGACTCTAACCAAAACCTGCGTGCAGCAGAAGCGGCTTGGCGTGAAGCCTATGCCATGGTGCGTGGCAGTCGTGCGGCTTTGTTTCCGCAAGCCACTGGCCAAGTGGGTACCACGCGCAGTGATAATGGTGCGGGCGCGGATAAAACTAATGATGTGGCGCTGGGCCTCAGTTGGCAGTTGGATATTTGGGGACAGGTACGCCGTCAAGTGGAGTCCAGTGAAGCCAGCGCGCAGGCCAGTGCCGCTGAGTTTGCGGGCGTGCGTTTAAGCCAGCAGTCGGAGTTGGTGCAAAACTATCTGCAGTTGCGCGTGATTGATGAGCAGATGCGTTTGCTCGATGCCACTATCGCTGCGTATCAGCGTTCCTTAAAGCTCACAGAAAACCGCTATAAGGCTGGGGTAGTTACCCGCGCGGATGTCAGCCAGGCCTTAACTCAATTGCGTAATACCCAGGCCCAGCGATTGGATTTGGATTGGCAGCGCGCGCGTTTTGAGCATGCGATTGCTTTGTTAGTGGGCACTACGCCGAATGCTTTGCGCATTGCGGCGGTGGATGCGCTACCGAGCTTGCCGGTCTTGCCGATGGCTGTGCCTTCGTCCTTGCTGGAGCGGCGTCCGGATATTGCCGCAGCGGAGCGCCGAGTGATGGCGGCGAATGCCGAGATTGGTGTGGCTAAGAGTGCCTATTTTCC
Source organism: uncultured Gammaproteobacteria bacterium (assembly GCA_945612235.1). Lineage (GTDB taxonomy): Bacteria > Pseudomonadota > Gammaproteobacteria > Pseudomonadales > Pseudomonadaceae > Denitrificimonas. The sequence goes on along the minus strand of CALZAE010000002.1, from coordinate 9,640 downwards.
TGATTTAACCTTAAGTGCGAGCGGTGGCTATCGCGGCAGTAACTTGGCGGACTGGATTAGCATGCCTAACCGTTTCTGGTCGCTTGGCCCGCAGTTTGCCATGACTTTATTTGATGCGGGCTTGCGTCGCTCAAAGACCGAGCAAGCTCAAGCGCGTTATGAGCAACAGGTGGCGCGTTACCGTCAAACCACCTTGCAGGCCATTGGTGAAGTGGAAGATGCGCTAGTGCAGCTGAATGTCTTAGAGCAAGAAATTGTGGTGCAACGAGAAGCCTTGGCCGCTTCGCAAGATACCTTGCGCTTGATTGAAAACCAGTATCAGGCCGGCTTTGTCGACTTTCTGGCAGTGACCAGCGCGCAAGCCACTGCACTTAATAGCGAGCGTAGCTTGCTAAACTTACTCAGTACCCAACTCAGCGCTAGCGTACAGCTGATCAGCGCTCTTGGCGGCGGCTGGCAGATGCCCAGCGAGCCACCTAAAATTTAAATACAGCGGGAGTTAAAAAGTGTTTACCTTGGCTTGCTGAATTAATCAGCTGGCTTGTGGTCGTATGTATCATGCAATTTGAAACATACGTATGATCAGCCTCTCTCTGCTGAGGCGTTGAGTTAGGCAAGCATCCAGTTGGGTACTACTGTCTGCTCTGATAAACACCACCATCCTCGGAGGCGTCTTATGTCGCATCACGATAAAAAATTAGAAAATAAAGTTATAGCACCGGCACAGGCTGAAGCAGCAGATGAGCCCTGTCAGCAGCGCCGTCGCTTGTTGGGTCTCTTAGGCGTGGGGATCGCCGCAGCTTATGTTGCGCCAACCTTGTTTAGTGTCGGGCAAGCCGAAGCAGGCAATCGCTACAATAAGCGTGGCAGCTATTCACGTGCGAATTACTCGCGACCGAGCTATTCCAAATACAGCGGTTATGATTATCGTGGCCGTGAGCGCAGTCGTATTCGTGAGTACACAAAAGATCCAGTGCTGATTCTAGAAGATGTGATTCTAGGTCCACCGCGCCGCTAATGGCTGTGTCAGCTGTGGATATCAGCCTGCCTCACGCAGGCCGTTGTTTGCGCGTGGAAAATGCACCTGATGTGGTGCAGGCGCTGGCGCAGGCAATGCCCGGTTGGCCAATGACGCTGACTCAAGCGCAGGGTGCAACGCCCACCACTTATATTTACCGAGACGGTGAAGGTTTATGGCAAGGCTCATTGAATGAACCCAATGAGTTCACCTTGCCATCGCCTGCTTCAGCGGCTTGCAGTTTGGTCGGTGAGTTGGTCAGTCAGCGCTTGAGCGCAGAGGCGCAATTACTGGGTTTGCATTGCGGCAGCGTTGAGATTAACGGTCAGTTGGCCATTTTCCCACAAAGCAGTCAGGCGGGTAAAAGCACCTTAACTGTGGCCTTTGCCGCGGCCGGTTATCGAGTGTTTGGCGATGATGTGCTGGGTTTGACAGCACAAGGCGCAGGGGTGGCTATGGGCGTGGCACCACGGTTACGCATGCCGTTGCCTGAAAGTTTTTCTGCGGAATTTGTCGCGTACTCTGAGCGTCATGCTGGGCCTGAAGATGAGCGCTATCGTTTTGTCGTGCCGGCAACAGGGCGTTTGGCCGGTTATCAGGATGTCTGTCCGATCGGCACTATCGTATTATTGGAGCGTGACCCCAGTAACCTTGAGCCTGACGTGGTGACCTTGGCGCCCGGTGAGGGATTGTTGCAACTCTTGTGTCAGAATTTTGCATCGATAGATACGTCAGATGCGCTGTTGATTGAGCGTTTTTTGCCTTTGGTGCAGCGGGTAAATTGTGTGTTATTGCGCTATTCAGAGCCTTTGGCTGGCGCGCGTCATTTAGCGCAGGTGCTTGAGCAGGTTAATACTAAGCAGACTTCGCCAGCGAGTTTATTACAATGCCCGCCGGTTGATACGACTGCGCCAGAGATGTCGTTATTGAGCCGTGTGTGGATGCCTGCTGCGCAGGTGAGTGTCTATACGGTGGGTGAGGAATTGTTTTTGATTCAGACCGCGACTGGTGCGATTCACCGGCTTAATGCCAGTGGTAAATTGGCTTGGCAGTTGTTGCAGCATGAGCCGCTGTCGGGTGAGGCGATCAGTGCTGTGTTAGCTGAGTATTTTGCGGTGCCGGTTGAGCGAGTGAGGGCTGATCTAGCGGTGTTGTTAGCGGCCTTGGCGCAGGCGGATCTGGTGGTTGCAGACGCATAGAAGGGTATGGCAGGCATCTGTGCCTGCGTTTCTGCGGTGATGTTAAAATTGATGCATTTGAAGCGTGCTGTATTGAGACTTTGCGCCTGCCGCACGGCACTGCATCTGTTCTTCCCTCAACGAACCCGTCCGGGGTTCGATTCGGGCGCTACGCCATCCATGGCTGCGCTTGCCACAGACACAGTGCCATGCTTGGTGAATATTTATATTGTTAGCTGGGTATGCGTCTTCGTCGGGCAAACACTTGCGTCTACGCTCTTTTGGTAATGTTAAAACTGCACGGTGCTGCGTCTGTTTTATATAATCTATAAATAAGTATTATAATGGCATCGGTTGGGGGCTTTTTTGTGCTAGCGTAAGGGCATAGATACCAATGGAGGCAAAAATGTCTAAGCAAATCAATGTTGATGTAGCCATTATCGGTGCCGGTACGGCTGGTTTGTATGCGTTGCGTGAAGTGCGTCGCGCGAAGAAAAGCTTTGTGTTGATTGATAGCGGTCCTCTGGGTACCACCTGTGCGCGTGTGGGCTGTATGCCCTCGAAAGTGGCGCTGCACATGGCTGAATCTTGGCATGGGCAGAAAGACTTTACCCGTTTCGGCATCAGTGGTGCTGAGCATCTGCAATTAGACAGCCAGCAAGCTTGGGCAGAGTTGCGCCGTCAGCGTGATAATTTTTCTGGACGTGCGGCAGCGGGTGCTGAGCGAGCTGCTGGTGAGCAACTGCTCATGGGTCGTGCACGTTTCCTTACGCCAACCTTATTAGAGGTTGAACAAGCCGATGGTGTACAGCAAGTGCAAGCCAAGTCGGTGATTATTGCTACGGGTTCGCGCCCGGTGATGCCAGGCTTTTTACAGCCCTTTGCTGAGCATTGCATCACCACCGATGACTTTTTTGAGCTCGATACCTTGCCAAAATCCATCGGTATTTTAGGTTTGGGAGCCATTGGTTTAGAGATGGGTCTGGCGTTGGCCCGTCTGGGCGTAGAAGTGCATGGTGCAGATATGGCCACGAGCGTGGGTGGTATCAGTGATCCAGAAGTGAGTCAGCATGCCTTGGCTGAGTTTGGCAAAGAAATGCAGTTGTACTTGGGTGCGCCGGCTGAGCTGGTTCAAGCCGAGCAGGGCGTGATACTTAAGTCAGGCGAGACGCAAGTGCAAGTCGAGAAGGTACTCGTCGCTTTAGGGCGTCGCCCGAATACCGATACGCTGAACTTAGCTGCAGCGGGTTTTGCATTGGACGAGCGTGGTCAGCCCTTATTTAATCCGCAGACCATGCAAATGGGTGAGCATCCAGTGTTTATCATTGGTGATGTCAATGGTCAGCGCGCCTTGATGCATGATGCCGCAGATGAAGGCGCCATGGCCGGTTATAACGCAGTGCATGACACTGTTGTGGCTTTTAAACGTAAAGTGTCGATCGGCATTGCCTTTACCAATCCAGATGTGGTCAGCGTCGGTGCGCGTTTTGATGAATTAGCCGCGGACGAGATTTTAATTGGTACTGCGAGCACGCAAAGCAATGGTCGCAGTCAGGTGTTGTCAGAGCACCAAGGCGTGCTGCGACTCTATGCGGATAAAACCAGCGGCAAGCTTCTGGGTGCCAGTATGTTCGGGATGCGTGCTGAGCATGTGGCGCAGTTTTTAGCGCTGGCGATTCAGCGTGAAGAAACCGCGCAGAGCTTGTTGCAGATTCCGTTTTATCACCCCGTGGTAGAGGAAGTGATTCAAAGCGCTTTGCAGGATATTGCCAAGCATCTGCCGGACGCAACAGGCCTACCTTTTGGCTTGGTGCGCGCTGACAGCTAAGCCAAAACGCTGTATCTTTACCCAGCCCAGGATTGACTTAAGCTGAGAGCCTTGCGTCAATCCTGGGCTTTTTTATGATTGATCATCGCACAAGGACGCCTTCGCTATGCGCATTTTACACACTTCGGATTGGCATTTAGGCCAGCATTTTATGGGCCGTACCAGGCAAGCTGAACACCGTGCTTGGTGCGACTGGCTGGTGCAAACCGTGGTGGAGCAGCAAGCGGATGCGTTGATTATTGCCGGTGATATTTTTGATACCGGCACACCGCCCAGTTATGCGCGTGAGCAATACAATCGCTTTATCACCCAGATGCACGACACCGGCTGCCAATTGGTGATTTTGGCAGGTAACCATGATTCGGTCTCGATGCTCAATGAAAGTAAAGATTTGCTGGCGCGTTTAAATACCCAAGTGATTTCCAGCGTTGCCGACAACCATACTGAACAAGTACTGTTGCTTAAACAGCGCAATGGCCAAGTCGGGGCGATTGTTTGTGCCATTCCTTATATTCGCCCACGTGATGTGCAGCGCAGTCAGGCAGGACAAAGTGGCGATGACAAGCAGCGTGACTTACAACAAGCGATTGCTGAACATTACGCGCAGCTCTTTGCCAAGGCTGAGGACCTGCGCGATGAGTTGGCTGTGCCAGTGCCCATTATTGGCACTGGGCATTTAACCACTGTGGGGGTGAGTTTAACTGAGTCAGTGCGCGAGATTTATGTCGGTACCCTCACTGCATTTCCCACTGATGCTTTTCCCGCCTTTGATTATTTAGCGCTGGGGCATATCCACCGCCCGCAAAAAGTCGCAGGGCACGAGCATATGCGCTACAGCGGCTCGCCCATTGCTTTGAGTTTTGATGAAGGGCGTCAGCAAAAAGAATTGCTCTGTGTGGATTTTAATCCGCAGGGTTTAGAAAGCGTGACTGCGCTGAAGATACCTTGTTTTCAACGCTTGATTTCCTTGTCTGGCAATCTTGATGAGCTGAAACAACAGTTTGCTGAGCTGGCAGACGAGTTGGATGAGAGTGCCGTGGCCTGGTTGGAAATTCAGGTGCGTGGCGATGATTATTACAATGACTTAGAAGCGCGAGTGACTGAGCTCTGTGCTGATTTACCTGTGGAAGTCTTGCGTGTGCGCCGACTGCGCGGCAATAAAGCTGCAGGTTTAAGCGCAGAAACAGGTGAAGTATTGGCCGAACTCACACCAGGTGAAGTATTTACTAAGCGCTTGCACGGCGAAGAGTTGACTGAGGATGAGGTGAGGATCTTGCAAGGCTTACATGCGCAAGTGCTGACCAGTTTGCAGGAGGCTGAATAATGAAGATTTTGAGTATTCGCCTGAAAAACATCAATGCGTTAAAAGGCGAGTGGAAGATTGATTTCACTCAAGAACCCTTTAATGGCAGCAGTCTCTTTGCCATTACCGGCCCGACCGGTGCAGGTAAAACCACGCTGCTGGATGCGATTTGCCTAGCCTTGTACAGCCGCACGCCACGCCTGAGTACGCTATCGCAAAGCAGCAATGAGCTGATGACCCGCCATACCAGCGAGTGCTTGGTGGAGGTGGAGTTTGCGGTAAAAGATAAAGGTTACCGCGCCTTTTGGAGTCAACGTCGCGCCCGTGGTAAAGCCGATGGAGCTTTGCAGCAAGCGCAAACTGAATTGGCTGATTTAGAGGGTCATATCCTCACCGATAAAATCAGTGAAAAAGCTAAAGCAGTCGAAGAGTTAACTGGTTTGGATTTTCAGCGTTTTACCCAGTCCATGTTGCTGGCGCAGGGGGGCTTTGCCGCATTTTTAGAAGCCAATCCCAATAGCCGTGCTGGACTTTTAGAGCAGCTGACAGGGACAGAAATTTACGGTGAAATCTCCAAGCGTGTGCATGAAAAGCAAAGAGAGCAAGCCGACGCGCTAAAAGAGTTAACCACCCGTGCCGATGTGGTGCAGTTACTCAGCGCTGAAGAACTGAGCGCGACACAAACGCAATTCGCCAACGCGCAAAGCCACGCGCAAGACTTAAAGCTGCGCCTAACCGATTTACAGCAACAAGCCGACTGGCGTCTGAGTCTTGAGCGTGCGCAGCAAGAGCAGCAGCAAGCGCAACAGCAATTAGACAGTGCACACAGCGAGCAGCAGCAACATCAAGCTGATTTGCAGCGCTTAGCCGCCCATGCGCCCGCTGCGCAACTGCAGCCGGATTATAAGGCTTTACAAGCAGCGCAGCAGGCTGTGCAACACAGCCAAGAAAACCTGCATAAAGTGCAAGATCAGGCGGCTGCCAGCGCACAGCAGATAGAGCAGTTAGCCTGGCAGCAATACTGCTATGCGCAGCAGTCTGCGGATGGCTTGCACGCTCAACTGCAAGGTACTGAGCAGTCATATAACACTTTGCAAGAACAGCGCGCACAAACTGCCCCGCACGAGCACTTAGCTAAGCACTTGGCCAGTTGGCGCACGGAGTTTGCCCAAGCCCACCGACAGCAGTTAGCGCTGGAGCAAGAGCAAGTCCAGCAGCAAAAGCTGACGGCGCAGCTTGAGCAGTTGACTGCCGACATCAGCCAGCACACACAAGCCTTGCAAGAGCAACAGACTGCGTTACAGCCTTTGCACAGGGCATGCCAGGCTGACCGACAGACATTGCAACGGGTGCTCGAGCAGCGCAGCGTGCAAGAGTGGCAGCAACAGCTCAATACCTTGCATGGCCACAGTCAACACTATCAGCGCTTAGCCTACCTATACAGCCAAGAGCAAGCGCAGCAGGACTCGACTCAGGCCTTGCAACTGCGCAGCACAGAATTGGGTATTAAGCTGCAGGCACAAGAGCAGTTGCGCGATAAGCTGCGCCTTCAATACAAAGCGCTAAAAGAGCAAGTGGAAGATAAAGCCCAACTGCTTCAGCAAGAGCAACGCATTGCCAGCCTCGAGCAGCACCGCGCACAACTGCAGACTGATGCTGCTTGTCCTTTATGCGGCTCGCACGAGCATCCGGCCATTAGCGCTTACCAAGCCTTGGACGTGTCGCAGACTGAGCAAGCGCTGCACAGCAAGCAGTTGCAGCTGGAAGCACTGGCTGTGGAAGGCCAAGGGTGCGCTACAGTCTTAACGCAATTGCAGACTGAGCAACAACAGTTACAGCAACGCCAGACTGAGCTTGAGCACGAGACCGACAAGCTGCACAGCGAGAAAGCGCAAGCGCTGCAGCGACTGCAATTGGCGAATCACTTAAGCGCCGATGATTTCAGTGTTGCGCATATGGCGCATCACCAGGCGTTAATCAACTGTGAGCAACGCCTGACCGCTATCAGCAGCGCCCAAGCTGCACTGGCTGCTAGTGAACAGACTTACCACAACGCTGAAAAAGCTTTAATCGCCGCACAGCAAGAACTTAAAGCGCAAGAAAGTCATTTAGCGCATCAGCAACAGCAATTGGCAGACAAGGCTGCGCGTATCCAGACGCACAGTGTCGAGATACAGGCGCAGCAAGCACAATTGAGTCAGCAATTAAGCACCTTGGGTTACAGTCTACCGACTGACCCCGAACAATGGCTCAGCCAGCGTGAACAGGAAGCGCAAGTATGGCAGCAGGGTAGTATGCAGCTTGAGCAATTGGCGCTGCATATCAGTAGGTTGCGCAGTCAGGCTGAGTACGCTCAGCAGCAACTCAGTCAAGCACAAAGCCAGTGGCAAGTGCTGAATATCGCCGAGGGTGAGACCTGCGCGCCCGTCTCGAACCTGCCAGAAGCGCTGGCGCAGACCCAGCAGCACTTGCAGCAGGCGCACAATCAGTATGCCGTACTGCAAGGGCAACTACAGAGCTTAACCACGCGCCTCACCGAAGCCCAAGCCGCCTATCAGCAACAGCAGAGCCAGTGGCACACATCCTTAGCCCAGAGTGCTTTCGCTGACGAAGGTGCATTTTTGCAGGCGCTCTTACCTGCAGCCGAGGCTGAGCAATTACACCGCTTGCAAACGCGTTTGAATAGCCAGTTACAAGATGCCAAGACCCTGCTGAGCGCCGTCACGCAGCGCATCAGCGACTTAAATGCCACACCAAGAACCGAGCTCAGCTCTGCAGACTTAGCTGAGCAACGCGCTGTTTTAGATGCTGAGCATGATGACTTATATCGTCAGTTGGGCAGTTTACAAACCACTTTAGCCACAGATGCCAGCAACCGCGCCACTCAGCAGGACTTGCTGGTGCGCATCACTGAGCAGCGGGTGCTGTATGACCAATGGCAACAGCTCAATAGCCTAATTGGTTCTGCCGATGGCAATAAGTACCGCAAGTTTGTGCAGGGTCTAACCTTGGATCACTTGGTGGTGCTGGCCAATCAGCAATTGGCGACCTTGCATAACCGTTATCAGCTCAGCCGTTGTCAGCAGGGTGAGTTGGAAATCTTGGTGGTGGATACCTGGCAAGCCGATATTCAGCGCGATACCCGCACTTTGTCTGGGGGTGAAAGCTTCTTGGTGAGTTTAGCCCTGGCCTTGGCGCTATCGGAATTGGTCAGCCATAAAACGCGCATTGATTCGCTGTTTTTGGATGAAGGCTTTGGTACCTTGGATAGCGAAACTTTAGAAATGGCCTTAACGGCGCTGGACAACCTCAATGCTGAAGGTAAAACCATTGGTATTATCAGCCACGTTGAAGCGCTTAAAGAGCGTATCCCTGTACAAATTAAAGTGCGTAAAAGCGCTGGCATGGGCTATAGCAGTTTGGATGAGTGTTATCGGGTGAGCTAAGTCGATCTGCACGATCTCTAGGATCGAGGTTCAAGTCAGAAACTGGGAACACTAGCTGGTAATTCTGTGCGCATTGCGTTGCAGAACTATCAGCTTTTTTTTGCCTAAATTAAGCTGAAAACTCGAGAAGAAAAAATGAATTATGTTGCTGTTTTGCTTGGATAAATGGCGTAAAAAGCTCTTGTTAAGCCTATTTTCTGGTCACAATTAGAAATATGTATTTACTTGTACTTTATTTTTAAATAAATTTCGATACGATTTTTTCGCCTAAATTCGCCAATAAGTAGCTTATTTTTAATAAAAAGCACGATAAATAAGTCGATCTTCAGAAGTGAGAATACAGCTATAAGCCATAAATAGACTAAAGCAGGGGGTTATGTTGAAGGGGTCTGACTTGTTAAATTTGCTATGCCACGCTGCACAAAATTTCACAAATACAAAAACAATGGTGAGCACTATGCAAGACGACAAAAAAAATGCTGCTGCCTATTGGTCAGCGAACTTACGCCTCATTACCTTCTGCATGTCGGTGTGGGCTTTGGTTTCGTATGGCTTTGGCATTTTACTCAGACCTCTACTGTCGGGTATCTCGATCGGTGGTACGGATTTAGGTTTCTGGTTTGCTCAGCAAGGAGCTTTATTAACCTTTATCGTTCTGATCTTTTTCTATTCTTGGAGAATGAACAGACTCGATAAAAAATTCGGTTTAGAGGAGTAACAGCATGAGTCAATTTATGATCAATATGCTGTTTGTGGGTGGATCTTTTATCCTCTACATCGGTATCGCGTACTGGGCGCGCGCAGGCTCAACTAAAGAGTTCTACGTTGCTGGTGGTGGTGTTCACCCGATTGCCAATGGTATGGCAA
>CALZAE010000001.1 GCA_945612235.1 uncultured Gammaproteobacteria bacterium | reverse complement strand
GTCCAGCGTTCAGCACGGCGCAAGGGCGTATAGCCATTTGAGTATTGAGCAAGCATTGTTGGGCTCGCTTGCTCAATTGCTGTCGTGGATTATGGCTGGCGCTGTTGTGGCAATAGTTTGATGAAATTATTAGAAAAAATTCTAAGCAAAACCTGTGTCCTTTGATGGTGATCTATAGATCATCAGACGCGCAGTCAGCTGAAGAGTTCGTGGTTTTATATTTATAGACTAGCGCTCCAGAGTTGGGAGCGCTAAGTACAGTTGTAGTAGTTACTGCATTGAAGCAATCACGACCGGTTTATGGCGTAATAAACGGCTGCTTAAACGCAACAGAGCGGTTAAAGTTAGGAGTTGAATGGTGGCCAGTAGAGCAATCACAGCCCAGTATACTGGGCTAAACTCGGTAACAATCCCGCCTTGCACCCACACTAAATGCCACCAAAACATGCCCATCACAAAGATCGCTACACCGGGGCAAATCAAGCCAAAGCTAATGGGGTTGCGTTGCTTGCCTGTAAAGTTCTCTTTTAAATAACCATTGAGCTGCATCACGCGGTAACCCAGTAACATAATGCCCAGTTGCAGCATAAAGATGCTGGTGAGCATGATAAAGAGTTTGCTCTGCACAATGGGCGCAGCAAAGTGATGGCTCAGACCATGCTGCATGCGTACCCACTCAATCCCGAGCAAAGTCATAATCGGCACCAGCATCCAGACGCTGGGTGTGGCTTGCGGTTGTAGACCATGTTGCATCATGGCTTGTAAGCCTGAAATCAACACCAGCAAGCCGGTGATTAACGCGACCATTAAAAACAGAATAGATAAGGTACCGGCCAACATAGCAATGGCAGAAATATGCGACATTGCGGCAGGCGCAGAAAACCCCACCGAGAGCATGGCAAAAGTAAAGACCGCAATCAGTGGTGATAAGTGGTTGTGTTCATCGCTGCGATAACCACCCTTGACCAGCATACGGCTTAAATAACGCCCATAAATACGCAGCGCCCACACGCCCAGCAAGGCAAACGAGAGCAGGGCTAAAGGAAATAAATACTCCACCACCGACCATAAATTCGGCACTAATACAGCACCCAAAGCAAAGCACACGTTAACGGTCATAGCTAAGGTCAATGGCTGTGTCATCAGCTGTACTTCATTGGGCGAGTTTAGCCAATCAGCGTAACGCTCGGTTTTCTTCGCCGCGCTTTGCTCGCGTAGATTCCAAATAACCAACGTGAAGTGCAACAGTGCTAATAACAGCATAGCGGTGACGGCGAGCATCGCTAACGGACGCACACCTGCAGGTAATTCAACTGTGCCTTGCAGTGCGGCGAGAAGATGTTGCCAAGTGGGCATGGGAAAGCCCGCATGCGGCACCATCCACATCAAGTACATAAAGAAAGATACGGACAGACCGCCCGCGCCAAGTGCAGCCAGCCAATAGCTTGGATGCCAAGGCTGTTGAGGATCGCGTCTAAGCATGGTGAATCTCCCTTGCAGAAATGCAGCGTTCATATGCTTTTGATTAGAGCTGCACAGAGCATGCTGCACTTGATTGATAAAGCCAAAGCCAAAAAAGCTCCACTACCTAGATAGATAGTGGAGCTTTACACAGCGTCTTAACCCTTAAGGCGACTGCGTTTTACAACTGCTTAGTGCAGTAGTAAAAATCAACACACTCGTACTCACCTGATTTAACGCGCGCATCGGCTTCAGCGGCAGTCGCTGCTGGTGGTACGATCACGCGATCACCCGGTCTCCAGCCTTCTGGCGTAGCAACTTTGTGCTCGTCACTGGTTTGCAGTGCATCCAACAAGCGCAAGAACTCTTCGATCAAACGACCGTTGCTCATGGGGTAGTAAACCATGGCGCGCAAAATACCATTGGGGTCAATGATAAAGGTTGCACGCACTGCTGCAGTGTCTGCAGCGCCTGGGTGGATCATGCCGTAAGCACGTGCTACATCCATTTTCAGGTCATCAATAATTGGGAATGGAATTTTAACGCCGAATTTTTCTTCGATGTTACGCATCCAAGCAATGTGCGAGTGGGTGCTATCAATAGATAAACCTAATAACTCGCAGTTGCGTTTGTTGAATTCTGGTGCTGCTTTAGCGAACGCTACGAACTCAGTGGTACACACTGGAGTAAAGTCAGCAGGGTGTGAGAACAACACCAGCCACTTACCTTTATAATCATCTAAGCACTTCACGCCATCAGTGGTTGGTGCTTTAAATTCTGGTGCACGCTCGTTTAAACGTGGTAAGCCGTAAACTGCAGTATCAGTCGTTTGCATGATGTGACTCCTTGGTTGTTTGCTTAACTTGGGACTAATATAGCATGTTAAAAAGTATTATAAATAGTTATATATTGATTGCCTTGATAGAGTAAGGCTATAGGTGCAGATGTTTTGACTTGTGTCAGTTTTTTTGCCGCAGGCGCAGTGCTGGGTAATAACAGGCACTCAGCGCTTAGGTCAGCGCTGAGTGTGGGAGAGAGTTGTAGGGTTACTTCATGACTAAAATAGGTATCTGGCTGTTTTCTAGCATTTTTAAGGTGTTGCTGCCTAAAAAGAACTGACGTAAACGCGGACTGGCAAAGGCGCCCATGACGATCAAATCAATACCATGCTCTTGCTGGTAAGCGGCTAGCTGCTGAGAGATATTGCCTGCTAAATAGCTGGCCGTGACCTTAAAGCCTGCATCCTGTAAGCGCTGAGTTGCTGCTTGGAATTTTTCTTGCTGATCAGGGTGTTTGTTTTTAATAGTCACCAGATGACAGCTGAGTCCGCTTAAGAGTGTGTTGGTTAAAATATGCTCTAAAGCAGCTTCAGTGGTAGCGCGGCCATCGTAAGCCAACATAAAGCTTTGCGGTGCCGTGAAATCATGCGGAGTAATCAGCACGGGCGTGTTGATGCGGCGTAGCAGACTTTCGACATGGGTGCCGAGGATAGAGAGCTTTTTATCTGTTTTACTGCCCGAGTGACCCATAACAATCAGGCCAGCTGTGTTTTCTAGAGCCAGTAAATTATCAATAAATTCACCGTGACGTTGCTCTGTCGTTACCTGGCTGCAGCCCGCTGCTAGGGCTTTAGTTTCAGCTGTAGCCAGTAATTCTTTACCCAGTTGTAAGGCCACTTTGGCGCGTAATTCATCCAGCGTGGCAATTTCATTGAGTAGTTTTGAGCGTGCACCAAGACCAATGGCACCGGATAAATCTTGGCTGTTCGGCAGGTGCTGCTTTTCAATGCTGTGCAGAAAAGTAAGCGGATTGCTGAGCTGCTGAGCGGCCCAAATAGCCGCGTCTTGCACGCTGGTGGACCAGGTTGATTCATCAATGCAGGCTAATATTTTTTGCATGCTGTAGTCCTCAGTGCTCATTACTTAAGGTTGTGGCAGTGTGCGCATCACTGTGCACACCAAATTTATCAATCACGGTTTTACTGGCTTCATTGATACCAATTAAGCTCACTTGCGCACCCAAGCGTTGATACTTAATCACAATCTGATCTAAAGCTGCCACGGCGGTGATATCCCAAAAATGCGCGCGGGTTAAATCAATCACCACCTTATCGGCTGCATAAGAGAAGTCAAACGAGGCAAAGAGTTTCTCAGCAGAGGCGAAAAACACTTGGCCAATCACCTGATAGCGTAATTCAGCTGCACTCGACTCTTGCTTAACAATCATTAAGCGGCTGATTTTATTGACGAAGAATAACGCCGATAACAGCACGCCGGCCAAGACACCCAGCGCTAAGTTATGGGTATAAAGCACCACGGCAACTGTGGTTAACATGACAATATTGGTTGAGAGCGGATGCTTTTTAAAGTCACGTACTGAGCTCCAAGAGAAGGAGCCAATCGACACCATAATCATCACCGCAACCAGCGCAGCCATCGGGATTTGTTTAATCCAATCGCTTAAGAACACCACCATAATCAATAGGAAAAAACCGGCACAAAAAGTCGATAAACGCCCACGGCCACCGGATTTAATATTAATCACTGACTGACCAATCATTGCGCAACCAGCCATACCGCCGAGTAAACCGGCACCAATATTGGCAATACCTTGGCCTTTACACTCTTGGTCGCGGTCATGTTTAGTGTCAGTCAGCTCATCAATGATATTGGCAGTCATCAAGGACTCCAGTAAACCGACAATAGAGAGCGCCAAGGCGTAGGGCAGAATAATCCATAAGGTTTCGAGATTTAACGGTACATCCGGCCAAAGAAAGATCGGTAAGGTATCTGGCAGTTGGCCCATATCACCGACAGTACGCACGTCTAAGCCCAAATAAACCGAGGCAAAGGTGAGGGTGGCAATACAAATCAGCGTGGAAGGTACAGCTTTACCGATTTTTGGAATCAGCGGGAATAGATAAACAATACCCAAGCCCGCAGCGGTCACCGCATAGACATGCCAGGTCACATCAGTCAGTTGCGGCAATTGGGCGATAAAAATTAAAATGGCCAGAGCATTCACAAAGCCGGTCACCACCGACTTGGAGACAAAACGCATCAGTCCGCCCAGCTTTAAATAGCCAATGGTGATTTGCAGCACCCCAGTTAACAAGGTCGCGGCGAGTAAATACTCTAGGCCGTGCTGTTTAACTAGGGTGACCATTAATAAAGCCATCGCGCCAGTGGCAGCAGAAATCATTCCCGGGCGGCCACCGACAAAGGCGATAATCACCGCAATACAAAATGAGGCATATAAGCCGACTTTAGGGTCGACACCGGCAATAATCGAAAACGCAATTGCCTCAGGAATCAGTGCGAGGGCAACCACCAAGCCAGATAAAATGTCACCACGTATATTAAAAAACCATTCTTGTTGCATTCTTTTAAGCATAATTTATCCAGATCGCTGAGTGCAGGTGGCAGTCGGGCGCGGGCGACTCTATATCGAGTCGGTTGGCTATTGATTAGACGGCAAGTTTAGCAGGGGTAAAAAGGACTGTCCTGAATAACGCGAAAGAGGTGTGGTTATGTTGAGGCAAGCAGTGAATTGCCAATGTCATCATTTTGTCATCTATAAGCGTTGTAATATGTCTGACATATTTCAACATGGACGGTAGGGTTAACGCATGATCAGTAAAACTGTACTCATTGTGGATGACGAAGCTCCGATTCGAGAGATGATTGCAGTGGCGCTGCAGATGGCGGGTTATCAGTGTTTAGAAGCAGAAAACGCACAGGTTGCGCATGCCTTGATTGTCGATCACCAGCCCGATATTGTTTTATTGGATTGGATGATGCCTGATGTCAGCGGCATTGAATTGGCGCGACGGTTGAAGCGTGAGCCTGCTTGTGCAGATATTCCAATTATTATGCTGACTGCTCGTAGTGAAGAAGATAATAAAGTACAAGGCCTTGAGGCGGGTGCGGATGATTATATGACCAAGCCCTTTTCACCGCGTGAGCTGATAGCGCGTTTAAAAGCGGTGCTGCGCCGCACGAGCAGTGCAGGTGTTGATCAGCCCATTGAGGTTGAAGGCTTGTGCTTAGATCCTGCCAGCCATCGTGTCAGCTCGGATGGTGTGGCGTTAGAGATTGGCCCGACTGAGTTTCGTTTACTGCAGTTTTTTATGACCCATCCTGAACGTGCTTACAGTCGCAGTCAGTTACTGGATCAGGTCTGGGGCGGTAATGTGTACATTGAAGAGCGTACAATTGATGTGCATATTCGGCGCTTGCGCCTTGCTTTAGGCCCGAAACATGGGCATCTGGTGCAAACAGTGCGCGGTATGGGCTATCGATTTTCAACGCAAGTGTAAGCCACTTAAGGTCTGCAGTTATTTATGAAGCGGTTATTGCGAGCAGAGATACTGCGTCTGGTTGGTTGCGTGCTGCTGGGCGCATTGTTGGGTTATTGCTGGGATCGACCGGCATTGGGGGCGGCCGGTGCGCTGTTACTATTGCTCGGCCGGCATATCTGGCAATTACAGCGTTTAGTGCGTTGGCTGCAAGCGCCAGATGATGCGCCGCCTGAAGCTAAGAGGCTGTGGGGCGAAGTGTTTGATGGGATTTATCACTATCAGCGCCGGCAGAAAGCGGATCAGAATCAGCTGGCACAACTGCTTGAGCGTATTCAAAACTCTAGCCAGGCCTTGAGCGATGGCGTCGTGATGATTGATCACAAGGGGGATTTAGAGTGGTGGAATCATGCGGCTGAAAAGCTCTTAGGATTATCGCCCAGCAGTGATCGTGGCCAGCCGATTACTTACCTACTGCGCAATCCGCAGTTTGTTGATTATTATGACAGCCAAAACTATCTTGAGCCCTTGGTGTTGCCCTCACATTTAGATGAGGAGCGTTTTTTAGAATATCAAATCACTTTGTTTGGCGAGAATGATCGCCTACTGCTGGTGCGTGACTGCAGTAAAATTAAGCGCTTGGAGCGCATGCGCCAAGACTTTATCGCCAATGTTTCACATGAATTACGCACGCCGCTGACTGTGCTATCGGGTTATTTAGAAACCTTCAGTGATTATGCTGACGAACTGCCGGCGCAATGGCAGCGCGGCTTAGCCTTAATGACTCAGCAATCCACACGTATGGAACATTTGGTGGCTGATTTGCTGGCGTTATCGCGTCTCGAAACCAGTGACTTTAAAGCCGAAGTTGAGCCGATCCATATCGCTGAGCTATTGGATGCTATTCGTGTGGATGCCTTGGCTTTATCTGATCATCAGCACACTATTTTGATCCATGCCGATATGCAGTTGTACTTGCGCGGTGCAGCCCATGAATTGCGCAGTGCATTCTCAAATCTGGTGTTTAACGCAGTCAAATACACGCCGCAGGGCAGCACGATTGAGTTGCGCTGGTATCACGATGAAGACGGAGCTTATCTTGAGGTTAAAGATAATGGGCCGGGGATTGATAGCAAGCACCTCAAGTTTCTCACTCAACGTTTTTACCGTGTGGACGGCAGTCGCTCCAGTCAAACTGGCGGTACAGGCTTAGGGTTAGCGATTGTCAAGCATGTACTGCTACGTCATCAAGGCCGTTTAAAAATCAGTAGCAGTGCAGAGCAGGGCAGTTGTTTTACCTGTTGCTTCCCGCTGAGCCAAACTTTGCTGGGGGAGGCGGTGTAAGCCGTGATCTGTCGCGTATGATCGCTGACACCGCAGGTATAACGCACAGGCTTAACCTCTAGTTATTCGCTTGAACCGTACGTCCACGCTGAGCAATGGCGGCTTCGATCTGATCAATGTCGGTGTAGCGCACGTCTTGGCCTTCAACTAAATAGATCACATATTCTGCCAAGTTGCTGGCGTGATCACCGACGCGTTCTAATGAACGCAGCACCCACATAATGCTCATCACTTGCGAAATGGCGCGTGGGTCTTCCATCATAAAAGTGATCAAGGCACGTGTGGCTGAGCGGTATTCTAGATCGACATTTTCATCTTCACGCAAGACGGCCAGCGCCTTGGTGCTATCAAAGCGGGCAAAGGCATTGAGGGCATCTTGCACCATCTGCCGCACATGATTGCCCAGATGGCGCACTTCAATATAACCGCGTGGCGAAGCCCCTTCTTCAGCCAGCTTTAACGTGGCGCGGGCGACTTTGCTGGCCTCATCACCAATGCGCTCTAAGTCTGCCGTAGCGCGAATCACCACCAGCACTAAACGTAAGTCCGAAGCCGCCGGCTGACGGCGCGCGAGGATTTGTGTGCAGTACTCATCAATATCTAATTGCAGTTGATTGACCTGCTGATCTTTGGCGCGCACGTGCGTGGCTAAATCTGTATCGCCATCGAGTAAGGATTGCACGGCATCTTTCACCTGCTGCTCAACTATGCCGCCCATTTCTAGGAGCTGGCTACGGATTTCTTCCAGCTCTTGGTTAAACTTCTGAGAAATATGCGTGCTGTGGCTGTCGGGATTGATTTTCATAAAATTAACCTGCTAATAAAGAGAGCTAGCGCGGGCATAGCCCGCTTCCGTATGAACTGAACAACAATGCTTAGCCATAACGCCCGGTAATATAGTCTTCGGTTTGTTTGTTGGCTGGATTGGTAAATAAGGTATCGGTGTTGTTAAATTCCAGCAGTTGGCCCATATACATAAACGCAGTGTAGTCGGACACGCGCGCGGCTTGTTGCATATTGTGGGTGACGATGACAATGGTAAAACGATCCTTTAAATCGTTGAGCAACTCTTCGATTTTTAAGGTGGAAATAGGGTCCAAGGCCGATGCGGGTTCATCCAGCAGTAACACTTCCGGCTTGACTGCAATGGTGCGCGCAATTACTAAACGCTGCTGCTGACCGCCGGACATACCCAGGGCGGACTCATGTAAGCGGTCTTTGGTTTCATCCCAAATCGCTGCTGAGCGCAGCGCCCACTCAACTGTTTCATCCAGTAAACGCTTATTTTTAATCCCTTGAATACGCAGGCCATAGGCAACGTTTTCATAAATAGTTTTAGGGAATGGATTGGGTTTTTGGAACACCATACCCACGCGGCGGCGTAAGTCGGCGACATCCACGCCTTTGGCGTAAATATCATGGCCATCAATGGTGACTTCGCCTTCAATACGCACGCCATCGACTAAATCATTCATGCGATTAAATGAGCGCAGCAAAGTGGATTTACCGCAGCCCGATGGGCCGATAAAGGCGGTAATGCGTTTTTTCGGGATTTGCATGGTGATGCCATTGAGCGCTTTACTGTTGCCGTAGTAGAGGTGCATATCGTTCACCTCAATACAGGGCGTCTCATTGGCTAAGCTCAGCTGCTGCGATTGCCGACCCAGCGCACTGAATTTCATCGCATGTGAAGCGTTTGTGGTCGAGTTCATAAGGGCTGCCTTTCTATAAAATAAAGAATCAATTACATATCCAGCGCGCGGAATTTTTCGCGTAGACGGTTACGAATACTGATGGCGGTCAGGTTGAGCACGGCAATCACCACCACCAACATTAACGCAGTGGCATACACCAGTGGACGCGCGGCTTCGACATTCGGGCTTTGAAAACCGACATCATAAATGTGGAAACCTAAGTGCATAAATTTGCGCTCCAAGTGCAGGAAGGGGGCGTTCATATCCAAAGGTAAATTGGGTGCCAGCTTGACCACGCCGACTAACATCAGCGGTGCCACTTCACCGGCAGCGCGTGCCACGGCAAGGATGACACCGGTCATCATCGCGGGACTGGCCATAGGGATCACCACGCGCATCAAAGTTTCAAACTTCGTTGCACCCAGCGCCAGCGAGCCTTCGCGCACAGAACGGGGGATGCGTGATAAACCTTCTTCAGTAGCTACAATCACCACCGGCAGTGTCAGTAAGGCTAAGGTTAACGACGCCCAGAGTAAGCCTGGCGTACCAAAGGTCGGCGAGGGCAGTGCTGGCGCGTAAAACAGCTGATCTAAATTACCGCCCAAAAAGTAGACAAAAAAGCCTAAACCAAACACGCCATACACAATCGATGGCACACCGGCAAGGTTATTCACAGCAATGCGAATAATCCGCGTGATCGCACCTTGGCTGGCGTACTCACGTAAATACACTGCAGCAATCACCCCGAACGGCGTAACGATCAGCGACATAATCATCACCATCAGTACGGTGCCAAAGATCGCTGGAAAAATACCCCCTTCAGTATTGGCTTCACGCGGGTCATCGGAGACAAACTCAACCAGCTTAAGAATATAGTGTTGGATCTTCTCGAGTAGGCTCAGCGAATTGGGCTGGTACAGACGCACGATTTCACTGAAATTGACTTCTTTGTGCTGGCCATCGGCTGTGACTAATACTAAGGAATCGCGCTTAAAAGGCGTATACAGCGCCATCAGTTCAGCTTCTTCAGTGGCGTACTCAGCTTGTAATATGGTTTTTTTAGCCTGCAGTTCCGCCATATTTTGTGGCGTATCATGCCCGCTGAGTTGCAAGCTGCGCTCTTCTAAACGCAACTGCTCCAGCTTATAGTTGATCGCACCAATGGCACCGCTTTCTAAATCTTTGATCTTCTGATAAATCCCAGTGGCGCGCTCAGTTCTGCGCAACACCTCATCCCAGAGTTGATTTTCAGTTTGGGTTTGCTCGGCAATCAACTCACCATTTTCTTTGATGCCCATAATGTAGCCATAGAAATTACCCCACTCGCGTCGCTCAAGTGCAACCGCATTTTTTGGGTAATCTAGCTCGCTCAGTTGATGCTCTAATACCCAGCGAAAGTCCGAACCGTAGACTTCGCGGTTACCGACTTTAATCAGCTGGCGATCGAGGATCTCCTGACCCTCGGGTACAGGCAGTCCAGCATTACGAATCTGCTCAGCGGTGACTTGCTCGCGTTGAACACGCTCGCCAAGTACGGTCATCTGCGCGCCTTGGCTGTCGGTAAATTGGTATTCTTGCAAACTGGCTGGCCAAAAGTGCACCAAGCCACGCGAGGTGATCACACCGAGTAAGCCCAACACCAGCACCACGCTGATGGCTACAGCGCCGGCATTCAGCCACACCCAAGGGCTGCCCGTGGCCACCCATTTTTTTAGCGAAATCTTCATATCTTCAGCTCCTAAATCTGTGCCTGTGCTGTATTACAGCGTGCTGTATTTTTTACGCAGTCGTTGTCGCACCAGATCAGCCAAGGTGTTAACCACGAAGGTAAATAAGAACAGCACCAAGGCTGCCAGAAATAAAATACGGTAATGACTACTGCCGAGCGCCGACTCGCCCATTTCTACGGCGATATTCGCTGCTAAGGTGCGCATGCCTTCAAAGATATTGGCATTCATAATTGGCGTATTACCGGTGGCCATTAAGACAATCATGGTCTCGCCGACGGCACGACCCATGCCGATCATCACCGCAGAAAATATCCCTGGGCTGGCGGTGGGTAACACTACTCTGACTAGGGTTTGCCAGGGCGTTGCACCCAGGGCTAAAGAGCCATGACTTAAGGATTTCGGCACGCCAAATAAGGCGTCTTCGGCAATGGAATAAATCGTTGGAATTACCGCGAAACCCATGGCGAAACCCACCACCATGGCATTACGTTGGTCAAAATTAACCCCGAGATCATTACTCAGCCAACTGCGCATATCGCCATTGAACAGCCACAGTTCCAGCGGCTGACTTAAGCTAAAGGATAACCACGCCAGTACAATGACTAATGGAATTAAGATCACCACATGCCAGCCGTCAGGTACGAAATCACGCACCCGGTCAGGCAGCTGCGCCCAAGCAAAGGCAAAGGTGACGATGCCGAGCGGCAGCAGCAGTAATACGGCAAATACGCCAGGCAGATGGGTTTCCATAAAGGGCGCAAGGAATAAACCGGCAAAGAAACCTAAGATGACGGTAGGTAAAGCTTCCATCAACTCAATGACGGGTTTGATCTTGCGGCGTACAGCAGGGGCCATAAAATAGGCGGTATACATCGCGCCACATACAGCCAGCGGCACAGATAGCAACATCGCATAAAACGCGGCTTTCAGTGTGCCAAAGGCCAAAGGTGTCAGACTGAATTTCGGCTCAAATTCAGTCGAAGCGGATGACGACTGCCAAGTGTATTGTGGCTCGTTGTAGCCCTCGTACCAGACTTTACCCCAGAGTGATTTCATTGAGGTCTCTGGGTGTGGATTATCAATGGCGTAACGCTGAAACACGCCTTGCGCATCCTGTACTAATAACATCGATGCGCGTGGGGCAAGGGCCGCCAGTAGCGGCTCACCTTGTAGCAGCGGCTGATCAATGGCGGTCTTTTCTGCGGTGGTATTAAAGATGCCCACGCGGCCGGTGTTATCAATCGCCACAAAACCTTTGCGACGTTGTTCGGCTTCCAGTACTTGAATCGGCGCATCACCTAATTTTAAGGTGCGGATTTTAGTCAACTGCTGCAGGTTATGCTCATCGCGCACCATAAAGAACTGAGTGATCTGTCCTTGTGAGTCACCGACAAGTAATGATTGCTGCGCCAGTTGGAAGATCATCTGCGTGACCTCTTGTCCTGGCTCCACTAATGGTACGGTGTGTGAGAGCTGAATATTGTCAAGATTACGCGAGTCATACACATCGAGACGACCACTGTTGCGCAGCGCAAAAATATAATGGTGGTCGGGCGCAATCAGCAAACGCTGATAAGCCGTGCTACTGGGAAAGTCGATGGGCTGCAGAGATTCCTGCACTTCGCCACTGATAAAGTTGGTGCGCTGGCTGAGCAAGGTCATGACAATCTGACCCTCATCGACAAGGCCGGCAAGCAACATGCCCTCGGGTGATCTTTGCTGAGTAATATACTTAAGCGGTCGTTGCTGGGGATCCAGTTGCAGCGCTTGGCCGTTAAACAGCTGAGTGACACGGGGTTTGACCCCTAAGCGTTGCCCTTCAGGATCAAATTCAACTTTAAAAGTGGTATCAATAGCGATGGCTTGACCATTGCTCAGACCGAGCAACAGCGTGTCATCGCCCGGTGTTTTGACTCTTAGACTAGTGATTGCCGCATCGTGCAAGGGCAGCTGCTGCTCAGACAGCGGCTGCCCATTGTGTGCATTGATAAAGAGTAACTTACCGTTCTCCGTCAGGAGTGCGGCAATTTCATTCTGCTCTTCGGTGAACAAGGTCAGAATGTTGCTCGAGCGCGCGGGCTCCTGCAATGCAAAGCTGCTTTCATGTTGAATAGTGGCGCTTTTAAACAGCGGCATCACTTCATAGAGCAGATAAAAGAAAATCAGCGTGATCGCGGCAATCACACTTAAACCGCCCAGCGCAATGGCTCGCCGTGCTAGCCGATCTTTCCATGCGCGCAATTTACGACGAGTACGCATGCGCGGACTGTTCAGTTCCTGCTCTAATAGCGACGATATATCCTGCATTGCCTGACCCTTGAACGAAACGTTAGAGGTACTTTAAGACGTTTGTGTGACAGTTAAATGACAAATAGAAAAAGGGGCCGAAGCCCCTTTTGTAGATCTGTAAATGCAGCGCTTAAAGCTCGAGATCTGTATGCAGTTTTGTAACCACTGTGGCTGGCAAGGGCACATAACCGTCGCGATTGACAACTTCCTGACCTTGCTTGGAGAGCATCAGTTTTACAAACTCACGGTCGAGCGGCGCTAAGGTTTGGTTAGGGCGCTTATTCACATACACATAGAGGTAGCGCGCGAGAGGGAAATCGCCCGATGCGGCTTGCTCTGGAGTGGCTTCAATAAACGGCTGGCCGGCTTTAGCTGCTAAGGGCACTGCTCGTACGGATGAGGTGCGGTAGCCAATCCCAGAATAACCAATGGCATTCAGTGAGGAGGATACCGATTGCACTACTGAAGCCGAACCTGGCTGTTCATTCACGTTATTTTTAAAGTCGCCTTTACACAGGGCATTGTCTTTAAAGTAACCGTAGGTGCCGGACACTGAGTTGCGGCCATAAAGCTGAATCGGACGATCAGCCCATGCATCGGTTAAGCCCAAATCGCCCCAGCGGGTGACATCTGCGGCGGTGCTGCAGCGGCGCGTGGAAGAGAAAATCGCATCCACTTGCTCAATCGTCAGCCCTTCAATGGGATTGTCTTTATGCACATAGACGGCCAGCGCATCAATCGCAACAGGGACCGCAGTGGGGCGGTAACCGTGACGTTCTTCAAAGGCTTGAATTTCGCTGTCTTTCATCATCCGCGACATGGGGCCCATATTGGCTGTGCCTTCTGCCAGTGCTGGCGGTGCGGTCGAAGAGCCTGCTGCTTGGATCTGAATGTTCACATTGGGGTAGTTCTTTTTAAATTCTTGTGCCCAGAGTGTCATCAGGTTCGCCAGTGTGTCGGAACCAATACTGGTCAAGTTGCCTGAAATACCACTGGCACGCTCGTAGTCTGGCAGCGCGGCATCCACTGCTGCGTTCGCAGGAAATGTTGCAAATGCGGTACAAAGACTGATGGCTGTCGCCAGTGCTTTTATTTTCACGGTCATGAATATCTCCGATTGATTCACCCAACTGAACTGACACTGGTGTGCCAGCACGGAAGCCTGCGCCATCCGATGGGTTGAATACTAAGGGGATTAGATGACAGTTTAATGAATGCGAATATAGAACTTAGAGATTGTCCCAATAAAAGTTATTGCGACTCGCAGCAGTTGTGGATTTATTATTCGATCACGTTGATCTTGCGCAAAGAGTTCAGCGGCTGAACTGTTATCCACAGCAGCCCACATAACTCATCTTACCTTAAGCACTTAACGTGCAGCTATTGAGGTCGGCGTGAAGTCAAATTGATTTATGAGAAGTTCAGTATTCAATATGTCAGATCACTTTACGATCGTAAACAATGGATTCTTGGTCGTAGAGTTGATATATGCAATCCAAAAGTGAACGTATATTTGCATTCTCATCCATATTGCGCACCGCTAAAAATATTGGACTGACCGCAGCGCTATCTAAAAGTGGGATAAACTTTAAGTTGGGGATCTGAATAGCTCTAGCGCTCTGTGGGATAATACAAATGCCTTCATCCGCTGCGACTAAACCTAAAGCTAACTGCACCTCGCGGATCTCTATGAGATTGCTTGGATCGAGGCCGTGCTCATAAAAAATACTACGTACTTGAGTTGAGAAATTAGGCTTAGAGTGGTTAGGGAAAATAAATAAATTTTCATCAACTAAGCTTGATAAGTACAAGCCATTTTGCGCGCTAGCAAGGTGGTGCTGTGAGTGCACCGCAACCATTAATGGTTCATCTCTAAGTAAAATACGGCGTATTGCAGGATCTGATATTCTTAGACGCCCAAACCCAACATCAATTTTCCCTTCCTTTAAAGCATCGATTTGCTGCTTTGTGTTCATTTCTATCAGTTCAAGCTTAAGCTGCTGCTGCTGCTGGCGGAACAAATAGATTGTCTTTGGTAGTAGGCCATAGAGCAGTGAGCCAACAAAACCAATTGTTAATGTTTTCTCTGCAGTACCAACACGCTGTGTCATGGTTTTTATTTCTTCTGCATTAGCTAAAAGTTTTATGGCATGCAGATACAAAAACTGCCCCCCTTCCGTTGTTTTTAAAGGCCGACTACCGCGCTCAAAGAGCTGTACGCCTAGTTTTAGCTCTAAATTTTGTATTTGGCGGCTCAAGGGAGGCTGTGAAATAAAGAGGCGTGCAGCCGCTTTTGTGTAGCTCTGCTCTTCAACGACAGCCACAAAGTATTTTAAGTGCCTCAGTTCCATGGCTGTATACCTTTTAAGTATAAAAAGATGCTGAATAAGTGTTAGACAGCAGTAAAAATATTCTATTAGAGTATAGGCAGTCAATATGCACCGCAAGATATGTAGGCGAGTTATGTATAAAAATATAGAAACATTACTGGTCCAGATTCCAACGATTCGTCCGCACAGAATGGCTGTGGCCACAATGCACACGCAAACATTGGTTTTAGTCAAGGTGACAACTGATGATGGCGTTGTCGGTTGGGGTGAGGCAACAACGATTGGTGGTCTGGGTTATGGCGCTGAAAGCCCTGAGAGCATCAAGGCAAATATTGAAAGTTATTTTATTCCGCTGATGAAATCCTTGCCTGCAGCAAATTTAGCGCAAACACTGCAGGCTATTAAAAAGAATATCCAAGGTAATCGCTTTGCTAAATGTGCGATTCAAACTGCATTACTGGATATTCATGCACAGCGACTGGGTTTACCTTTGAGTGAAGTTTTAGGTGGACGCTTGCGTGATAGCATCCCGGTGTTGTGGGTTTTAGCATCGGGCGATACAGAAAAAGATATCGCTGAAGCGCAGCAGATGTTGAAGTCTAAAAGACATAATATATTTAAGCTGAAAATAGGCTCACGTACTGTAGAAGAAGATGTTGAGCATGTCCTTGCTATTAAGCAGGCGCTCGGTGCAGATGTTTCCATTCGTGTTGACCTCAACCAAGCGTGGACTGAACTCGAGGCGAATAAAGGTATTCAACTTCTTCAGGCGGGTGGGATTGATCTGATAGAACAGCCTTGCACGACTGAAAATGATGAGGCTATGGCGCGTCTTACACGTAAGTTTGATATCGCTATTATGGCTGATGAGTCACTTACAGGGCCAGAGTCAGCCTATCGATTAGCAAAAGCACATGCTGCTTCAGTCTTTGCGGTGAAAATTGCTCAGTCAGGGGGGCTTCTAGAAAGTTGTGAAGTCGCTCGCTTAGCACAGCTTGCAGGTATCGATTTGTATGGCGGTACTATGCTTGAAGGCCCTGTGGGTACCATTGCTTCTGCACATGTGTTTTCTACTTTTGAAAACTTAGCTTATGGAACCGAACTGTTTGGTCCTTTGCTGCTCACTGAGCAAATTTTAAAAGCGCCACTTCAATATGAAAATTTCGAGCTCATTGTTCCAAGTGCACCTGGAATGGGCATTGAGCTAGATGAAAATAAAATTGATAATTTGCGTTTTAAATAACTATTAAATTAAATTTGGAGTTTTTATGATTTTTCACGTACGTATGGATGTAAATATTCCTTTAGATATTGATGAAGAAAAAATCAATGCGATTAAGGTAAAAGAGAAAGCCTATGCTCAGGATCTACAAAAGCAAGGTAAATGGCGTCACCTGTGGAGAATTTCTGGCCAGTATTCAAATATTAGTGTGTTTGATGTGGAGAGTAATGAGGAGTTGCATAACTTATTACAAGGCTTACCGCTTTTCCCTTATATGGATATTGAGGTTATGCCGTTAAATCGCCACCCATCTTCTATCCGTGACAACGATATTTAGTATTTTAAAATACAGTTTTAGCTGATTATAAAAATAAAAAGATGCAGTTGATGAAATATACAGAAATTGAGCCTCATCGCGTCTGAGTTTTTGCGCACAGCGATATGCCCGCATTGTGGGTATGTCGCTGTAGATCATAAGAGTGATTTCGATAGTGGTTGATACACTTCATTCAGAGTAAAGCTCAAAAATTTAACACGTACTTAAAATTATTTTTTGGGAAGCATTATGATTGATAAAACTTCAGCTTCTTTAATCGAAGCGCTTTCACAGATTAAAGATGGCTCAACCATCATGATTGGTGGTTTTGGAACAGCAGGTCAGCCAGCAGAGTTAATTGATGGCTTAATTGAGTTAGGCATTAAAGACTTAGTTATTGTAAATAATAACGCGGGTAACGGTGATTACGGTTTAGCTAGGCTGTTAAAAGCCGGTGCAGTACGCAAAATTATTTGTTCTTTTCCTCGTCAATCAGACTCATGGGTATTCGATGAGTTATACCGTGCGGGTAAAATTGAGTTAGAGCTTGTTCCTCAAGGTAACTTAGCCTGCAGAATTCAAGCTGCGGGGATGGGGCTGGGTCCTATCTACACGCCAACAGGTTTTGGCACAATTCTGGCTGAAGGTAAGCCTGTGTTAAATCATGAAGGTAAAGATTACGTCTTGGAAAACCCAATCCGAGCCGACTTTGCTTTAATCAAAGCCTATAAAGGCGATCGCTGGGGCAACTTGGTGTATCGCAAATCAGCCCGTAATTTTGGACCGATTATGGCCATGGCTGCTGATGTGAGTATTGCTCAAGTTCAAGAGGTGGTTGAACTGGGTGCTCTGGATCCTGAGCATATTGTTACTCCAGGAATTTTTGTTCAACACGTCGTACAAATTTAACCTAAATCTTAATAGGAACTGGAGTAAATAAATGAGCTACATCAAATTAACGCGTGATCAAATTGCCGAGCGTGTTGCCCAAGATATTCCTGAGGGTGCTTACGTCAACTTGGGGATTGGCTTACCAACAAAAATTGCTAGCTACTTACCCGAAGATAAAGAAGTTTTCTTGCACTCGGAAAATGGTTTGCTTGCATTTGGTCCACCTCCTGCTGCAGGAGATGAAGATCCAGAACTGATTAATGCCGGTAAAGAGTTTGTCACAATGCTCAACGGTGGTGCTTTTTTCCATCATGGTGACTCCTTTGCCATGATGCGTGGCGGACACTTGGATATTTGTGTTCTTGGAGCATTCCAAGTTGCACAAAATGGTGATCTAGCCAATTGGCATACAGGCGCACCCGATGCTATCCCTGCTGTGGGCGGGGCAATGGATCTAGCTGTTGGTGCAAAAAAAGTATTTGTAACCACTGATCATGTCACTAAACACGGCGAGCCTAAATTGGTTAGTGAACTGACCTATCCTGCAACAGGCTTGAGGTGTGTTGACCGTATTTATACTGACCTGTGTGTGATTGATGTCACTGATAAAGGTTTAGTGGTAGTCGAGAAAGTTGCAGGCTTAAGCTTTGCAGAGCTTCAGTCTATGACCGGAGCTGAATTAGTTGATGCCACTGCTTAAGCTGCACCTATAAGTTGAATGGTTTTATTCAATAAAAGCCTGTGCCCCAGCTCACAGATGCTTCTAAATGTTTTAGCAAGCCGAGGATGTTAATCAAAATGAAAAATGCATATATTGTGGACGCAATCCGAACCCCTTTTGGACGGTATGCTGGAAGTTTAGCGTCAATTCGTGCCGATGATTTGGGCGCTCTTCCACTTAAAGCATTGATGAAGCGCAATCCCTCTGTGAATTGGCAGCAGGTTGATGACTTGGTGTATGGCTGTGCTAACCAAGCTGGTGAAGATAACCGTAACGTTGGACGCATGTCTGCATTATTAGCAGGCTTGCCGTGTGACGTGCCTGCGACAACTATTAATCGCTTATGTGGCTCGTCTTTAGATGCGATCTCCATCGCGGCACGCGCCATTAAGTCAGGTGAAGCTGACTTGATTATTGTTGGTGGCGTTGAGTCCATGTCACGTGCACCCTTTGTGATGGGCAAGGCCAGTACGCCCTATGATCGTAGCCAAATAATTGAAGACAGTACGATGGGCTGGCGTTTTGTTAATCAGCAACTAAAAGCACTGTATGGCGTAGAAACTATGCCGAAAACGGCTGAAAATGTCGCCGAGCAGTTTAATATCAGCCGTGAAGACCAAGATGCATTTGCTTTACGCAGTCAGCAGCGCACGGCTGCTGCACAGATGCGTGGGTTTTTTGCCAATGAAATTGTTCCGGTAGAGATTCCACAGCGTAAAGCAGACCCCGTTATCTTTAATCAAGATGAGCACCCGCGCTCTTCTACCACGCTGGAGAACCTGGCAAAACTTAAACCGATTGTGAAGCCTGATGGAACAATTACTGCCGGCAATGCCTCTGGTATTAATGATGGTGCGGCTGCATTACTGATTGCCTCAGATGAGGCGCTGGTGCAGCATGGTTTAAAAGCTCGGGCGAAAATTATCGGTGCAACAGTGGTGGGTGTTGAGCCTCGCATTATGGGCTTTGCTCCTGCTCTGGCGATTGAAAAGTTACTTGAAAAAAACAATCTAACCCTTGAGCAGATGGATGTGATTGAGCTCAATGAGGCTTTTTCTGCACAAGCTTTAGCGGTGACGCGTCACTTAGGTTTGCCGGATGACAGCGAAAAAGTAAACCCAAATGGCGGTGCTATTTCTATTGGTCATCCATTGGGGGCATCCGGTGCGCGCTTAGTTGCCACAGCACTGAATGAACTTGAAGTAACTCAAGGCCGCTATGCTCTGTGCTCTATGTGTATCGGAGTAGGACAAGGCATTGCTTTAATTATTGAGCGTGTTTGAGGTTGGAATATTAAAATGTCAGAATTTAATTTAAACGGTGTCACACTCAATTACCAAACATTTGGTGATCCAGTTCATCCTGCATTAGTACTATCCAATTCCTTGGGTACTAATTTGACGATGTGGAAATCACAAGTTGAGTTTTTTAAAAAAGACTTTTATGTAATTTGTTATGACACTCGCGGACACGGTGCTTCATCGACACCTGATGGCCCTTATACCGTCAGTCAGCTTGGGCAAGATGTTGTTAACTTACTTGATTATTTAAAAGTAGAAAAAGCAAGTTTTTGTGGCATATCAATGGGTGGCTTAGTTGGCCAATGGCTGGCTATACATAAAGCAGAGCGCTTCAATAAAATCATTGTCTGTAATACCGCTGCGAAAATTGGTCAGGCTGCAGCATGGCTAGAGCGCGCAAACTTAGTTCGGGAGAACGGGCTGAACTCAATTGCTGCTACAGCTGCATCACGTTGGTTTACTGAGGGCTTTATTAAAGAAAACGCAGATGTTATTGCGTCTTTAAGCGCGGATTTAGCTGCTGGCTGCAATATGGGCTATGCCAACTGTTGTGAAGCATTAGCAATAGAAGATTTACGTGAAAGCATAGAGCGAATTTCTATTCCTCTGCTCGTTATTGCTGGTCTGCAGGATCCTGTAACGACCGTTGAAGATGGGCAGTTTATAGTGAACAAGGTGCCTCATAGTCAACTGTTTAAAATTGATGCTTCTCATATCTCAAATATTGAACAGGCTGATATTTTCAACCAAGAAGTGTTTAGGTTTCTGGCTGTTTAAAATTGGCTATAAAAACTGACTTATCTGTAGGTGGCTGGGTAATCCTCCCGAAAAGAAGTCATGGCGGATGGTTTAAAGATAATAAGTGCTAATCGAGTCGCTGAGGGCTTCTAGCCCTTAGCCCCTACAACACCCTGCATGCGGCTCCGCACAGGGCGTTTTACTAAGAGTGATGAAGCTTAATCCAACCATCGCGCAATTCGTATAGGCCCTGAGCTTTCGAGCTACGCCATGAGTCTTTGCTGGTAATACCGGATGCAACTGCAGCTTGCACATGAACGCCCAGCCGCGTAAATATAGGCTAACGGCCCATGAAAAACAGCAGTGCCCTAAAAAGGCTTACGGTCAAAATCGAGCGTATCTAAAAACTTGGAATTTAAAAATGGGCACGCACAGGGCACGGTTTGGGCACAGAAGTGTCACAGCGGCTTTTTAGGCGGTTTTAAAAGCAGGAATGACAGGCATAAAAAAAGCCCTAACTCATTGAAAGTTAAGGCTTTTTAATCTGGTTGCGGGAGCAGGATTTGAACCTACGACCTTCGGGTTATGAGCCCGACGAGCTACCAAACTGCTCCATCCCGCGCCGATAAGTATACGCAGATTTTGCAGGCTGTCAAAACTTATTTTGAAATCAAGCATTTAGCTGCGAGAGAAGTGGTGTTCAGTAGGTTTATAAAGGTCACGCAAGCTCATATACAGGGGCTGTGCGATCTATTTGCGTTAAAAAACAATATAAATGCATAAGGCCATTAAAGAGCTGGCGTTAAGTGGTAAAGCTTGGCCCATCACCCCAAAGCCCCGTTTGCTGAAGTGCAATACGTGGCTGGAGGATAACGAAAGCGCGGGTGCAGTCTGTTTAGGTTAGATCAAAACGATCCGCGACACGCGCAATAGGGATGAGTGTGCGCCGGATTTTAGTTTCAAATAAACTTGGGAAACGCACAGCCTGCGGCTTTTCGATCGGCAGTACGCAGTCGTCGATACGACCGTCTGCAATGGCGTGAGCTAAGTTCATACCCATCATGGGGCCTTGTAAGTTGCCCCAAGAACCAAAATTCATCAGGCCGTGTACACCTTTGGCCACTTGGTAGAGCTTGGGGTAGCACTTATCGTAATGATGCGATGAGTTGGCGGTCATCCCGGTCCAGTAGGATTCCATAGTGATATTGGCGTTGCGCGTGATGGGGAAGGTGCGGTGTAAATAGCGTAAAAAATAAGCGAAGTATTTCTCGGCATTTTGCGCGTTATGCATGCCTGGAATAGTGGCGGTGACCAAACGATTGCGCTCATCAATCACAATAGGAAACAGCCCAGCGGGGTATTGAGTAAATACACTGCGCGAGGGGTTGATGGCTGCGAGTAGCTCAGCAGACAAGGGGCGCGTAGCCATACCGCAGGCCACTAAAGGGTAGTGGGTGTTCTGCAGTTCAGGGAAAAATGCATTACCCGTATGGCCGCTGGTACAGATCACCACTTGCCCTGCAGTGACGCTGCCCTGTGCGGTGCGTATGCGCCAGTTTGAGCCTACGGGCTCGCAGGCCAAGACTCGCGAATCACCGTAAACTTGCGCACCCAGATTGAGCGCGGCAGTGACCATGCCATTGGTAAAGAGGTAAGGGTTGACTTGGCCGCCTTCATGCCACAACAAACCATGCTGGTAGACGTCGGTACCCAGCATATGCTGCAAGGTGTCTGCGCCAATGATGTCGATGTTGTAGCCCTGTGCTTGCCAGAGTTTGGCCTTTTTATCTAATTCGGCGCTGGGCTTTTTGGCGGCATCAATCATGCCGGGCTGGTGCACGTCAGCGGCGATACCATGCTTTTGGCACAGATCAACGATGATATTGCGGTGGCTGGTGAAGTAATCCAGAAACTTGCGGCCCCCATCAGCGAAGTCTTGCAAAGGCTCAAGGGACGACAAATACGGCTGGATATGACCGGCATTACGCCCAGAAGCGCCAGCACCGGGCTGATCCGCTTCCAGCAACACAGTACGAATACCACGTTCAGCTAAATGCAATGCCACTGAAGAGCCGGCTAAACCTGCGCCAATCACTATCACATCGGTATCGATATCCGCATTGAGTGCCGCGTATTGCGTGGCAGGTTGTTCCAGCGGCCAAGCGCTGTAATTAATCGGTACGGTGCCGGCTTCATAGAGTTTTTTTGCTGGCGCTTGCGCCCCGTGCAGGTCGGCGTACTTTTTCCAAGCCAATGTCGTATTCCTCAATAACTCATAGAAAAATGCTGAAGTGCGAAGGGTCAGCTGTTGCAGTGATCCTACGCAGATGGGGCGGCAGTGCGCTAGTGCCAGTTGGTACTGATGGTTGCTAGCGCAGCAAGGCAAAGCTCTTCGAGATCAGGCGTATCAGATCGTTTTGTCCGCGGATATTGAGCTTGGCATAAATATTTTTTGAATAGTTACGG
Organism: uncultured Gammaproteobacteria bacterium; assembly: GCA_945612235.1. Taxonomy (GTDB): domain Bacteria; phylum Pseudomonadota; class Gammaproteobacteria; order Pseudomonadales; family Pseudomonadaceae; genus Denitrificimonas. The sequence goes on along the minus strand of CALZAE010000001.1, from coordinate 73,813 downwards.
GCTGCTGAAATGGCGACCCCTAATTGCTCAGCGGCTTCGTTCATGCTGCTGCCTGCGGCCAGTAGCAAGGCTAACTTACTTTCTTGTGGGGTCAGCCCAAATAAGCGTGCCACTGCCGCGCTGGCGTGGGTTGATTGCGCTGCAGCCTGAGAGTTGCGGGTATCGCCTAAGCTCACCACGTAAATAATCACTTGCGGGACATGCTGGCCTTGATAATGTGGCAGCCACGGGGCAGGCGTGACGAGCAAGCCCAGTAACATGCCATCGATCAGGGGGACGCGCAGCAAGCGCATTTCATCGCTGTATTGGGGTGTGGCACGCAGTTGAATGGCGTTGTCTATGGCTTGATTGAGCTCATGCTGCACTTGTGTATCTTGTGCCAAAAGCCGTTGGCCAGCGATGCTTAGGCCAACGTCAGGGCGCAGAATATCGTTAGCTGCTTGGTTCGCGCAAAGAATATGCGCTTGACCATCGAGTATTAAACAACCCAAAGCTAAGTGATCCAGCCCCATGGCATAAATATCTTGATGCATTTTGTGTTGTTGTAACTTGGCATACAGACCCAGCGCACGTGATAAGTGCGGGGCTAAGACTTCTAACAGCTCGCGAGCGTAGGCATCTGATGTGGCATTAGCGGCTTGAGTGCTGCCGCGCACAATATCAACCCAGCAGCGCATTTGGCTGGTGGGATCGTTAAAGCAGGTTCTCAACGAGCCATAAATACCTAAGCGAGCAAAGTAATCCGCGCACTCAGGGTCAATCATGGGCGTGTCGAGAACCACGACTTGCCCGGGCTTGACCTGTTTGGGGTGTAAGGCATCAATATGTGCAAAGTGCTCACGGTAGCTGCGCTCAACCGCGAGCCAGTCCACTTGATCGCCTGGCTCGCATGCCATCACTTGGATGTCATGGCTGAGCTCAGGCGAGTGATACAGCGTAATGGACACAGCTTTAGCGTCCAGGTGCTGCTGTAAACCTGTGGCTAAGCTCGACCAAGGCTGCTGTTCACTGATGGTGGCATACACCAGTCCCACCAAATCCAGCAGCACAGTGGTATCGCTCGTTGGCGTCACTAAGCTGTCCTTTTGATCTGCAGCATACGCGTCACTCATTGCTGACAGGTACCCGTTTATGCTGGAAAGCAATCGGGATCAGTGCGCCCAGCATACAACCTGCGCACAGAATCAAGGCGGTTGAGTAAGAGCCGGATGAGTCGAGTAAATAACCGACCAACTTAGGGCTGAACGCGGCACCCACACCAGCAATCAGGTTACCCACGCCCAGTAGCGTGCCGAAGTTGCGTTGACCGATGGTTTGTTCCATCAGCATGGGTGAGAGCTGATTGACTAAGTTAAACGTCGCGCCCCAAGCAATGGTGAAAGTCATAACGGCGATAAAACCAAAGGATGGATCATGCGCCAGCAATAACGCCAAAATACCAAAGCCACCAATGGCTGTACCAATCATCAAGAGCGGTTTGATATCCCAGCGGCTGCTTAATATGCCAAAGGTAAAGCTGCCGATTAAACCCGCTACGCTTTTAAAGGCAAAGGTGGTAGCGGCTTCTTGAGGCGAATAGCCAATCGAAATCAGATAGGGAATCACATTGACTAAAATACCCAAGGAGCTGAGTGTCATCAAAATCTGTAAAGCCACCCACAGCCAATAACGCGGCATGCGCAAGGCTTGCTGAATGGATTTGCCGGGTAAGTTCAGTCGATGTTTATGAGCATCGCTGCCCGGTAAAGCCTGCTTAGGCAGACGTGCCAGCCATAATAAAATAGGCACACAGACTAATAACGCCAGCGCAGCAATAAACTGCATGGCCACGCGCCAGCTATAAAGTTGGGCAATATGGGTCAGTAAGATCGGAAAAATCATCGCGCCGATTGAGCCGCCGGAGAGCATCACACCTAAGGCCAGTCCTTGATGCTTAATATCGATCCAGCGCATCACCAGCGCAATGGCCGGCACATAAGTTGAGGCACCAATACCTGCGCCACTGACTGCCATTGCTAAGGTAATGCTATTGAGGTCATGACTGATGGAAGCCAGCAAATAACCCAGCCCCATCAAGGCTGCACCGGTGGACATCACAGTGCGCGGTCCAATGCGGTCGAGTAGCCAACCCGCCAGCGGCATGGCCAGCGTCATGGTGAGCATAAAGGCTGAAGCAATATTGCCGGCTTGCTCGTGGCTGGAACCCAGTGTTTGGGTGATCAGTGGAATAAACACCCCAAAGGAGTTCAGGGTACTGCCAAACAAAATACACAAGGTGACTGCCATCCCAGCCACCACAAGCCAAGCTTGGCGTTGATCGGGGTAGAGCGAGGCGAGTGAAGGTGAATCGAGCGAGTCGGCATCGGGTGTGACAGCAGTGGACTTCGCGGCTATATCGGGCGAATGGGTCATCGTTTGCACTCTTATTTATTGTTATTGAAATGCGTAACTATCACTTAGAGTCTATCGCACACTGTCTTGGGGTATCGTCCGTTTAGGTTAGCGCGCCAAGCTTTTTTTACTTTAAATGGTCAGACACAGTTGTTAGTTATGATCTTAAAGGAGACTTATGAAGTCGATCTCGTTGCTCAGTAAGCGTGCTGATTTGAGTGCTGCAGATTTTCAAGCCTATTACGAAGACACGCACTGCTGGTTAGGCATGCAGCATTTTCCTTTTGTGCGCTACACACGCAATCATGTTGTGGCAGATACGGATACGCGCAGTGTAGATTTTGACTGCATCAGTGAGTTTGCGATGGCAGCAGACTTTAACGGTGGCGATGTGATGAACTCAGCGTCTAGAGCCTTAATGGTGGAAGACGAACTGAAGTTTATGGATCCAACGCACATTCGAGTCGCCAGTGTTCGTGAGCAGACGCTAGTGGGCACGCTGGATGCAACGCTAGGTTTGCCGCGTTATGTTGCCTTGTTTCAAGGTGTTGAGCAGCCCGCATTGATTGAGCCTACGGTGAAGGCTTGGTTGGCGAGCGTCGATACAGTACGCCATGCCAGTTTAGATGAGTGCATCGCGCGTACAGGCCAGAGCTTTCCTTATCAAGCGCTGCTGTGGCTGACCTTAACCGATGAGCAAGCAACCACTACCTTACCCCAAGTGGGAGATTTACCAGGTTTGCTGGCTGTGGTGCCGGTAACAACGCATGCCACGCCGCCTGCTACTTTAAGTCAAAATTTTAAGGCGTATTTGCCTTAGGTCTGTCATCAGCGCATGGCGTGTTTAAATATCGGGGAGCACTCAGAGTGTTCCCCGATATTGATTGGACTTACTTCGATAAGTAGTCAGCCACGGCTTGGTAAGCCGGCAGTGATGTTGCATCGCTGCCTGCGTTTGCAGCTTGCGGATGTGAGGCAAAACGCACAATCACCATTTCAGCTGTGGGGTCAACATAGATGGTTTGGCCATGTACACCACGTGCAGCATAGGCTTGGTTATCATTGTGGAAAAACCACCACATGCTCTTATAGCTGCCGTTGGGCATGCTGGTATAGCCCGCTTTTTTGAAGAGTTTAGGATCGCCACCTTCGCGGATATTACGGACCGCTTGGGCAGGGATGATTTGCTCACCATTGATCTGGCCTTCATTGAGCATCAGTTGACCAATGCGTGCGAGATCACGCAGACCAGCACTTAAACCACCGCCTGCAAAGGGTGTACCGATGGAGTCGATAGTGAGGTTAGCTGATTGCTCGGCACCCATACGCTGCCAAATGCGCTCCGACAATAAATCGGTCAGGGATTTGCCGGTGCTGCGCGAAATAATCCAGCCTAGCGTGTCAGTATTGATGGTTTTATAAGCGAAAGCTTCGCCATGCTGGCCTTCAGCTTGCACGGTTTGTAGGTATTCGAAATAAGTACGTGGCCCTGTGAAGTCACCGGCTTTTGGCATTGGACTGGCGGCTTGTGAGTACTTCCAAACATCTGCTTCAGGGTCGGAGTAATCTTCACTGTATTTAAGGCTGGTGGTCATATTCATGATTTGACGCACCGTAGCACTGCCAAATGCACTGTCTTTAAGCTCAGGAATAAGATCTGCAGCCAGAGCTGTCTCATCAATCACGCCTTCAGCGATCAGCACTTCCGCCAACAGGCCGGTGAGTGATTTGGTCATCGACATGGAAGCGTGCAGGCCTTGCTCATCGAGGCAACCGTCGTAACGCTCGTACACCACTTTGCCTTTGTGCAAGACGATCAAGCCGTCGGTGTGATTGACTGTAAAGGCTTCATCCCAAGTCATGCTGTCTTGCGTGCCAGTGGGGGTGAATTTAAGTTGGGCGACGCCTTCATCAAGCTGAGAGTCCAGTGGAACAGGCGCGCCTAAGCCGCGATGCAGCACCTTGGTCGGGAGCAGCTCTTGCATATGGCATACGGTCCAGCGCAGTTTCTCACCCGCAAAGAAATCGGTATCGGAATTGCGAATAATACGCTCAGGTGCAGGTGGGAAACCGCTCATCCATTCTGAGGAGGGCTGAGCTGTCTCGGACATTTGGCGTGTCTCAGCGACTGCCCAGCCGCTTAACGCAAGACTTACGCACACAGGAACCAGCCAGCGCTGGGCGAGTGGTTGTTTAATTTTATTTTTCATGGGGTTTCCTTAGTCGTGGTGATCTTATCGTGCATAGATTCTCATTGCAGGTGTGTCTTGCTGTATTTAAGTGCTCGGTGGCTAATCAAACTGATGGTGCCCAGTTGTATTGCCACTGTATTAAGAGTCTCTTAGAGCGTTTTGCATATTATTGTTGATGATTAATCCATGTCGGAGAGCTTGCAACAACATGGATTAATCAAGCTTATGCAGCTTGGCTCACTCTGCTGCATTCGCACTGTAGGTTTGCACTGGGTGGTCTTTAACTTGTTTGCAGTAGCGTGGGAGCGCTAAGAATAAACAGACGCAGGTGAAGCTCAGTAAACCGATACACATGGCTAAAGCGTAGCCGAGTCCTTTGTTGTCGCCGGTGGAGCTGAATAGATCACTGAGCATACCGACCAATAAAGGCCCCAGACCCACGCCCAATAAAGTCGTACCCATAAATAACAATGCTGTTGCTTGAGCGAGTTGGCGCGTTGGGAATAGGTAGCTCAAAGAACCAAAGGTCGGCACTGTCCACCACATGGCGAAAAAAGCAAAACCTAAATAGAACAAAAATGCCGTGGGTACTGTGAGGCTACCAACATAAAATGCCGTGCCGCTGGGCCAGAGGTAAAACAAGACCCCAAACGGAATCGAGATTCCCGTGCCGATCAGTGCCGTGCCTAATTGCCAGCCGTTGTGGCGTATCGCTAGGCGATCAGTGACGGCACCGCAGCATAATGTACCGATGGCTGAGGTAAAGCCGCCAGCGACACCCATCAGTAATCCAGCTTCTTTAATATTGAGTTCATGGGCGCGGATCAGAAAACTTGGTGTCCAAGTGCCGACTGCAAAGCCTGCAGCTGTCGCGATGCTTGCGGCGGTTACAAGAAGACTGAAGGCGGGGGTTTTGAGCAGTTGTTTAAATGTATCGAGAAAGTTTTCGGTGGGTGTTGGTGTGTTACTGGTGACTTTGGTTTTAGTCTCAGTCACTGTCAGAGCCAGAATAATACCCAGTAGTACGCCCGGTGCACCGATGATGATAAATGCCCAACGCCAACCGTACACTTCAGCAATCCAACCACCGACACTCAGCCCGACGACTGAGCCGATCGCAGGCCCCATTAGAAAGACTGACAGCGCTCTTGAGCGTAAGCGGGCAGGGTAGAGCTGTGACACCATGGCTAAAGATGGGGCGGAACCGCCTGCTTCACCAATGGCAACGCCTATGCGGCACATAAGTAAGAGCGTGAAGGTTGTAGCGACGCCACATAGCATGGTCATAACGCTCCATGCAATACAAGATACGGCAATCACGGGTTTGCGCCCAATACGGTCTGAGAGTCGGCCGATGGGTAGACCAAATACGGTGTAAAAGATTGCGAAAGCAACGCCAGAAAGCATGCCAATCATGGTGTCTGAGACACCAAATTCGAGTTTGATCGGTTCAATGAGAATCGATACCAGTAGGCGGTCGATGTAATTGAAAATGTAAATGATAGCCAGCATGCCTAGAGCATAGTGGGTGCGCCAAGTAACCTTAGGTTGAGAACTCACAGACATATTGCTCCATTTTTTATTTTTATAGAACAGCATGTTTGGTTTTGTAATAGAGTGTTGCATCGTCTGTTTGAGCTATGGCAGGGTTATGAGTTGGCATACTGCTCATAAATCGATTTAGCTGAGGCGCTGGTTGGGCGTCTTTGCTACTGAGGATAAACGCGCTTAGGCGTGATGACTAGCAGGCTTGAGCCAAGGTTTGCTACGCAGTAACGCCAACAGCATTAGAATAGGTAGCACCACAGTCACACTGACAATAACCAGTGCATAACGTAGTGATTCATCACCAGCGTAAGGGATCAATACATCACTGATTGCGCCGGTAACCAATGGACCCAAACCCACACCCAGCAAAGTAGTGCATACCGTTTGCAAAGCAAAGGCTGTGGCGCGTTGCCATTGGGTGACCAGTTGTGAGAGCAAGTTAAATGATGGGGCGACCCAGAACACGGTAAAGAAACCTGAGAGAGCACACCACAGCATCGCACTGGGGATAGGGATACCGGCCACAGTAAAGGCAATTCCGGCAGGGGAGAGCAAATAAATGATCATGGCTGCAGTGGCAACCACATGACCAACAATTGGGATGCCCACTAACCAGTCACGGTTATGAGCGCTGAGACGGTCTGTGAGCCAGCCGCTGAATATGCTGCCCACGGCAGCACTCAGACCGGTCACAACGCCTGCTAAAATACCTGCGTGCTGCAATGATAGTTCATGTGATCGCACTAAAAACGAGGTGTTCCACATGGCAAAGGAAAACGCACCAAAGGTGGTGATGGCGCTGGCGCCAATTAAGATAAAGCAGCCGTTGTTGCGGATCAGCTTCATTGCTGCCTGGAACAGTCCATCGCGTGGTGGCTCAGTGCCGCCGCCCACATCCCACTGACCGCGGCTGGGTTCTTGCACAAAGAAGCTGAAAATTAACGACATGACAATCAGCGGTGTACCAATGGCATAAAAACCGGTGCGCCAGCCATAGCTGTCAATGACCCAAGCGCCAACGCTGAGGCCGACAATGCTGGAAATGGTGGGCGCACCGGTAAAAAAACTGATCGCCAAGGAGCGGCGATGAGGAGGGTAGAGATCTGAAATTAACGACAGTGAAGCGGGTGTGACGGGGGCTTCTGCCGCCGCTACTAGCATCCGAGCAAAAATAAGCATCCAAAAACTAACCGCAAACCCACAGAGCAATGTTGCCAAAGCCCAGATGCCTAAGCTAACAGCCAATACGCGTGTGCGCGTATAGCGATCCGATAGACGCCCAGCAGGTAGTCCAAGAAAAGCATAAACAACGGCAAAGGCTAGACCTGAAATCAAGCCCATTGCCGCGTCGCTGACATGAAACTCCTGCTTGATGGGCTCGATCATCACAGACATAATTTGACGGCCCATAAAGCTGCCTGCATAGGTCACCACTAATAGCGCGAGAAACCCATGGATACGCCAGCCTAACTGGCCATCAGAATGTCTGTTCATAGTCGTTAAGCCGAAGCTTGGCGCTGCTTAAGTAGCGTCAGAGCGGTATCTTCGATCATATCTTCTTGACCACCCACCATGCCGCGGCGACCCATCTCAACTAGAATCTCACGGGCTGATACGCCATATTTTGCTTCAGCACGCTTAGCAAACAACAGGAATGAGCCGTACACGCCAGCGTAACCCATGGTCAGCGCATCGCGGTCACTGCGGATCGGGAAGTCCATAATCGGCACAACCAAATCTTCAGCCACATCTTGAATACCAAATACATCAACGCCGGTTTCAATACCCATGCGATCACATACGGCAATTAAGACTTCCATGGGAGTATTACCCGCACCCGCACCTAAACCCGCACATGCCGCATCAATACGTGTAGCGCCTGCCTCAATAGCAGCAATGGAGTTGGATACGCCCATCGATAAGTTATGATGACCGTGGAAACCAATTTCAATGTCATCGCCTAATGCTGCACGGATAGCCGACACTCGTGCATGCACATCATGCGGCAGCATATAGCCTGCTGAGTCAGTGATATAAATGCAGTTGGCGCCATAGCTTTCCATCAGTTTAGCTTGCTTGGTTAAGCCTTCAGGGCTGTTCATATGCGCCATCATTAAGAAGCCTACAGTATCCATACCGAGCTTGCGCGCTTCGGTAATGTGCTGCTCAGAGACATCGGCTTCGGTGCAGTGGGTGGCAACACGAATCGTATTGACGCCCAAGTCTTTGGCCATATGTAAATGCTCAACCGTTCCGATACCGGGCAACAGCAGGGCAGACACTTTAGCGTTTTTCATCAGCGGAATAACGGCCGACAAATATTCTTCGTCTGTATGGGCAGGGAAGCCGTAGTTGACTGAAGCGCCACCTAAACCGTCACCGTGAGTGACTTCAATCAGTGGTACGCCGGCCGCATCAAGGCCTTGGGCGATCGCTTTCATCTCATCCAGAGAAATCTGGTGCTGCTTAGGGTGCATGCCGTCACGTAAGCACATATCGTGAACGGTAATTTTTTTGCCTTTAAGGTCCATAACAGTCTCCTTAAGCCACAGTCTGGGTGAGTAGTTTTTCAGCGAACATTTCCGCGGTACGCGCAGCTGCTGCAGTCATAATGTCGAGGTTGCCGGCATACTTAGGTAAGAAATCACCTAAACCTTCAACTTCCATAAAAATCGACACGCGATTGCCGTCAAATACAGGGCCGTTCACCAAGGTGTAACCTGGCACGTATTTTTGTACTTGCTTAATCATGGCGTGAATAGACGCTGTGATCGCGGTCTGATCGGGTTCGCCTTCGACTAAGCAGTGCACGGTATCACGCATCATCAGCGGTGGCTCAGCAGGGTTAATCACAATAATCGCTTTCCCCTTTTTTGCACCACCGACCTGTTCCACTGCGCTGGCGGTGGTGCGAGTAAACTCATCAATGTTTTTACGGGTACCCGGGCCCACTGATTTTGAGGCTGCGGTGGCAATAATTTCAGCGTATTCAACTGGTTGCACTTGCGAGACGGCCGCCACTAAAGGAATAGTCGCTTGTCCGCCACAGGTCACCATGTTGACGTTCATAGCGCCGCTGTTGAGGCACTCCTCAAGGTTAACCGGAGGCACACAAAATGGACCAATCGCTGCTGGTGTCAGATCGATCATCAGCACGCCCAGCTCATTGAGCTTGCGGCTGTTCTCAGCATGGACATAGGCTGAGGTTGCATCAAAAGCAATACGGATATCGTCTTCTTTAATATGCGCCAGCAAACCATCAACACCATCGGAGGTGGTTTTTAGGCCCATCTCTTTGGCGCGCAGCAAGCCTTCAGATGTGGCATCAATGCCGACCATCCACACCGCTTCTAGAAACTCACTGCGCTGGATCTTGTACAGTAAGTCGGTACCGATGTTACCGGGGCCAATAATGGCGCAACGAATTTTTTTACTCATATTTGTATGCTCTCCGTTAACAGATTCAGTCGGTAAACGTCAGACTGGCAGAACCGAGTCCGGTGATCTTCATTTCAATACGGTCGCCAGCGGTGACTGGAACCAAAGGTGCCAGCGCACCCGATAGGATAATTTCGCCCTTACGGAACGGAATACCCAGCTTGCCTAAGGTGTTAGCCAGCCAGGCTACAGCTTCGCAAGGATGACCTTGCACGGCAGATCCCAAACCGGTACCGGCGGGCTCACCATTTTTCGTCATCGTCAGCTCAACCTTGGCCAGATCCACGGTACGTGGGTCAATGCGCGCAGAGCCTAAGGCAAAGACGCCGCAGGATGCGTTATCCGCCACAGTGTCTTCAATCGCAATTTTCCAATCACGAATACGTGAATCAACAATTTCAAAGCAGGGCACCACATATTCAGTGGCAGCTAAGACGTCGCTGGCTGTGATACCTGGGCCGTTGAGATCAGCTTTTAAAATAAAAGCGATTTCACCTTCGGCGCGAGGTTGCACCAAGCCATATTGCGCTTTGCTCACGCTGCTGGCGTCAGCCACTTGCATGGCATCGGTGAGGAAACCAAAGTCAGGCTGATGCACATTGAGCATGTCTTGTACGGCCTTGGAGGTCACGCCAATTTTCTTACCAATCAGTTTTTCGCCAGCCGCTTCACGACGCTTGAGAAACTGTAAGGAAATCTGATAAGCCTGCTCAATCGTCAAGTCAGGGTAGCGCTCGGTCAGCGGTGTTAGGCTGGTTTTGGATTGCAGTGCGGCAAAGAGTTCATCGCCGAGCTGCTGAATCAATATGTCATCAATCATGAAATTATTACTCCGCGTGAGTGTTTAGCTGGGGAACACACTGACGCCGGCACCGCCGTCAATATCCAGAATTTTGCCTGAGACCCAGCCCGATGCTGGAGAGGCGAAATACAACGCAGCAGCAGCAATATCTTCGACTTCACCCAAGCGCTGCAGAGGGGTGTTTTTAGTCATGATGTTTTTAACTGCTTCTGGCATCACAGAATACAGCGCGTCAGTCAGAATCGGACCGGGTGAAATGGCATTGACGCGAATTTCAGGGGCGAAGTCTTGTGACAACAGCTTAGTCATATGCACTAAAGCGGCTTTAGCCGTGCCATACGCACTGAAGTTTTTCTGGATATAGTTGGCGGCCACCGAAGTGATATTAATCACATTACCGCTGCCGGCTGCGCGCATATGTGGAACGCACAACTGAATCAGGTGGTAGGAGGTGGTCACGTTAAAGTTAAGAAGGCGATCCAGTTCTTGCCATGGCATGGTGGCTGGGTCGTTGGGACCGCCGCCGCCGGCATTATTGACCAAGTGAGTGATTTTTCCGAACGCCGCAACAGCCTGTTGCACTAAAGCTTCTCGGTTTTCAGCGCAGGTCACATCGCAGGTCACGGCAATGGCTTCACCGCCTCGGGCTTTGATTTCATTGGCCACAGCTTCGACATCGCTGAGGGTGCGTGCAGCGCAAACAACTTTAGCGCCGGCGTCAGCGTAAGCCAGCGCAATGGCGCGGCCAATACCTTTGCCTGCGCCGGTAATCACTGCAACACTGCCGTTTAGGCTGAATCGGTCAATCAGACTCATGTTTTATCCCTTCTTATTATTATGATGCTGTTTTTTTAGCGTTATTTTCTTCTTTGGTCGCCCACAGATCAGGTAAACCTAAGTCTGTAGCCTTGATCACACGCTTGAGAAGGATTTTTAAAGCCTCAGCGTCACCGTGACCAATTTGCTTAGCAATTTGCTCTTCAACCGCTTTCGCGACTGCAATTTGCTTCAAAGAAGCATCACGCCCGTTGGCGGTGAGTACATAACGGCTGTCGCCATTTTTCTTCACTAAGACAACGTGTTCTTGCTCGATTAGGCTGGCCATATCTTCTGCAGATATTGCGCCGCCTGTGTATTCCACAAATTGGTTGATCTCTTCGAGCGTTAAGCTGTCTTGGATACTCAAAACGGACAGAATAAAAAACTGCTGCTCGTTCAATTGCTGAGATTTTAAGACGTTCTGCAAGGTTGCAACCATCTGGAAATGCGCGCGACCAGCAAGATAACCTAGCAAGTCTTCGGTGTAGCTGCACTCAGGTGTCGGTGCTGCGCTGAGCTGCACACCTTCACGTGGTTTACGTGCGGCTAATGCGTACAGGCCGCTCTGGAACGCCAAAGGTGGTAGATCAGTTTTGTCAAAGCCTAGCACTTCGCCTACAAAAATCATGTGGTCGCCGCCTTCATAAATAAAGGCCGTGCGGCAGTTAAAGCGTGCAGTACAGTTGCGTAGTAAGGGAATGTTATTCATTCCAGGTTCTAAATCTAGACCCTTAAACTTATCCTCGCCACGTGAAGCAAAACGGCCTGATAAGGCTTCTTGTTCAGAGGATAGGATGTGTACGTTCCAATGTTTGTTGTTAGTGAAGGACGGTAAGCTCATGGCTGACTTGTCTAGGCTCCACAACACCATCGGTGGATTCAACGACACCGAGTTGAAGCTGTTAGCAGTAATGCCGACAGGATCACCGTTTTCGGCACGAGTCGTAATAATGGTCACGCCGGTGGTAAATGTGCTCAATGCTGAGCGAAACTCTTGCGGGTCAAAGCTTGCTTTGGCCATAGTGAAGCACCTCGTTTAGTCATGCTATGTTGACTTGATTATCAAGTGGGTGCAGGGGTTAAACATCGTCTCAATGGACTACCGTTTGACTGCCGTGAAAGTGCTGTAAAATCAAGGGTTTTCAAGGTTATGGTCCGAATAGACGAGGCTGCTTGATGGGCATGCTTTTATGCTCAATTTAAAGGCTTTAAAATAAATAAAATAAGGAAGAGTCCATGAGCGCTCAATTAGAAACATCGCAGCAATTGTCTGATTTATTGAAACAGCACCGCAAAGCCACAGACGAGCAAGGTGTGGTCGACGTCGATACGCGTAAACGTCGATTGCAAACAGCGATTGATTTACTGGTGGATCATCATGAAGAGCTGTGCGCGGCCATTGATAAGGATTTTGGCGGACGGCATACCGGCTTTAGCTTAATGAACGATATTTTAGGATCCTTAGGCTCGCTGAAGCATGCGCGTGACAACCTTGAGCAGTGGGTGGGTTCTGAGTCGCGCCAAGTGTTTTCTCCTTATGACCAGATGGGTGCGCAAGCTTGGGTGCAATATAAGCCTAAAGGTACAGTGGGCATTATGGGGACTTGGAATGCGCCTTTATTCACCCTGTTCAGTCCGTTAGCTTCAGTCTTGTCCGCGGGTAACCGTGCAGTCTTAAAACCTTCTGAAGTTGTGCCGCACACCGCACAAGTGTTGGCGAAGATTGTTGCTGAGTGCTTTGATCCGCTGGATGTGGCAGTCATTACCGGTGGCGTCGAGGTGAGTCAAGCGTTTGCAGGTATGCCGTTTGATCATTTGGTGTTTACCGGCAGTACCGAGGTGGGCAAAAAAATTATGCGCGCTGCAGCGGATAATTTAGTGCCAGTGACTTTGGAGTTGGGTGGTAAGTCGCCGGTGATTATCAGTGAAACGGCTGATGTGCGTGAAGCGGCGCGTCGTTTAGCGATCGCCAAAGGTATGAATGGTGGGCAGTTGTGTATCTCGCCGGATCGTATTTATGTGCCGGTGGCTGCGCAAGATGAGTTTGTCAGTGCGTTTTGTGAGACCTACAGCGCGCTGTATCCGACTGTAGAAGACAATCCAGATTTTACTGCTGTGGTGAATGTGCAGCACTTGGCGCGGGTCGCAGGTTATGTCGCACAGGCGCAAGAAGAAGGCGCTGAAGTTGTGCGTTGCCCAGATGTGCCTGTGCCAGCTGTAGGGCGTAAGCATCCGCTGAGTATTGTGATTAATCCGCCGTTGCTGTCGGACATTATGCAGCAGGAAATCTTTGGGCCAGCGCTGGTGTTGCTCACTTACAGCGATGTAAAGCATGTGGTGCAAGAGATTAACCAGGGTGAGCGTCCTCTGGCGCTGTATTACTTTGGTGAGGATGAGGCGGAGCAGAATTACGTGCTCAACCATACTTTGTCCGGTGGTGTCACGCTCAATGATGCGTTGATGCATGCGGCGATGGAAGAAGCACCCTTTGGTGGTGTGGGCGCGTCGGGGATGGGGCATTACCACGGTCGTGATGGCTTTTTGGAGTTCAGTCATGCGCGTACGGTATTTAAGAGTGCGCCAGTGGATCCGCGCGGTGAGTGGGGGATGTTGCCGCCTTTCTCTGAGCACTTTACTCCAGGGTTGATCACGCAAGTGACCCGTTAATTCTTATTGAGTGACCCAAGCCCGAGTGCAGTTGATCTGTGCTCGGGCTTTTTTATTCTGGCGTGTTGTCATTGTTTGTTGATTGAGTGCAATAAAGTTTGAGTTTTTAAACGGGTGTGTTATTTATTGAGTTGTAGAAGATCTGTATAAGTCTTCTACAGTCCATATGGTTTTAACGGCGGAGGTGTTGTAGGGAAGGTAATACGTGGGTTAGCAGCGATTCTTGCGGTTAGGAAATAAAAATTCAGGCTGTTTTGTATAAGGAGGAATACCAAGGTCTAAGAGCCTGTTGAGTGTGTTCATTAATTCCTAGTCCAGTTTGACGATGAGAGGCACGCAGGCTGCGCTGATAATCGTAAAACATTGGAAAACAATATCTGTATTAATCACCGAGAGAATTAACTATGGCTACCGCACATATTAAAACCAAGAAAGATCTCGAGTTAATCGAAAGTGCGCGCAACCTGATTCCTGCATTGAAAGCGCGTTCCGCCCAAGCTGGGATTGACCTGAAAATCCCTGATGAAACGATTGCAGAAATGCAAGCCGCAGGTTTATTTAAAGCCATGCAACCTAAGCGTCATGGTGGCTTTGAAGTGGATCCACGGACCTTCTTTGAAATCCAAATGGCATTGGCTGAAGGCTGTATGTCGACAGCATGGATTTATGGCGTGATGGGTGTACACCCATGGCAGTTGGCGCGTTACCCAGAGCAAGCTCAGATTGATGTATGGGGTGAGAACCAAGATACATTAGTGGGTTCAACCTATATGCCAGTGGCTAAAGTGACACCGGTTGAAGGTGGCTATCGCATCAGCGGTCGCTGGGGTTTCTCCAGTGGTTGTGAGCATTGTGAGTGGACTTTGTTGGGTGGTATTTTGCCGCCTGATGAGAACGGTGAAGGCGTTGAACACGGCACCTTCTTAGTACCACGTGCCGACTACCGCATTGAGCGTAACTGGGATGTATTGGGTCTGCGCGGCACGGGCAGTCACGATATTATTGTGGATGATGCTTTTGTACCGGCGCACCGTGTACAGCGCACCAACAACAGCTCGCTTGAAGCCACACCGGGTCTGAAAGAAAACACCAACCCGATCTTTGCGATTCCATTTGCACAGGTCTTTACGCGTGCAGTGTCTACTTCAGTTTTAGGTGCGTTACAAGGCGCTATCAATGAGTTTTGTGACAATGCGGCCAAGCACATTGGTAAGCATGGTGCCAAAACGGCTGAAGATCCAGTTGCACAAGATACCGTCGCGGATGCGATTTTGACGCTGGATATGCTCAAGCTGGTTTTGCATCGCAACTACGGCGAGCTGCTGGAAATCGCTGAGAAAGGCGAGCTGCCAGATGTAGAGATGCGTTTGCTGTATCGCTACCAGTCCGCTTATGTGACCAACACCTGTGCTGAGAAAGTCAGCGCTCTGTTGAAGGCGATGGCGGCATCGGGTCTGTACAAAACAAACCCAGTCGAGCGTATTTTCCGCGATATTCACCAGGCGCGTGGGCATATTGCTAACAATATGGCTGCTTACGCACGGGCCTACGGAACAGTTCAGCTAGGCTTACCTAACCCTGATCCTTATGTTTAAAAGTATTGCTGTCGCGAGTTCCAAATAGCACGACGGTTTTTGCTTGTCAACTTTGTGATTAAGATAGGTGTGTAGATGACTGTTCAAAATAATTACAATACAGATTACGATCTGGTAGTCGTGGGTTCAGGCGCTGGTGCTTTAACTGCTGCAATCACTGCACAAGCACAAGGTTTACGAGTGCTAGTGATTGAAAAAACTGATAAGTACGGCGGAACTTCAGCATTATCGGGTGGTGGCATTTGGATTCCATGCAACCACCACTTTAAGGCGAAGGGGGGGCAGGATAGTCCGGAGAAAGCTTGGACGTATTTAAAAAATGCGATCGGTGCTGATATTGATGAGACGCGTGTGCGTAAGTACATCGAAAAAGCACCAGAAATGGTTCAGTGGTTGGAGAAAAACTCACGGGTGCGTTATGCCGTTGCTGAGAAGTACCCAGATTACTACCCGCATTTAGAAGGGTTTTTACCCGGTGGCCGTACCCTTGATCCTGAGTTGTTTGATCTATCTTCACTAAAAGATGAAATATCCAATTTACGTGAAGCGTCACGCGGCAATTTGTTGATGGGGCGCATTTCATGGACTGCACGTCAGGCACACGTTGCGATGTCTAAAAGTCGCGGCTGGCGGCTGATGGTGATGTGGATGATGTTGCGTTACAAGCTGGATTTTAGCTGGCGTAAAAAAACCGGAGAACAACGTGACCGTCGTACCGCTTTAGGAAATGCGTTGATTGCGAGCTTACGTGCATCCATGCTGGATAAGAATATTCCTTTGTGGTTGAACACCAACTTTGTTGATTTAATTGAAGAAAATGGTCGTGTGTGTGGTGTGGTGGTTGAGCGTAATGGCCAGCAGCAACGCATTCGTGCCGAGAAAGGTGTGATTTTAGGTGCGGGTGGTTTTGAGCAAAACCCAGAGCTGCGTGCGAAGTATTTACCACAACCGAATAAGGTTGAATGGTGTGCAACACCTGAAGGCGCTAATACTGGAGCCGCATTAGAAGCGGGTCAAAAGTTGGGTGCGGCAACTGCTTTGATGGATTGGGCATGGTGGGCTCCCACCTTTTTAGTGCCAGGTGAAACAAAAGCCCGTGGTATTTTTGCTGAGCGTGCTTTCCCTGGTGCAATTGTGGTGAATAGCTTAGGTAAGCGTTTTGTTAATGAGGCATCCCCTTATCTTGAGTTTGTGACAGCCATGCATGCTGACAATCAGGTGACGCAAGGCAAGACTTTTCCAAGCTGGGCAATTTTTGATGCGAAATTTCGGTTTAATTATGCTATGGGTCCGTTGATGCCGGGGCAAATCATGCCAGACATGCGCTTGCGTAAAGAATGGTTGAATAAACTCTACTTTAAAGCCGATACCTTGGATGAGCTAGCGCAGAAAATTGGTGTGGATGCTGCAGGCTTGCAGGACACAGTGAAAAAGATGAACCGCTATGCTGAAACAGGTGTGGATGAAGACTTTGGTCGCGGTGGTAACGTATTTGATCGTTACTACGGTGACAGCAATATCACCCCTAATCCTTGCTTGGCGCCAATTGCGAAAGGACCCTATTACGCGATGCCGATTCAAGGCGGAGATATTGGTACTAAAGGTGGTTTGTTAACCAATGAGCATGCGCAAGTGGTTAAGCCTGATGGGCAAGTGATTGAAGGACTGTATGCGATTGGTAATACCTCAGCTTCAGTATTGGGTACTACTTATCCAGGCGCGGGTGGAACATTGGGGCCCGCAATGACTTTTGGTTACGTTGCAGCGCTGAATGCAGCGGCTAAATAATAAGGAAGATGAAAATGAGCCAAAGACTTTCTGGAAAAGTAGCTATTGTCACTGGCGCTGCTAGTGGTGTTGGTGAAGCCGTGGCGCGTCGCTTCGCTTGCGAAGGGGCGCATGTCATTATGTCGGATCTGAATGAAACTGACGGAAGCCGTATTGCGCAAGAAATTGGTGCGACATTTGTTCGTCATGATGTCACTGATCCGGAAGGTTGGCGGCACGTGGTTGATACAACGGTTGAAGCATTTGGCCGGTTGGATATTTTAGTGAATAACGCTGGGGTTTTATTGAAAGGTGATATTGAAGAAGCCAGTTATGAAGACTGGAAGCGTTTATTAACGGTTAATGCTGACAGTGTCTTTCTAGGTTGTAAAACCGCTATTGCTGTGATGAAAAAGCAAGGCGGCGCGATTGTGAATATGTCATCCATTGCTGCGCTTGCTGCTAAAGAAGACTATGTGGCTTATAGCGCAAGTAAAGGTGCTGTCGCAGCATTAACGCGTGCTGTTGCTGCTGATTGCCGTTTGAAACGTTACCGAATTCGTTGTAACTCGATTCATCCTGATGGCATTTTAACGCCTATGACGCGGGGGGGGTATCCTGACGGGGTTGATCCTGAGTTGTTAACAATTGATAAAGATCCGATGAACCGTGCCTGTCGTCCATCTGATGTGGCTGATGCTGTACTGTATTTGGCTTCGGATGAGGCCCGTGCTGTGAATGGCATTGAGTTGCGCATTGACAGTGGCCAATTTGTAATGAGTATTTAATTATGAGTCTACCCAGTTACCATAAGCTGCGTGTGGCTTCGGTCATACAGGAAACCCATGATGCCTGCTCATTTGAGTTTGATATCCCTGAGGAATTAAAGGCGGATTTTAAATACCGCCCGGGTCAGTTTTTAACCTTGCGTACACCATGGCAGGATGATTGGTTGCCACGCTGCTATTCATTATCCAGCTCGCCTTATGAAAATGAGAACCTGCGTGTCACTGTTAAGCGTGTGACAGATGGCCGTGGTTCAAACTGGCTGTGCGATAACATTAAAGCCGGCGATACCTTAGAAGTGTTAAAGCCCGCTGGCGTGTTTGTACCGAAAAATCTGGATGCGAACTTCCTGTTATTTGCCGGCGGTAGTGGTGTTACACCTGTGTTATCGATTCTGCGCTCGGCTTTAAGTCAGGGGCAGGGGCGAGTACGTTTTGTCTACGCCAACCGCGACGAGAGTTCGGTTATTTTCAAAAGTTTGCTGCGTGAACTCGCTGTGCAGCACCCTGAGCGCTTGCAGATTATTCACTGGTTGGATTCTGTGCAGGGGCATACATCACCAGCGCATTTAGCCCAGTTTGCTGAAGGTTTGGACAACCCAGAAGTCTTTGTCTGTGGCCCTGAGCCTTTTATGCAGTGTGTTGAGCAAGCTGCAAAAATTGCCGGCATCAATGGTAAATCTGTGCATGTTGAGCGTTTTGTTTCATTGCCAGGTGAAAGTGAAGGCGGTTTTGAAGCCGTTGTGCAGCACGCTGGGTCAACTGCAACTCAATTGACTGTTGAGTTGGATGGTGAAACCCGTGAAATCGAGTGTGAGGATGGCGAAATATTACTGGCCGCCATGTTGCGTGAAGGCATTAAAGCGCCACATTCATGTCTGGTGGGTTCCTGTGCAACCTGTATGTGTACTTTAGTCTCAGGTGATGTGGATTTACTGGCCAATGATGCCTTGGATAAAAATGAGCTGGCTGAAGGCTGGACACTGGCCTGCCAAGCTGTGGCGACCTCAGGCAAGGTTCATTTGAAGTTTCCTGATTAAAAGAGCGTTTAAATCTAGGCGCTGAACGGCGCCTAGGTATCGTCCGTTTGTACGATGCTGGGGTTATGTGGGCAAAGTTACTGTTGTGCACGGTTGAACTGCATAATAATAAAGGAACTTTAACCATGAACCGGCACACGCTAACTGCAACAAAAACGATAAGCTCTTTAAGGCAATTGTCTGTGGCTATTGCAGCCATCACCTGCAGTGCTTCAGCACTGGCTCTGCCAACAGTCCATTTTGATAATGGCTTCAGTTTGCAAAGCCAATTAACCGCAAACTACACGCTTTCAACGCGTACAGGTTCGGCTAATTCAGCTTACTTAAAAGATCCAAACAATGATGACGGCACACGCAACTTTGATAAATGGGGATTAATCAATAACCGTGTCAGCCTGTTTGGTGAAGTGATTGCTCGTTACGAGAATGTAGGGGCAGTGTTACGCGGCAGTCATTTCTATGATGATGTGTACCACAACACCAACAAAAACAACTCACCGGGTACGGTCAACAAGGCCGGCAACCACCGCAAATTTACCAGCAAAACTAAAGAGCGCAGCGGCGGACAAGCACGTCTGCTGGATGCCTATGTGTTTGGTAACTTCACCATGGGTGACTCAAAGTACCTGTCGGTGAAAGCGGGTCGTCACTTAGTGGCGTGGGGTGAGAGTTTATTCTGGCCCAATATCAGTCAGGGGCAAGCACCTGTTGATGCCACGAAATTTAACGTACCTGGTACCGAAGCTAAAGATGCCTACCTGCCTGCAGGTCAAGTGTCTTTTAACTTGGCGCTGAACGAGCAGGTCACTTTGACAGGTTTCTGGCAGTACAAGTGGGAAGAAACACTGCTCAACCCTGTGGGCGATTTCTTTGGTTCGGATTTCTTTGGACCAGGTTCAGAGCGTTTTTACGTGCCAGACTTGAATGGCAACTTTGATAGTAATGCTTATGTTACGAATGCAGGTACTAAAAAGCCCGATAATAAAGGCCAGTGGGGTGTAGGGG
The DNA here is from genome assembly GCA_945612235.1 of uncultured Gammaproteobacteria bacterium. GTDB lineage: Bacteria > Pseudomonadota > Gammaproteobacteria > Pseudomonadales > Pseudomonadaceae > Denitrificimonas. The sequence continues at coordinate 53,764 of CALZAE010000001.1, read as the reverse complement.
TTCGCTTTAACCCAGACTTTAATACCGAAATTGGTTTGTACCACTACCGTTACCATGACCGTACACCAGCTGTATTCTTTGGTGGGGGCTCCCAGTACAGTTCTGCTAAAGACTTAGGCGTTGTTGATCTTGGGACTTACAAGTTTAAATACTTTGAAGATATCAAACTGACCGGTATGAGCTTAAGTACCAAAATTGCTGACGCAGTACAGGTGGGTGGTGATTTAAGTTTGCGTGAAGGCGCGGTTGTTAATCTTGCAAATGATGTGGGTCCTACGACCGGTAAAATTATCCAGACCAACTTAAATGCGATTTATGTCTTGGGTCCATCCTGGTTATCCCATCAAACCACCTTTATGGCTGAAGTGCTGAATGAGCGGATTCACAGTGTGGATACGCTGCATATTACCGGCGGTGGAGCAGACGCAAGCTTTAATAAATATCGATCAGCAAAGCAAACCAAATCAAGCAGCTTATTCGGTGGTGGTATCTATATGGATTACCCCAGCATCGTACAAGGTTGGGACTTAACCACTTCAGCTGTCTGGACACAGAACATCAGCGGCACGGGTGCCCAAGGTTTTGGTCGTGATGAGAAGCGCTTAACACTGGGTGCAGATTTCACCTACAAGCAAAACTTTGCTGTGGGTGCAACGCTGGTCAACTTCTTGTCATCGGCAAGTGTGAATCAAAATCGTCTGATGGCTGACCGTGATCACCTTGCGATTAACTTAAAATACACATTCTGATAGCTTCGAGGCCATTATGTCTTATACGCATACTTTAAAAAGGCTGCTGCTGGTCACAGCCGTAGGGGGCTTGCTTGCTGGTACAGCGCAGGCAGCCACTGACGCTGAAATCCAGCGCTTAGGCAAAGATTTAACCTGCGTTGGCGCAGAAAAAGCAGGTAACGCTGCAGGTACCATTCCTGAGTGGAGCGGTAAATGGTTGGGTGCACCTGATCATGTTGATTTTAAAGGCACAGGCAATCACCCGATTGATCCTTACGCGGGTGAAAAACCCTTGTTTGTGATTACTGCAGCTAACTTAGCAGAGCATAAAGATAAGTTATCGGAAGGCCAGTTAGCGTTATTTGCGAAGTACCCAGATACTTTCAAAATGCCAATTTATCCATCGCACCGTGATTTCCGTTTTCCGGATTCTGTGTGTGAGGTGACGTTGAAGAATGCTAAAAATGCCAAGCTCGTGGATGATGGTGAAGGCATTGATGCCACCACCGGTGGTATTGCCTTTCCATTCCCGAAAACGGGCTTAGAGCTGCTCTGGACTTCATCATTCTTTACTTACCGTCCGTGGAGTGAAGAGTTGGTGTCTGACAATATGTATGTCTTGGCTGACGGTAGCCGCAGCCATGGTCAGCTCAAATCAGCGAACTTGGCATTGTTTTTAAAGCCAGGTAATGAAGGTCCTACTAAAGGTCCATCCGCTTATTTCTTAAACCAAACCAACTTGCCACAGCGTGATCGTGGTGAAGTCAATACCGGTCTTGAGTACTTTAACCACAAGGCTGAACCACGTCAGAGCTGGCGCTATGATCCAGGTACCCGTCGTGTACGTCAGGCGCCTGAGTATGGTTTTGATATGCAGTTTCCAGGCAGTGGCGGCTCTATTACTGTCGATGAAGTGCGTATCTTTAACGGTTCCGGTGTGCGTTACAACTGGGACATTGTGGGCAAGCAAGAAATGTATGTGCCTTACAACGCCTATGGTATTCACGACAAAAATATCTCATACGATGAACTCTTGACTAAGGGGCACGTGAATCCAGATCATATGCGCTATGAGCTGCACCGTGTTTGGGTGCTCGAAGGTAAGCTCAAAGATGGCTACCGCCATTTATATGGCAAACGCCGCATGTATGTTGATGAAGACAGCATGTTGATGTTGATGGGTGAGAACTTCGATGCTCGTGGCCAACTCTGGCGCACATCGATGGTCAACTACTTCTATGCCTATGAAGCGCAAACATGGCAAGCGGGTGTAGGTCTGTACCATGATCTACTGGCGGGTTCATACCTTGCCTTTAACCTGGTCAATGAGCAGAAATCAGCCTATACCCTCAATACGGGTAAGCTGAAATCAGGTGACTTTGGACCTGAGGCTGCACGTCGCTTAGGTTTATAAGCTTCGCGCACATCAAAGCCGCTTACTCGCATTGAGTAAGCGGCTTTTTTTATGCCTTAAATTCAAGATTTATTGCGACTTAAGTCGCATGTGGCTCAATGGATAATTGTGAAATATAGGGCTGGGTGTATGGTTTTAAAGGCGTTAATGCTGAGCTGCTGAGGTATTTTTCAAACTAGTCCATTTAGATGACGCATTGGTCCATCGGCGGGAGTATCTTGGAGTTGAGGTGGCAAGTTGTGATTGCAACTGATACCTCGCATAAGCTTATAAAAGCGGATGTAGCGGAGGAAATAATGAAAATAAAAAAATTAACCGTTGGGTTTATAGTCGCTGGGTTCTTTATGGCGCTAAGTGCCACCGTTGTGCTCACGCCAACCGGTACTTCATCCATTGCACAAATCTGTGAGGCCAGTCCGAATCAGTGTGTAATGCCACAGAACTTCTCAGCTGCTTACTCCCCCTTACAGAACTGGTAAGCCTTCATAGCAAGCTGGGCCTGAATCTATACTTGATCAGGCTCAGTTTGTGAACGTTGTCAGCCTGCTGCTTGTAGATAAACACAATAGGTTTATCGAGCAATTGTGTGTGCTCGTCACGCTGCTATAGCTATTAAGACAACAATAATAAACCGAACGTAAAGTTCATTAGCCTTGTGTAACAAGCGGGAAAACCTATGAACGACATAGAAGAGTTCCGCCACAATGTACGTGAGTGGCTGGAAGAGAATTGCCCAAAATCTATGCGCGGGCTGATGCCGGCCGATGAAATGGTCTGGGGCGGACGCACAATAGATTTTAAAAACGATGATCAACGTCTGTGGTTTGAACGCATGCGTGATAAAGGCTGGTTTTGCCCAAGCTGGCCGGTCGAGTACGGTGGTGGTGGTCTGAGTGCTGAGCAAACCACAGTGCTAGAAACCGAAATGCGTAAGCTGCGTTGCCGTCCACCGCAGATCAACTTGGGTATTTGGATGCTGGGCCCAGTCTTGCTGGAGTTTGGTACTGAAGACCAAAAACGTGAATTATTACCACCCATGGCGCGTGGTGAAATCCGTTGGTGCCAAGGCTTCTCCGAGCCTAACGCAGGTTCTGACTTAGCCAGTTTACAAACAGCCGCACGGGTTGATGGCGATCATCTGGTAGTCAACGGTACAAAAATCTGGACCTCTTACGGTGATCAGTCCGACTGGATGTACGCTTTAGTACGCACCGGCCCCAAAGAGCCTAAGCACGCAGGCATCAGCCTGATTGTGTTGGATATGAAATCCCCAGGTGTCACGCCGACACCCATTGACTTGATCAGCGGTAAATCCAGCTTTTGCCAAGTCTTTTTTGATGATGTGCGTGTGCCTATGTCGCAGCTCATTGGTGAGATGAATGAAGGTTGGGCGCTGGCCAAGGCCTTACTCGGGCATGAGCGTCGCGCCATGTCTAAGTTCAGTGAAATCAGTCTGCCGACCCATTTCAGTTTGTTAGAAACTCTGTTTGATTACCTGCCTGAACCACAAGAGCACAGTGATATCGCGCTGTTCCAACGCGCCATGGCGCTGCGTATGGATGAGCATGCTTTTGAACTCACGCAGCGCCGTTTAAATGAAGCGGCCCGTGCCCGTCAAGATATTACCTCGATGGCATCCATTCAGAAGCTGGTGCATAGTGAGCAAGAAAAGAACAAGTTTGAAGTTTTACTGGATGTAATGGGGCGTCGTGCTCTGGGCTGGGAAGGTTCAGCCTTTAGTGATGAACAGTTAGCACTGACCAATACTTGGCTCAATGCATTCTCCCAAGCCATTGCAGGTGGAACTTCTGAGGTTCAGCTGAACGTGATTTCCAAGCGCGTACTTGGACTTCCGGAAGGAAAATAGGAGGTTAATGTGAGTCTTGTCTATAACGAAGAACAACAACAACTGGACGACAGCGCACGCGAATTTTTAGCCGCGCGCTCGCCCGTCAGTGAGCAACGACGCATACGAGATCAACAACTTCCACAAGGTTTTGACACCGCAGTTTGGCAGCAAATGCTGGAGTTTGGCTGGGGTGGTATTGCTTTGCCAGAGGCTTACGGTGGCTTGGAGTTTGGTTTCCAAGGTTTTGCACCGGTATTTGAGCATCTTGGCCGTAACTTGACGCCCGCACCTTTATTGTCATCGGTCGTACTCTGCGCCTCTTTAATTAATGATGTTGCCACTGAAGCGCAGCGCGCTGAACTCTTGCCAGCTTTAATTGAAGGCCAGCAGCGTTTTGCTTTGGCCACTCAAGGTAAAGACCGCTTTCACCCCGAGCACTTGGATGTTGAAGTGAGCGAGCAAGGCGATGGCTTTGTATTAGGCGGGGAAGATTTGTGGGTGCCGGACGCGCAGGGTGCAGATGCCTTGCTGGTGGCGGGGCGCATGTCCTGCGGTGAGACCGCATTGTTTTTAGTGCCTAAGGATACACACGGCTTAGAAATTGAATCCATGAGTTTGCTCGATTCCAGAAATCACGCACGCGTGTCACTGCATGCGGTGCAATTGCCTGCTGCTGCACGTATTGGCACGGGCGATGCACAAGCTCAGCTTGAGCGTGCATTGGATTGTGGTGCGGTGTGTGTAGCGGCTGAGTTGCTCGGTGCGACCGCTGTGATGTTTGAAATGACCATTGAATACTTGAAAACCCGTACCCAGTTTGGTGCGGCGATTGGTAGTTTCCAAGCACTGCAACACCGTGCAGCCTGGATGATGGTGGATCTTGAGTTGGCGCGCAGCGCTGTGATGGCCGGTTTTGAAGCCTTAAATGATGCAAACTGCAGTGTGGAAAACCGCCAGCAGATGGTCAGCTTAGCCAAGTGGAAAGCCGGTGAAGCGGCACATAAGATCAGCCGTGAAGCTGTACAGATGCATGGTGGAATCGGCGTGACGGACGAATACGATTTAGGTCTTTATCTCAAACGTTCACGGGTGGCGCAAGTTCTATTTGGCGACAGTGATTTTCACTGTGAGCGATATGGTCGAATGGCGCAGCAGTTATTTGCTGAGACACATTAAGGGAATGGTTATGATCAATGAGCAAATACAAGGTTGGCGCACGGCTTGGGGTCAGTTAATTCACCAAGCCTCACCTTTTGCAGTGATTAAAGGCGAGCAGGGTATTCCTGAGTTTGCCAATGCACCGCATGATGTTGTCGAGGCTCTGCAGGTTGGACGTGAGCACGGCGATAAGCCTTTTGTCAGATGGCAGGGGCAGAGCTACACCTATAACGAGTTTTTTACTAAAGCGGATAAAATTACCGCGGCATTGCAACAAGAGTTAGCGGTCGTTAAAGGTGACCGTATTGCGATTGCCATGCGCAACCGTCCGGCTTGGATGATCTCTTTTATGGCAGCAGTGCAGGTGGGTGCGATTCCAGTACCGATCAACAGCTGGAGTACTGCAGAAGAGTTGCTGTACGCCATTGAAGACTGTGGCGCACGTGTAGTGTTTTGTGATCCACAGCGCTATGAATTGCTTAAAGAATTGAGCGATGACATTACTATTATTGTCGCCGATGAAACACCCTTAAGACCCGGTGATCGCAGCTGGGTGAGCATGCTGAATCATGCACCTGAAGAAGCTGTGTTGGCGCAGCCTGATCCGCAGGATCCAGCATTGATTTTGTATACCTCAGGGACTACAGGTCAGGCCAAAGGTGTTGTGTCGAGCCATAAGGCAGTGTGTCAGGCGCTGTATGCTTTGGATTTCCAAGGTGCACTGGCCTATATGACCTCGCCCGAGCGGGTTCAGCCGTTATTGGATTCAGGTCTGCAGCCAACGATGTTATTGGCGTACCCAATGTTCCACGTGAGCGGCTTGCTCTCGCAGTTTATGAGTGCTTTGCGCAGTGGTCGCCGTTTGGTGATTATCTATAAGTGGGACGTAGATGACGCGATCAATACGATTCGTGATGAGAAAATCACCCAGTTTGCGGGTGTGCCCACCATGATGCAGCAATTGATTCACAGTGAGCGGTTTGCCAGTTCAGATACCGACACTTTATTTGCGCTCGGACTGGGCGGCAGCGCTGCTTCGCGGGCCTTGCTGGATAAGTTGCTTGAGAGTAAGCCTATGGCTTTATCGGGCAATGGTTACGGCATGACTGAGAGTAATGGCATTTGTGCCGCGCACGGTGGTAATCAGTTTATGACCTTCCCTGAGTCGGTGGGTTGGCCACTGCCTTTGGTGGACGTCATTATTGGTGAAAGCCCGGATGCATCTGCGCCAACAGGCACCAGTGGGCCGATTTGGCTGCGCACATCCGCTTTAATGAGTGGCTATTGGAATAAGCCTGAAGCCACACAAGAAGTGATGAAGGATGGTTGGTTCTTCACCGGTGACGTGGGCTATTTAGATGACAATGGCATGCTCTACATCACGGATCGCATTAAGGATATTATTATTCGCGGTGGCGAAAATATCTCTGCTGTGGAAGTGGAGCACTGCGCCAGTGAGCATCCAGAAGTGGAAGAAGCCGCTGTATTTATGCTGCCTGACGCCAACTTTGGTGAGACTGTGGGCATGGTAGTACGCACCCGTACTGAGCTGTCTGCTGAAGACTTAACCGCCTTTATGGCTGAGCGTTTGGCTGCGTATAAGTTGCCTGAGCAGATTTGGTTTGCTCAGCAGCCTCTACCGCGCAGCGCAACGGGTAAGCTTTTAAAAGCTGCAGTGCGTAAAGAGTATGCAGGTTTAGAGTAAAGCGATAAGCCTGCACCCGAGTGGTGCAGGTGGCTTCAACATCCGTACGGATGAGATATCAGAGATAAAAAAAGGCGGCTTATATATAAGCCGCCTTTTTTGTTGCTCAATAATCAGGATTAAAGAGCGAGTGCCGCTTTGGTGCCGCTGCTTAAAGCGCCTTCGATGTAACCTAGGTTATCGCAGTCACCAATGGTCTGCGTGCTAAAACCGAGAGCGTTCAGATTGTCAGCTAGGCTGTGGTCTGGACTGGCGCCGACCGCAAGCACAACAGAGTTGGCTGCAATGCTATGTGCCACACCGTCTTTATCTTGGTAGTGCACGTGGTCTTTATCAATCGAATTGATCACGCAGTGGGTCAGCATCGGGACATGATGGTCGCGCAGGTTATCCAGCACACGCCAGCGGCGCACAATGGACAGCTCCGCACCTAAGGATGGGCCAGGCTCGAGTACAGTGACATTACGACCGCGCTCAATCAAGAACTCAGCCAGCTCTAGGCCTACTAAGCCGCCACCAATAATGACGACTTTTTTACCCAGCGGCATCCACAGCTTGGAGAGACCTTGCAGCGCGTCACGGCTGTTGGTAGCTCCACTGAGGCTACCGGCTTTCATCATGGTGCGTTGTGTGAGTGAGAGTTTGTTTTTCGCAATCTCATCGGCACGATCACCAGTCATTAAACGACGCAGTTCATCACCACTCCAGACATGCTTCATCTCAGCACCGGCAATATTGGGTGCATCACGCTTGGCACCGGTTGCCACAAAGATTTGATCGGCATTTAAGCTGCTCAATAACTCCGGTGTGGCTTCAGTGTTATAGCGAATATCAATATTGAGTGCTTTCACTTGAGCGGTTAGGTTGTCCAGCAAGACACCGTTTTCAGGGTAGGCCAGTGCGGCAAAGAACAGTGTGCCGCCCAGTCGATTACTGCGCTCGAGTAAGGTGACTTTATGACCGCGTAAAGTTGCGATGCGCGCGGCTTCCATACCCGCTGGGCCACCACCGATAATCACGACATGCTTATTTTGTGCGGCAGGTAGAATAACTTTTTGAAACTCTTGCCCAGTGAACGGGTTGGCAGCGCATTTAATGCGTTCATTAATAAAGATTTGGCTCACACATACATAGCAATAGAGGCATGGGCGAATCAGCTCAGACGTGCCAGCAATCAACTTGTTGGGCAGCTCAGGGTCCGCCAGTAACTTACGGCCCATGGCAATAAAATCACACTTGCCATCAGCAATGGCTTTATTACCTACATCAGGCTCGATACGTCCCAGAGCAATCACTGAGGTATTGACCACAGACTTAACCTGCGCAGCCCAGTCTAAATAACCCGCGGGTTTTTGCACTAAAGGCGCATCGGTAAAGGCTGAGCCCGTAGTGAGAGTGGCGTAGGCTGAGACGGCAATAGCATCCATGCCTTCTTCTTCAGCAATTTGTGCGACTTTTTTTGCTTCTTCTAAGTTAATCCCGCCTTCAGTGTGCATTTCGTACGCATCAATACGCACCCACACGCCAAAGTCAGGCTTAACGCGCGCGCGTACCGCTTGCAGCACTTCACGGAAAAAGCGTACGCGGTTTTCAAAGGATCCGCCGTATTCATCATCACGCTGGTTGTGATAGGGCGATAAGAAACCGGCAATAATGTAGTTGTGCGCAGCATGGATCTCAACACCATCAAAGCCTGCGCGTTCTGCACGCTCAGCGGCAGCGGCAAACCATTCAACCATTTGCGCGATATCGGCTTTATCCATCACGCGAATGGTGGGGTTGTTATCACGGCGCTGCGAGCTAATAAACTTGCCCATTTCCTCTTTTGTCAGTGACGACATAATGTCGTTTTTCACTGCACGTGGCATCGATGGCACCCATAGGTCGCGGCCTTCAGCTAAGTCGCGCGCGGATACTTTACCCGCGTGCTGGATTTGCATAGCCACTTTCGCGCCATGCTTGTGTACATTTTCTGCAAGCTTGGCTAAACCTGGGATGTATTTATCATCCGAGATGGCACACTGAAAAGGCTCAGCGGTGCCATGTGGGAAGGCGATCGACACCGAACCCATAATAATCAGGCCAGCGCCACCTGCTGCGCGAGCCTCATAGTAGGCCTGCATCTGTTCGGTGCAATAGCCATCAGGGTCGGAGAAGTTATCACCCATCGGGGAGAGTACGATACGGTTACGCAGGTCAATCGGGCCCAGTTTTCCTGGGCTCAGCAGATGTTTGTATTGGGTCATTATTATTTTTCCTGATATTTACAATTGAGTTTTAAAAAGTCGATCACTCAGTTTCGCGCAAAAAGTTCAGGCACTGGCGATTAAAGAGTTCTTTGTGCTCAACTTGTACCCAGTGACCGCAACGGTTCAATAAGGTAAAGCGCGCATGGGGTGCATTTTCCAACACTTTAAACGTACCGCTGGCAGGGTTGAAACGATCGTCTGTTCCCCAGAAGCCAAGAATCGGGCACTTAATTTCGTGTAAGCGCTCGGTCATATTCGGCACCATCATGGTGGTAAATAAGTTCGCAGGCTGAGTGACCGCTACGGCTGCGCGCTCTTCTAAAATGCTGTCTTGCAGTTGGCTGCTGTCATAGAGCTGTAAGGTCATCACTTGGCGCATTTGCTCAACGCCCATTGGGCCTTGGGCATAGACTTCGACCATGCGTTTAATACCTTCCATTTCGAAGTAGGTTTCACGCTCTTCAACACCGCCTGGTGCCATCAATATTAAGTTGTCCACACGCTCTGGGTTGTCCAGTGTGTAGCCCAAAGCAATCGCACCACCCAGTGAGTTACCCAATAATGTGCAGCTGGTAATGCCGATGTTATCGAGCAGTAACTTGAGGTTTTCTACAAAAAACGCTAAATCGTAGTTCACATTGTCGGGTTTATCAGAACGACCAAAACCGGGTAAATCGAGAACAATATTACGAAAGCCAGCATTATCAAAAGCGGGGTAGTTGCCTTTAAAGTTACTGAAACCACTGGCGCCTGGGCCTGAACCGTGCAGCCAGACCACAACAGGGCCGTCGCCAATATCTAAGTAGTGCAGCGTCAAACCATTGTCCAGTTTGGCGTATTTACCGACAGGTAGTGGCAGATCTTTAACTTGAGTCATGAATATATCCTTTTAAGAAACGGCTGGTTTAACACCCGGCGCGATAGTGGTAGTGGTTGATGCAGGAGTATTGTCCAGCAGTTGTTTACGGTATTTTGGAATAGCGCTCAAAAAGAACAAGCAAGGTATAAGGAGCAAGCTTGTAGTCGCTACTAAGGCGTAGCGCAAGGCTTCAACGCCACCAATAATATTGTGTAGGGTGTCGCTGATGAAGCCCGCAACAACAGGGCCAAGACCGGCACCCAAGAGGGTTACGCTCATAAAGAATAGCGCGGTACCTTGTGCCAGTTTGTTGCTGGGTAATATGCGCGATAGTGCGCTAAATGATGGGATCGTCCACCACACACCAAAGAAGGCAAAGCCCATATAGAATAAGAAACCTGTGGGGACCGCAAGGCTGCCAATTGAAAACGCGGTGCCAGCCGGCCATAGATAAAATGCCATGGCTAAAGGAATACTGATCAAGGTGCCAGCCAGAGCTGTGCCCAGCTGCCAGCCTGGATCGCGCGCTGACATTTTATCGGTGACATAACCGCACACGAGCGTACCAAGTAACGAAATACCGCCGCCACCAATACCCATTAACATCCCTGCATCTTGGATGGTGATTTGGTGTGAGCGGATCATAAAGCTGGGGGTCCACATTTGAATGGCATAACCGGTCACTGCAGCTGCGCCACCGGCCAGTACAATCATTAACATGCTGGGGATTTTCAATAGAGAAAAAGCCGTACGCAACATGCCTTCTTCAGGTATGCCTTTGCTGGCTGACATGGTTTGCTTGGGGCTTTTAACGGTAAATGCAAAAATCAGACCGACAAGAACGCCAGGTGCGCCGACAATAATTAAAGTGGCGCGCCAGCCGTACATCTCTGCCAACACACCACCAAAACCTATGCCCAAAACCGCGCCGAGCGCTGGGCCTAGACCAAAGATAGCCAGTGCGCGTGCGCGTAAACGTGGCGGATATAACTCGGAAATCATCGCCACCGAGGGTGCACCGGCTCCTGCTTCACCGACAGCGACACCAATACGCAGTAAAACCAGCATAAAAAAGCTGGCCGCAATACCGCTGAACATGGTGAAGATGCTCCAGACGATACAGGCGACAGCAATCACAACTTTACGGCCGACGCGATCAGAAAGACGACCTAAAGGTAAACCAAAGGCCGTGTAGAAAATTGCAAAAGCAACACCCGTGAGCAAGCCCATCATGGTGTCGGAGACTAAAAATTCAGCCTTAATCGGCTCAATCAATACCGAAATCACTAGGCGGTCGATGTAACTCAATACATAAATTATTGCCAGTAATACTAATGCGTAATGCGCGTTGCCAGGTACTTTGTCTGTGGGGTGGGCCATAAATGTACATCTCTTATCATTATTGTTGTGCGTGACTAATCATTGCCGTCAGGTCGCTTAAACGACATCGTCCATTTAGACCACTTGGTCAGCCATCTTAATGTATTACCGATTTAGTCTTTACGGACGATGCTCCGTGCTATGGCCTTTCATAATCTGGCTTTACGTTACCTATAGCGCCGACCTGAAAATTGTTTAATTGGTTTGGCTGGCGAAGATAAATTTGACTCATGACCGGAGTGCATATGCTCAACGTTGACTCATGCGATAAAAATAAAAATAGTGATCAGTCAGTACATCATCCAGTCGTTGATCGTGCTCAAGCAAAACATGATTTACGTTCAAAGGTTGCTGGGCAGATTAAGCCAAGCGATTTATATACGTTAGGACAGCGCATTGAAGACCAAGTCGACAAGTTTTCTGATCGGCCTTTTCTGATTTATGGTGATCGCAGCTACACCTATAAAGAAGTAGATGAGCGCGTTAATCAGTACGCTAATACATTTGTTGCGCGTGGAGTTCAGCCTGGTGATGTCTGCGCGGTCGCCTTAGAGAATCGTCCAGAGTTGTTTTTTTGCTGGTTCGCGCTCGCTAAGATCGGTGCAGTATCAGCATTGGTGAACTACCACTTGCAAGGCAATCCGTTGACGCATGTATTGCAAGCCACGGGTACTAAAATTGTGCTGGTTGGTGAGGAATGTATTACGCCATTTTTGGAAACGCCTGAAACACAAGAGTGGCCGCAGTGGTTGATCCCCGATGCTGAAAACGTTGCTGATGCTGAGCAGCTTGCTAGTTTTGATCATAATTTCTCTGTTGAGGTCGAGCGTGCTTCAACGGCTCGACCTGATGCAGCATTACGTGCAGGTATTCGCGCTGAAGATGACATGCTTTACATCTTCACGTCAGGTACGACCGGCTTACCTAAAGCCGCACGTTACAGCCACATGCGTTGGATGACATCAGGTAATGTGATGGAAGTTACCCTCGAAACTGATACGAATGATGTCTTCTATTGCTGCTTACCTTTGTATCACGGTGCTGCAGCAACCTCAGTGGCCTCCACTGCATTATCGTCGGGCGCTTCGATTGTGATTCGTCGCAAATTCAGTGCCAGCCGTTTTTGGTCCGATGTGCGCACGCATGGTGTGACGGTTTTCCAATATGTGGGCGAGATTTGCCGCTATTTATTAAATCGTCCAGAAGCGCCTGAGGAAAAGAACAACTCATTGCGCTGCATGCTGGGTGCGGGTTTAACGGCTGACAGTTGGCGTCGCTGGGTTGAGCGTTTTGGTCAGCTTGATGTATACGAAGGCTGGGGTTCCACAGAAGCGAATACTTCAACCATTAATCTTGAGAACTACATCGGCTCATGTGGCCGTATTCCGAACTGGGAAAAAACCAACTTACGCTTATTGCGCATCGATCCAGAAACGCAAATGCATGTGCGTGATGAAAATGGTTTCTATGTGCATTGCCAGCCAGGAGAGATTGGTGAAGCGGTAGGTTTTATTGTCGATTCGCCTGAGATCGGTGCGGGTCGCTTTGAAGGCTATACCTCTGCTGCGGCCACAGAAACTAAAATTTTAAGAGATGTGTTCCAGAAGGGCGATGCTTGGTGGAGCTCCGGTGACTTGTTGCGCTACGACGCCAATGGTTACTGTTATTTTGTTGACCGTATGGGCGATACCTTCCGCTGGAAAAGTGAAAACGTCTCCACTCAAGAGGTGGCTTCAGAATTAGGTGATTTTGCCGGCATGGAGTTCATCAATATCTATGGTGTAACTGTGCCTGAGCATGAAGGCCGTGCGGGTATGGCGCAAGTGGTGATGCAGCCAGATTGTGAGTTTGATCCCCAAGCCTTTTACCAGTTTGTGTGTGAGCGTTTGCCGCACTATGCGCGCCCGGTGTTTTTGCGTGTGGGGTATCAGGCAGATATGACCACTACCTTTAAGCATCGCAAAATTGATTTACAAAAAGAGGGCTATAACCCTGACAGCTTTGCTGATGATTTGTATATCAAAGATGACATTCACAACACCTACAGCCCTTACAGTGATGAAGTGCTGGCTCGTAATGCGTTGCCGCCTTTTGTCGGGAGTGGTGCATGAGACATTACCCAGCCCCGACCGAACAGAAGCATTTTGAGCTGAGCTTCCCTTGGACAACGCCACCTGAGCGAGGAGATTGGCAGGTGGTCGCTGAAGGCGTGGTGTGGCTGCGTATGCCGCTACCTTTTGGTCTAGATCACATCAACTTGTATCTTTTAGAGCATGGTGACGGCTGGGTTATTGTCGATACCGGTTTAGGCACGCAACAAACCCGTGATGTATGGGAGCGTGTCTTTACTGAAGTGATGCAGGATGCGCCAGTCAAAGCCGTGATCGCCACGCACTTTCATTATGACCATTGCGGCTCATTAGGCTGGTTGGCGGATCGTTTTCAGTGCCCTGTATATATGACGCGCGGTGAGTATCAGGCGTTGTTTGTTAGCCCATCGACTGAGGGTGGTATGGGCTGGCAAATGAGCCAGTTTTATCGCCACAGCGGTATGCCAGATGAAGATATATCGGGCTTGCTCAGCGTGATGGGCGACAGCAGTTATGTGCAGGATGCACCTGAAAGCTACAACCGTTTAGTAGCCAATCAGGTGTTGCGCATCGGTCATCACGATTGGGAAGTGGTGATTGCCTCAGGGCACTCGCCTGAGCATGCATGTTTGTATAACCGCCAAGCGGGCTTATTTATTTCAGGTGATCAGGTTTTGCCGCGTATCACTTCAAGTGTCTGTGTGACGGTGACGGAGCCGGACGCTAATCCTTTAAAAGAATGGTTGGACAGTTTGCAAGGATTGCGTTGTGTCTCAGATGACGTGTTAGTTCTGCCGGCGCATGAGCGGCCTTTTTATGGCTTGCACCATCGCTTAGAACAATTAACCGAGCACCATCAGGGTCATCTGGATCGGTTACTGGAGCATATGTGTGAGGCACGAACTGCGGATGAGCTGATGCGGTTTATGTTTCCACGTGTGCGCTCATCGTTTGATGTGCTGCTCGCTAATGGTGAGGTCTTGGCACATCTTAATTTACTACTGGAAGAGGGACGCATCACACGACAACTGATTGGGGAGTGTTACCGCTACCAGCGTGTGCTGGCTAGTAATGAGTGTTCTGTAGAGGTGCAGGTCACTCATATTTAAACAGTAAGAGACTAAAAAGATGTGGCAAGCATATCTTTTATTTGGAGAGTAAGCATGAGTAACAATAAGAACAAAGGCTCTATCTTTCATCTTAATCGATTGGTCAAGACCACTCTCGTAGCTGCAGTTGCAGCCGGTGTGGCATCGATGGCCCATGCTGGGGAAACCATCCAATTCGATCATGGCGCGAACTTAAAGTGGAGTTTGACCACAAGTTACGGGCTTGGTGTTCGGATGGAGAAACAAGACAAAAAATTGCTGGGCGCTGAAGGTAACCGCAACTTTGATCGTGGCTCCTTAACCACGCACCGTGTTGGTGCCTTGGGTGAGTTGGTCTATACCAACACCAATAGCAGTTGGGGTGAGTGGGGTGGTGTGGTACGCGGTACAACATTCTACGATGATGTCTATCACCGCTCAAATGATAACAGAAAGCCGGTTCACCACGGCGGTAAGGTTGATGAGTTCAGCAGTGGCGCTAAGTATTACAGCGGTGGCCGTACTCGTTTCCTAGATGCCTATGTATTTACTGATATTCAACTGCCGTCTGATCAGTACTTAGCGCTTAAAGGTGGTCGTCATGTGGTGTCGTGGGGGGAGGGCTTGTTCTACCCAGGCGTAAACGGTGCGCAAGGGCCTGTTGACGTGGTTAAATCCAGTACGCCAGGTACTGAAACCAAGGAAATCTTGTTACCTACCGGGCAAGTGTCGGTGGACTGGAACATCAATCCGCTGTTTGGCTTGTCTGCTTATTATCAGTATGAGTGGTTACCCAATGAGCTAAGCCCAGTGGGCAGTTATCTCTCTACAGTAAATATGATTGGTCCTCGACCAGACTTCGTGGCGCTCGGTGGTATCGGTGCATACGCAGGAAAGAAGAAGCCGAAAAGTAGCGGGCAGTACGGTGTGCGCGCCACGGTTCGACCGAACTTTGACTGGGAGTTTTCGGTCTTTCATATCAACTATCACGATAAGAACCCTTCTGGGGTTGAGTTAGCTGATTTTTATCAATTAGTTCCCGGTGATTTAACTACAACGGTGCCCGGCAGTTATAAAATTAATTATTTCGACAACATCAAGTTAACTGGTGCCAGCGTCTCAACACGTATTGGCGATACGCAGGTGTCCGGTGAAGTCTCTTATCGTGATGGTGCGCCAGTTTCAGTGTTAAAAGCCCCAGGCGCTGATGGGAAATATAGTGCTGAGGCTACTCGTGGTAAAGGGTATCAGGCTCAAGTCAGCTTTGTTCATACCCTGGGCGATATGCCTTGGGCACGTGGTACTACGTTGTTGGGTGAAATTGTGCATGTGCGCGCTACGGGTGTGGACGCGATCCATGAAGGTGGCAAGTCGTATAGTAAATATGAGTATGACGAAAAAGGTGCTTACCAAACGAAGAGTGCTACCGCTTATACAGCGCAAGTTGCTTTGAGCTATCCAGGCATTTTCTCTGGTTGGGATTTATCGGTTCCAGTGAGCTTCTCGCATGTAATTGACGGTAAAACACCTTTGCAAGGTGCTATCGGTGGTGGACAAGGTGACCGCCGCTTGTCAGTGGGTACAACCTTCAAGCGTTTAGGTAACTTGGAGCTCAATGGTACCTATGTGGCTTATATGGGTGAGGCCAGCGAGAGAAGAAACCGTCAGTTAACTGACCGTGATCAGTTGAGCTTCTCAGCCAAGTACTCGTTCTAATACCTGATATATGCGAGCAGGGCCCAGTGTATTAAATGAATAAAACACTGGGCTTAAAAAAAATAAGAGTTGGAGATAATAATAATGATATATCGTCGCGCTAGTATGGCTCTTGCAATCGCCTCTGTTTTAGCTTTGCCTTCTGCAGCTTTTGCAGCGGTCAGTGCTGAAGAAGCCGCAAAGCTGGGTAATGAATTAACCTGTGTTGGTGCTGAGCAGGCAGGTAACGCAGCAGGTACGATTCCTGAGTACACCGGTAAGTACCTAGGTAAAGTACCGGGCTGGAATATTAAGCCGCACAGTGGTGATCACCCCATCGATCCGTATGCAGATGAAAAGCCACGCTTGGTTTTGACCGCTGCAAACTATAAAGAACACGCTGATAAACTGTCTGAAGGGCAGAAGGCGATGTTTGAAAAGTACCCCGATACCTATCGCATGGAAGTCTACCCGACTCACCGTGATTTCCGTTACCCAGAGTTTGTCTGTGAGCGCGCTAAAGAAAACGCACTGACAGCCAAAGTTGTAGATGATGGTTATGGTATTGACGGTATTAGTCACAACCCTTTCCCAATTCCAAAAACTGCGATGGAAGCGTTATGGAATCACCAATTGCCTTACCGTGATTGGACTGAAGAAAGTACGCGTGACATCGTGACTGTCGGTGCTGGTGGTTCTTACGGTTATGGCCGTTCCTATGGTAAGTGCCTAGCCTTATCCAATGACCCCAACGTAACGCCGCATTCAAAAGACGGTATTTCAGCCATGTGCCGTACTGAAGTTGTGTTGCCAACACGCGACAGCGGTAATACTTCTATGGCTCACGAGCCCTATAACTATCTAACTTCGTCACGTACTGCATGGTCCTACAACGCGGGGACACGTCGTGTGCGTTTGGCGCCAGGTTACGGTTATGATCAGTCGCTGGGTGGTAGTAACGGTACCATGACCATTGATGAAGACCGTTTATTTAACGGTGCGCCAGATCGTTATAATTGGGAGTTGAAAGGTAAAAAAGAAGTCTTTATTCCTGCTAACGGCTACAAAACCGAAGTGGCTGATCTGAAGTACAAAGACTTATTAACACCTAACCATGCTGATCCTAAGTATATTCGCTATGAATTGCGTCGCGTGTGGATCTTGGAAGCTACGTTGAAAGAGACCAGTCGTCACCTCTATGGTAAGCGTCGTCTTTACCTTGATGAAGATACTTGGCATGCAGTGATGGCGGATAACTACGATACCCGTGGTAACTTGTGGAAGTTTGCTTTCCTTAACACCATCTACCACCCAGATATGAGTGCGTGGAGATCAGGTGCTTCGTTCTATCATGATCTCAACACGGGTGACTATGTGGGTTATAACTTGACGAACGAGCGTCGTATCAGCTCGATTATTAACAAGGGCGATCAAAAGAAAAGTGACTACACACCTGATCGTCTACGTGCTCAGGGTCGCTAATTTGTCATAGTTGTTAACCTTGCGGTACCTAAAGCCCACGCCAATGCGTGGGCTTTTTTGTTTGCCGGGTTTAGATCACTCAAGTTGCAGAACTGGGCTGTATGGAATCAAGTAAGCTGCTGTTGCAGTGTAGGTTGTCCAGTGAGAATGATTTTGTGTTAAATAAGTGTTTGACTCTAGGCCTTTTGGACGATGAGTGATGGTCTGCAGTCTTGTAAAAAAGATGCAGAAAGATAGCAGATAATATCTATAAAAAAGGTGCTCTACATGGGATGGAAAGGAGAAGCAGCAATTGTTGGTGCTGCGCAGTACAAACCACAAAAATACTCTGAAGCCCCGCAAATGTTTCACTTGGAACAGGTGGCGGATCTAGCTCGACAAGCCTTGGATGATGCGGGTCTGCAAGCCAGTGATTTGGATGGCTTGGTGATTAACGGTCCACATTTTCATGAGGCCTCGGTCTTTGTTCCGGCGATGGCGGCTGAGTATCTCGGTATTGCTGTCAACTTTGCTGAAGTTGTGGATTTGGGCGGCACCACCCCTGTGGGTATGGTGTGGCGTGCCGCTGCGGCAATTGAGATGGGTTTGTGTCAAGCGGTGCTCTGTGTGTTGCCGATGCGTATGGCGCCTTTTGGGCGTGATGAAGACCCTGCAGCCATGGCACGTGCCATGCGTTTTGGTGGTCACAGTACCGCATTTGGTGCGCCAGAAGCTGAGTTTGATTTACCCTATGGCCACTTAGGTCAGAATACCGGTTATGCCATGATTGCTAAGCGTTATGCTGCGCAATATGGCTACGATGAGCGCGCTATGGCGAAGATTGCCGTGGATCAGCGCACCAATGCGTTAGCCAATCCCAATGCGATTTTCCATGGCAAACCTTTGAGCATTGAAGATGTGCTCAATAGCCGCATGGTCGCTGATCCATTGCGCGTGTTGGAAATTGTCATGCCCGTCGCCGGTGGTGCTGCAGTGATTGTAGCTTCCAAAGAAGTCGCCGCACGTGCACGTAACCGTGGTGCACATATCACAGGTTTCGGTGAGCGTTTAGGCTATAAGTCACCCACCTATTCGCCAGACATGACAGAAACACCCGTCGGTCCAGCAGCGCGTCGCGCCTTTGAAATGTCGGGCTTGAAGCCGTCGGATATGAATGCCGCGCAGATTTATGACTGCTACACCATTACCGTGTTGCTCAGTTTAGAAGATGCAGGCTTTTGTCCGAAGGGCGAAGGTATGCGCTTTATTCTTGAGAATGATCTGACTTGGAAAGGTAACTTCCCTGTCAATACCCATGGTGGTCAGCTCAGCTTTGGTCAGGCGGGATCGGCCGGTGGCTTCTCGCAGGTGATTGAGGCTTTTGATCAGATTCGTGGTAAGGCCGGTGAGCGTCAATTGAAAAACTGTGATCGAGTGTTCGTCTCCGGTACTGGCGGCGTCATGAGTGAGCAGGGTGCACTGATTCTTGAGGGAGCATAAACATGTCAAATAAACCTATGCCGATACAGACAGCTATCTCTGCTCCTTTTTGGGATGGCTTGAAAGCAGGCAAAATTTTGCTGCAGCATTGCAGTGCATGTGCCAAGTGGACCTTTTATCCACGTCGTCACTGCTCGCATTGTTTGTCCGATCAAGTTGAGTTTCGTGAGGTGACAGGTGCGGGTACGTTGTACACCTATACTGTGGCCAGAATACCAACTTTGCCTGAGTTTGCCGGTCCCGAGCCGCAATTGTTGGCTGTGGTAGAGCTCGATGAAGGTGTGCGTGTGAACACCACTTTGGTGGGTTTGCAAGAAAGCGATATTGAAATCGGTATGCGCGTTAAACCTGTGCGTGCCCGCGTCAGCGAAGACGGCACAGTGTTGTTGCGCTTTACTGGAGCAAATGTCGACTTAGTTGAATTAGATGAAGTGCCGCAGCAGCCTGAAGCGCCTGCAGTGGATACCGATGCAGCACCTGCGCGTCAAGTGGCGTTGACCGATGAGGCAGGCTTGCAAGCCTTGGTTTCAGAGGAGTTCAGCCCTTGGAGTAATCAGCTGTTGGTGGATCAGGCGATGATCAATCAGTTTGCTGAATTATCAGGTGACAATTACTGGATTCACACTGACCCTGAGCGTGCGCGTAAAGAAGGTCCCTTTGGCGGCACGATTGCCCATGGTGCTTTGGTGCAAGTGCTGACCTCTAAGCTGCAGTTGGATTTAGGTTTTGAGATCACAGGTTTTACCAATATGGTCAACTACGGCTCTCAGCGTTTGCGTTTTCCATCACCGGTGCCCGCTGGCTCTTTGATTCATTCGCGTGCGCGTGTGAAGTCCATTGAGAAAGTACGTAGCGGTACTCAGATGGTACTTGAGATGAATATTCACGTGGTTGGGCAAGAGCGTCCAGCCGTGATTAATGACTTGATTATCCTCTATATGTAAGAGTTTCAAAGCTTAGGTTTCACCTGGAATGCAACTCCCTTTTTAAGCCGTCTACGCGTAAGCCAGACGGCTTTTTTTTGCCTTAAACCCGCGTGGTTGCTCGTCAAAAAAACATTAGTCTCAATGGACGATGAGCAATTGGGGCGTTCACGCAATAATCGAAACAGTCCTAAAATTAGGTGTATCAGGAGAATAATTATAATGAGCACTGTTCAATCATTGAGTTATATCGTCACCCAAGTTCAGAGTCTTGAGTCTTGGCGCCACTACGCTGAAGAAGTGTTGGGCATGATGACGACGACCGAAGCCGACGGATCGCTGCGCGTTAAAATGGACGAGCGTCCTTTTCGTATTTTAGTACAAGAGGGTGCCACTGATGTGTACCTGGCTTCCGGTTGGGAGCTGGGCAGTGAGGAAGACTTTACCGCCATGCTCAAGCATATAGAAGAGCAGGGCGTCAGCTACGAGTTAGGTGATCGCGCGCTGTGTGTGTCGCGTGGTGTGCAAGCCATTGCCTGCCTGGCTGATCCAGCCGGTAACCGTCACGAGTTGAGCTGGGGTCATATCTCAGGTTGTCAGCCATTTGTCTCTCCGCAAGGCGTACCGCGCTTTGTGACCGATGGCATGGGTTTAGGTCACACCGTGCTGCCGGCGCCTAACTTTGATGAATGTGCTGCGTTTTATCGTGATGTGTTGGGTTTTCGTAAATCCGATATCTTTAATTTCCGTCCAGCTCCTGATGCTGATGTAACACGCATCCACTTTATGCATTGCGGCAATGCGCGCCATCACAGTTTGGCGATTGCCGAATACGATGTGCCCAGCAAATGCGTGCACATGATGGTTGAAGTGGACAGCATGACCGAAGTAGGTCGTGCGCATGACCGCCGTGAAGCCCACGGTGTGCCGTTGTCGGCCACTTTAGGTCAGCATCTGAACGACAAAATGACTTCTTTTTATATGAAAACGCCATCCGGATTTGATCTGGAGTTTGGTTGGGGCGGTCTCCTAGTTGACTGGGAAAAACACTCTGTTTTCGAATTTAATCGCGTTAGCGTCTGGGGTCACGACTTCAGTGTAGGCCAGCAAGGAGAAACACAATGAATAAGCAAATGACATCTGCACAAGCGGTTGCTCAGCTCAGAGATGGTATGACAATCGGGTTTGGTGGCTGGGGTCCACGTCGTAAGCCAATGGCGATCGTGCGCGAGATTTTGCGCAGTGACGTTAAAGACTTAACTGTTGTGGCTTATGGTGGTCCTGAAGTTGGGATGTTATGTGCTGCGGGTAAAGTTAAAAAACTGATTTTTGGTTTTGCCACACTGGATGCGATTCCACTTGAGCCGTATTTCCGCAAATTGCGTCAAGCGGGCAAGTTGGACGTGATGGAGCTGGACGAAGGTCTGTTCCAGTTAGGTCTTAAAGCTGCCGGTATGCGTATGCCGTTTTTACCCGCGCGTGCTGGTTTAGCGACAGACGTTTTAACCTACAATCCAGAGCTGAAAACCATCCGTTCACCCTATGCTGATGGTGAAGAAGTGTTGGCAATGCCAGCGCTGTACTTAGATGTGGCCTTTGTGCATGTGAACCGTGCTGACCGTTTAGGTAACACCTTAGTGACGGGTAACGATGCGTACTTTGATCACCACGTGGTACGCGCAGCCAAACAAGCTTTTGTTTCGGCTGAAGTTGTCGAAGAGAAATTTGCTTTAACTAAAGAGCAAGCGCGTTTCAATACCTTTGAGCGCTCCTTGGTTACGGGTGTCATCGAAGCACCTTTGGGTGCGCACCCAACCATGTGCAGCCCGGATTACGGCTGGGACATGAAGCATCTGCAAGAGTACAGCGACAGCGCTAAAGATGATAACGGCTGGGATGCGTACTTTGATAAGTATGTTAAAGGCGGCGAAGAGCAGTATCGCGAAGCCAACGGCGGCAAGGAACACCTTGCAGCCCTTCCAGTGCCATCATTTTAAGGAGTAATGATATGTCTACGCAAAATTTCAGTCTTGCAGAACTTATGATTGTGGCGGCTGCAGAAGCCTTCCGTGATAACGGTGAAGTCTTAGCTTCGGGTCTTGGTATTATCCCGCGCTTGGCTGCCAGCCTGGCAAAAATGACCCACTCGCCAGAGTTGTTGATGACCGACAGTGAAGCCTTCTTAGTTGAAGAGCCGATTCCAGTGGGTCCACGTGGCGACTACGAGCCAAAGTACTCAGGCTATATGCCATTTGAGCGTATTTTTGACAACGTATTCCGTGGTCAGCGCCATGCCATGGTCGGTCCGATTCAGATTGACCGTTGGGCGCAGACTAACTTGTCGATCATCGGTGATGATTACAACAAGCCTAAAGTAGCGATGCTGGGTGTGCGCGGTTTACCAGGTAATAGTATCAACCACATGAACTCCTTCTTCGTACCCAGCCACAGCAAGCGTGTGTTTGTGGAAGATGAAGTGGATATGGTGTCCAGCGTTGGCTTTAAAGAAGAGCGTTGGAGCGAGCACATGCGTCGCGACACCATGGGTATTGGTCTGACGATTACTGACTTATGCATTATGGACTTTAAAGGCCCTAACAATGCGGCCCGTGTGCTGTCATTGCACCCAGGCGTCAGCTTTGAATATGTGCAGAAAAACACCGGTTTCCCACTGTTAAAAGCCGATGACCTCAAAGAAACTGTGGCGCCGACTGCTGAGCAACTGGCCGTGATTGCTAAGTTAGATCCGCACAACTTGCGCGCTAAGCAGTTAAAGGGCAACCCAGCAGGCATCCGCACACCAGAGCAGGTCGAAGTATGAGTGAATTAGATAAATTAACACCCCGTGTTGATGAATCTGTCTACGAAACCGACGAGCCGGTGCAGTATCGGGTTGAGGATGGCATTGCCATCCTCACCATGAGTCGTCCGCAGTACAACAACGTACAGAACTCGCAGATGACCTATGCGCTTGATGATTGCTTTGCGCGTGCGATCAATGACGATGACGTCAAAGTTATTATGTTGACCTCGACCGGTAAGCATTTCTCTGCAGGTCACGATATTGGCACGCCAGGACGTGACGTCAACAAGGAATTTGAACGTAAAAGTTTATGGTGGGATCACACCAATAAGCCCGGCGGCGAGTTTCTCTATGTCCGTGAGCAAGAAGTGTATCTCAATATGTGCCGCCGCTGGCGTGACATGCCTAAGCCCACTATTGCTGTGGTGCAAGGCGGTTGTATTGCCGGTGGTTTGATGTTGGCTTGGGTGTGCGACTTTATTGTGGCCAGTGATGATGCCTTCTTCCAAGATCCAGTGGTACGTATGGGTATTCCAGGGGTTGAGTATTTTGCTCATGCCTTTGAAATGCACCCGCGCATTGCTAAAGAGTTCTTGATGCTCGGCGATCGTATGCCAGCAACGCGTGCCTATGAGTTGGGCATGGTCAACCGTGTGGTGGCCCGCGATGAGCTGCATAACGAAGCCTTGAAAATGGCGCAGCGTATTGCCACTCAGCCGCGTATGGGCTTGGCCTTAACCAAACAAGCGATCAATCACATTGAAGACTTGCAAGGTAAGCGCACCGGAATGGAAGCAGCTTTTGCTTGGCACCATTTTGCCCACGTCCATAACGAACAAGTGTCGGGCGATAAGCTGGCTGGTTTCGATGGTAAGGCGATGGCAGCACGCAATAAAGCTGAAGCAGGAGAGAAGCCATGACATTGCCGCGCACGCGCTTAACTGAAGCACTGGGGTGTCGTTACCCGATTATTCAAACCGCTATGGGTTGGGTCTCTGATTCCAACCTGGTGATTGCGACAACGCAGGCGGGTGGTTTTGGCTTTTTAGCCGGCGCCACAATTGATGCATCTGAGCTGGAAAATGAGATTAAACGTGTTGTCGCTGCGACAGGCGGCAGTAACTTTGGTCTCAACTTTCACATGTTTCAGGAAAACGCGGCGCAGTGTATTGATCTGGCGATTGAGTACCGTTTAAAAGCGGTGAGCTATGGTCGCGGTCCAGATAAAGAAACCATTGCCCGTTTTAAAGCTGCAGGGGTGTTGTGCATTCCTACAGTGGGCGCGCTAAAACATGCGCTCAAAGCCATTGAGTTGGGTGCTGACATGATCACCATCCAGGGCGCAGAAGGCGGCGGCCATACGGGCGGTGTTCCGAGTACGATTTTATTACCGCAAGTATTGGATGCCGTGACGGTTCCGGTGATTGCGGCGGGTGGTTATTCCACCGGTCGTGGCTTGGCATCGGCGTTGGCCGCAGGTGCTGAAGGCATCGCTATGGGCACACGCTTTATGATGACTTCAGATTCACCAACACCCAAAAAGACACTGGATCGCTATTTAGCGACCCATGATACGCAACAAATTCGCGTCACTTTAGCGGTGGATGGTATGCGTCACCGCATGGTGGATAACGAGTTTATCCGTCATTTGGAATCCAAAGGTCCGATTGGCCGTTTATGGATTGCTTTGCGCAGCGCCCGTCAGTGGAAAGCGCAAACGGGTATGAGTACCCGTCATATGATTAAAACCTTTTTTAGCGCCATTAAAGATGATCCATCTGCGATGTCGCAAGTGGTGATGGCAGCTAATCAGCCGGTGCTATTGCAGCGTTCGATGGTCGAAGGCTTTCCGGCTGAGGGTATTTTGCCCAGTGGCCAAGTGGCTGCGGCGATTGATGATTTACCCAGCTGTGCCGAACTGATTAACAGCATTGTGGCTCAAGCAGAGCAATGTTTTGAGCGCCTGCAAACGCGCTGTGTATCCCCAACCGATATTGAATCCGAGTAAGCAGGAGTTCCATGATGAGCACCCCAAGTAGTACTGCATTTACAACACAAATTAACGATGGCATCGCGGAATTGGTGCTGTGTAAGCCTCCTGTTAACGCATTGAACAGCGATGAGTGGCTGGCGTTAGCAAAGGGTATTGACACTTTGGGTGCTAATGAGGACGTGCGCGTCATTATTATTCGTGCCGAAGGCCGTGGGTTTTGCGCGGGTGTTGATATTAAAGAATTGGATGCCAATCCAGACCTGATTGTGCGCGTGAATGCGGGCAACTACGCCACATTCCGTGCTGTGCACCTGAGCCCTGTACCAGTGATTGTTGCCGTACACGGCTTTGTATTGGGCGGTGGTATTGGTATCACTGGTGCGGCAGACATTGTTTTAGCCTCTGAGTGCGCCAGCTTTGCGTTACCTGAAGTGGACCGTGGTGCAATGGGCGGCGGTGCACACTTACAGCGCCTGTTCCCTGTACAAAAAGTGCGTCACATGTTCTTTACCGGTGAAGCAGTGAGCGCACCGGATGCCATGCAGTATGGCTTTATTGAGCGCCTGACCACTAAAGCTGATTTACCTGCTGCAGCACGTGAAATCGCAGCCAAGATCGCAGCGAAAAGCGGCACCATGATTCGTATCGCCAAAGAAGCTCTGAACGGTATTGAAGACGGTGATTTAGAGAAGAAATACCGCTGGGAACAAGGGTTTACTCTAGAAGCCTATACCACTGCGGATTCGGCCGAAAGTCGTCGCGCATTTGTTGAAAAACGCGACGCTCAATTTTGATTAAGGCTTGCGCAGGAGAATACGGCTATGCAATTAAAATTTACTGATCAGCAAAATGCGTTCCGCAAGGAAGTGCGCGAATGGTTGGCGCAGAATGTGCCAACCCAGCCACTGCAAAGCTACGATACTCGCGAAGGCTTTGAAGAGCATCGTCAGTGGGAAGGCAAATTGTATGAGAGTCGCCTATCGATGGTGATGTGGCCCGAGCACTTAGGTGGTCGTGGCTGTGACCTGATGGAATGGTTGATTTTCGAAGAAGAATACTACGCGGCTGGTGCGCCCATGCGCGTCAACCACAACGGCCAGCTGTTACTCGGACCCACCTTGATGGAGTTCGGTACGGAAGAGCAAAAAGAGCGTTTTCTACCGCGCATCGCCTCCAGTGAAGATATGTGGGCGCAAGCCTGGTCTGAGCCTGATGCAGGTTCTGATATGGCAGCTATTCGCAGTCGCGCTACGCCAGATGGCGATGAGTTTGTTATTAATGGCCAGAAAACTTGGTCCACTCGTGCGATTTATGCGGACTGGGTGTTTGGCTTATTCCGCACGGATCCTGACAGCAAGCGCCACCACGGCCTGAGCTACATGATGGTGCCTTTGGATGCACCGGGCGTGACAGTACGTCCGATTAAAGCACTCAATGGTAAAGAAGCCTTTGCCGAAGTGTTCTTTGATGATGTGCGTGTGCCCGCTGCTAACTGCATCGGTGAAGTGGGCCAAGGTTGGGCGGTAGCCATGGCGACCGCTGGCTTTGAGCGCGGATTGTTATTGCGTTCACCCGCGCGTTTCCAAGCCACAGTGAAGCGTTTAGTGGACTTGTATCGCAGCTATGCGCAAGAGCACGGTGAAAATGGCAGCTTACGTGATGCCGTGATTGAGTGCTGGATGAGCGCCGAGGCCTATGCACAGTCGGCTTATCACACCGTCAGCCGTATTCATAAGGGTGCCACTATTGGTGCAGAATCGAGCATCAATAAAATCATCTGGTCAGAGCTGGACTTAAAAATGCACGAAGCCGCCATGCAAATGCTGGGCTCCTATGCCGAGCTGCAGCCCGGTTCCAGCGATGTGGTTGCCAATGGCGACTGGTTGGAAGGTTTCTTGTTTGCTCAAGCCGGACCGATTTATGCCGGCACTAATGAAATTCAGCGCAATATCATTGCCGAGCGTCTGCTCGAACTGCCGCGATGAAAAGAGGATAGATCATGGATTTTACATTTACCGAAGATCAACTCGTCTTCAAAGAAGCCATCAGCCGTTTTTTGATGACTGAAGCGGCCCCCGAGATGTTGCGTGAAATCTGGGAAACTGAAGCGGGTCGCTCACCTGAGTTGCACCGCAAAATTGCTGAGCAAGGCCTGACGGCACTGTCTGTACCTGAAGCCCAAGGCGGCTTGGGTATGGATGATATTGCTTGGGCGTTGTTGACACAGGAATTGGGCTATTACGCCATTCCTGATTCGATGGTAGACACCGCCTACGTGTCAGTGGGTTTATTAAGTGCGTTGCCCGAAGATCTGGCTGTGCGCAATGAGATTTTAGCGCAAGTGGCTGAAGGTGATTTGCGTATTGCTGTCGCGCATAGCATTAATCCGCTGGTGGCGGATGTGCATTTAGCCGACAGAGTGCTGGTTGAGCATGAAGGTGCAGTGCATCTGGTGACTCGCGAGCAGACCGGTTACGAGAACAGTGGCGCGCATAGCAGCATCGATAGCTCACGCCGTTTAAGCAAAATCAGCTTTACGCCCACCGCCGACAGCCAAGTGCTGGATGCGCAAGCGGGCGCCCAACTGTGGAATGAAACACTCAATCGTGGTGCGCTGGCAGTGGCTGGACAAAGTTTAGGCTTAGCACAGCGCATGCTGGATTTATCGGTCGACTACGCAGTACAGCGTAAGCAGTTTGGTAAGCCCATTGGTAGTTTTCAAGCGGTTAAGCACAAACTGGCTGATGTGGTCAGCGCGATTGAATTCGCCAAGCCTGCGTTATATCGCGCGGCCTATGCTTTAGCGAATAATGATCCGCGTGCCGATGTGTATGTATCGCATGCGAAATTGACCTGCTGTGAGGCGGCTCTGTTAGCAGCGCGTCATGGTATCCAAGTGCATGGTGCGATGGGTTACACCTGGGAAGCTGACTTGCAAATGTTTATGAAGCGCGCTTGGGCTCTGAATTCGTCATGGGGTACCCGTGAGTTCCATCGCCAGCGTATTGCTGATGATATTTTTGCAGATGGCGCTGCGGTTGGACCTCAATACACTTTTGGAGAGTAACACCATGGCTGAAGCTTATATTGTTGATGTTTTACGCAGCCCGACAGGTCGCCGTAAAGGTGGCTTGTCGAATGTACACGCCATTGATTTGGGCGCGCATGTTCTTAAAGCACTGGTTGAGCGCAATGACATTCCAGATGAAGATTACGATGATGTGATCTTTGGTTGTGTGGATACCATTGGCTCGCAAGCCGGTGATATCGCTCGCACCAGTTGGTTGGCTGCAGGTTTAGCCCTGAATGTGCCAGGCACCACCGTTGACCGTCAGTGCGGATCATCGCAGCAAGCGCTGCATTTTGCTGCGCAAGCAGTGATGAGTGGCACGCAAGACGTGATCGCTGTGGGTGGCGTGCAAACCATGACGCAGATTCCTATTTCCAGCGCGATGTTGGCCGGTCAGCCCTTGGGTTTTCCTGATCCGTTCTCCGGCAGTTTAGGTTGGCAGAAGCGTTTTGGTGGTCAGCCAGTGGATCAGTTCTATGCTGCGCAGCGTATTGCTAAGCACTGGGGTTTGAGCCGTGCTGATATGGAAGCCTTTGCTTTAGAAAGTCACCGCCGCGCTATTGCTGCGATTCAAAGTGGTCGTTTTGATCGTGAGATCGTTGCCTACGGTGATGTGACCCGCGATGAAACGCCGCGTGAAACCAGTCTGGAGAAAATGGCCACACTGGAGCCGGTGAATCCTGAGTACCCGGATATTACTGCAGCAGTGTCGAGCCAAACCTGTGATGCGTCAGCCGCTATTTTGGTGGTTTCAGAAGATGCACTCAAGCGTTATAACCTCACACCACGCGCACGTATTCATCACTTAAGCGTACGCGGTGATGATCCGATTTGGCATTTGCGCGCGCCCATTGAAGCCACACGTCATGCTTTGAAAAAAGCGGGCATGAGCATGGCTGATATCGATTTGGTCGAAATTAACGAAGCCTTTGCCTCGGTTGTGATGGCATGGCAAAAAGAGTTGGATTTTGATCCGGCGCGTACTAACGCCAATGGTGGTGCGATTGCTTTAGGCCATCCGCTGGGCGCAACAGGCGCACGCTTGATGACCACGTTACTGCATGAACTTGAGCACACGGGCAAGCGTTTTGGCTTACAGACCATGTGTGAAGGTGGTGGTCAGGCTAACGTGACGATTATTGAGCGTTTGGGTTAAGCACAAAAATAAGAGGATAAGTGAGCATGGGTATTTTAGATAAACGCGTTGTGATTATTACCGGCGCAGGTGGTGGTTTAGGTGCAGCACACGCGCGTGTATTTGCTGCTGAAGGCGCATGTGTATTAGTGAACGATATTAATGAAAGCGCTGCGCAAGCCGTCGTAGATGAGATTGTTGCCGCTGGTGGTCAAGCGGCGGTGAACACTTCAGATATCACCAACTATGAAGACAGTGCGCGTGCGGTGCAGCAAGCCATTGATACCTGGGGTGATTTACATGTTGTTTTGAATAACGCTGGAATCAACCGCGACCGCATGTTTGCTTCGATGAGTGAAGCCGACTGGGATGCGATTATGAGTGTGCATTTAAAAGGCCACTTTTGCATCACCTCACACGCTGTGCAGTACTGGCGCAACCAGTCTAAAGCAGGCAAGCCCGTTAGCGGACGTATCCTCAACACCACGTCAGGTGCGGGTCTGCAAGGCTCGATTGGTCAATCCAACTATGCGGCGGCAAAAGCCGGTATTGCTGCACTGACCTTGAACCAGGCGGCGGAGTTAGGACGCTACGGCATCACGGCAAACGCTGTAGCACCGGCAGCCCGCACAGGTATGACTACAGCCGTTGAAGCGATGGCCACACGTATGGCTGCGCCGACCGATGGTAGTTTTGACTATTGGGCACCGGAAAATGTGTCGTCCTTGTTTGCATGGTTAGCATCAGATGCCTCCAGTGAGGTTACGGGGCGTATTTTTGAGGCCGAAGGCGGAAAAATTTCTATTGGTGATGGCTGGCGCTCCACTGAAGGCGTTGATAAGGGTGCGCGTTGGGCACCGGCTGAAGTGGGTGAAGCGATGCAAACCCTGCTGGCCAAAGAGATCCCAGCGCAGAAAGTGTACGGAACCTAAAACCGGAGGCGTCTCATGGAATTTAGATTAACTGACGAACAATACATGGTTCGCGAAAGTGCCCAAGCCTTTTTGGCGGATGTGTCCAGCCCGCAGCAAGTACGCGAGGCGATGACACAGGCGGCAAGTTACGATCCCGCGGTTTGGCAGCGTTTATGTAATGAGTTGTGTTTGCAGGCGATCACTATTCCTGAGGAATACGGTGGCTTAGGTATGAGTTATGTCTACCTGGCCATCGTGCTTGAGCAAATGGGACGTACATTATTGTGTTCGCCTTTTTTGGCGACAACAGCCTTTGCTACCAATGCAATTGTGCTTTCTGCTTCAGATGCACAAAAGCAGCAGCTCTTGCCTGCCATTGCTGAAGGTTCATGCACGGCAACATTAGCCTGGACCGGCCCGCAAACGGCGCGTATGGGTGGCACTTGGGGTGCGCAAGCCATCTCAGCGACCTATCAGGCGAACGACAGCGGTTATGTGCTGGATGGTGAGTTCAGCTATGTGCTCGATGGTGATACGGCTGATCTGTTGATTATTGCCGCACGCGCTCCCGGTTCAAGTGGTACCCAAGGTGTGTCTTTGTTTGCTGTACCTGCCAATACCGCAGGCGTTGACGCGACTTGGACACCAAGCATGGATCAAACCCGCCGCCAAGCTAAAATCAGTTTGAACGCCGTAGCAGTTGCTACGGATATGCGTTTAGGTGAGGAAGGTCAGGCGTGGCCACAGCTACAAAAAACCTTGGCTTTAGCAAAAATTGCTTTAGCGGCTGAGCAATCAGGTATTGCTGCGAAAACCTTAGAGATGGCCGTGGACTACACCATGGAGCGCGAGCAGTTTGGGCGCGCAATTGCCAGCTATCAGGCGGTTAAGCATAAAGCTGCAGATATGAAGCTCAAAGCCGAAGTGGCCTGTTCAGCAGTGTATTACGCAGCTTGTGTAGCCAGTGAAGTATTGGCGCCAGAAGGTGATCCAGTTTTAGCTGCTGAGCTTGAAGAAGCTGCAGCTATGGCTAAAGGCTATTGCTCAGACAGTGCTTTTTATAACGCAGGTAACGCATTGCAGTTGTTTGGTGGTGTGGGCTTTACCGCAGAGTATGATATTCAGTTGTACTTTAAGCGCGCTAAAGCCAGTGAGCTGTATTTAGGTCATGGTGCCGCACAACGTGAATTGATTGCAGCGATGTTATTGGACTCGGAGGATGCCTCATGAAACTGACTTTTAGTGCTGAAGATGAGCGTTTTCGCGAGGAAATCGCCAACTGGCTGCAAGCCAATTTATGCGGTGAGTTTGAACACCTCAAGTTTCGTGGTGGCCCCGGCGATGAACATATGTTCCCCAAAGAGCGTCAGCGTTGGGAGCAGAAGTTGGCCGAAGGTCGCTGGGTAGGCATTGGCTTACCTAAAGAGTATGGCGGGCGCGGAGCCTCGATTGAGCAGCAAGTCATTTTTGCTGAAGAATACGCGCGCGCTGGCGCACCAGGTCGTGTTGGGCATATTGGCGAGGGCCTAACTGCGCCAACTTTAATTGCCTTTGGTTCTGAAGCGCAAAAAGCTAAGTACCTACCTGGTATTTTGAATGGTACAGAGCTGTGGTGTCAGGGTTATTCTGAGCCATCAGCTGGTTCTGACTTGGCTAATGTACGCACCCGTGCAGTGTACGACGAGGCACTTGGACGGTGGCGTATTACCGGTCAGAAAATCTGGACCTCATTGGCGCATGAGTCGGATTGGTGCTTTGTGATTGCACGCACCGATCCCAACTCGGTTGCGCACCGTGGTTTGGGCTTCTTTCTTGTGAAGATGCAGCAGCCTGAGATCACCGTTTGCCCGATTGAGCAATTGACTGGCACATCTGAGTTTAACGAAGTGTTTTTTGATGATGCGGTGGCTGAAGATTTGGTGGGTGAGCCGGGCGAAGGCTGGGCGATTGCCATGGCGCTGCTTGGATTTGAGCGCGGTGTCTCAACTCTAGGTCAGCAGATGCAGTTTCAAAATGAGCTCAATGAGATCATTCGCATTGCTCGCGATAACGGTGCTGCGCAAGATCCGGTGATGCGTCAGCGTTTGGCTGAAGCGCATACAGGTTTGCGTTTGATGCGCTATAACGCCATGCGCATGCTGTCCAATGATGAGCGCAGCGGTCCAGACAGTTCAGCTTTGGTGTACAAGCTGCACTGGTCGAGCTGGCACCGTAATTTAGGTGCCTTGGCGATGGATATCTTAGGGCCTGAGGCCGAAATGATGGACAGTGCGCCCTACAATTTGACGCGCTTGCAGTCCCTGTTTCTCTTTACTCGATCCGACACTATTTATGGCGGTACCAACCAAATTCAGCGCAATATTATTGCTGAACGCGGTCTGGGCATGCCCAAAGAAGCAAAAGGCAGATAATTATGAATGATGTAACACGTAATCCAGCATATGTGCCAGGACATGGCCTGTTAAAAGGTCGCTCCGTATTGATCACTGCTGCTGCGGGTGTCGGTATTGGTGGTGCAGCAGCGACTAAAGCAATGGAAGAAGGTTGCCGTGGCATCGTGATCAGTGATGTACACGAAGGTCGTCTCGCTGCGTCAGTGGCAAAAATCAAAGAAGAAAGCGGCTCAGATCAAGTCTGGGGCAAGCTGTGCAACGTCACCAATGAAGACGAAGTACAAGCGCTGATTGATTTTGCTGAAGAACAACTCGGCGGTGTGGATGTACTGATTAATAACGCCGGTTTAGGTACGACCTGTGCATTGCTGGATATGGATGACAGTGAGTGGAATAAAGTATTGGATGTCACGCTCAATGGCACCATGCGCATGACGCGCTATATGTTGAGAAAAATGAAAGAGCGCGGTAATGGCGGGGCGATTATTAATAACGCTTCGGTATTGGGCTGGCGTGCACAAAAAGAGCAATCACACTACGCCGCTGCTAAAGCGGGCGTGATGGCCTTTACCCGTTGCGCGGCATTGGAAGCCGCTGAGTTTGGTGTGCGTATCAATGCTGTAGCGCCATCTTTGGCTGTGCATGCGATGTTGCGTAAATCTGCTCCTGAAGAATTACTTAAAGAGTTGGAGTCGCGCGAGGCTTATGGCCGTGGCGCTGAAGTGTGGGAAGTGGCGAACGTAATGATGTTTTTAGCCAGCGATTATTCGTCTTATATGACGGGTGAAGTGTTGTCGTGCAGTTCGCAACAAGCTTAAGACTGTCACTTAAAGAGGTGCAATAACAATAATGAGTACAGTTTTTTCAAGTACACAAAGTTTAATCGATGCCCAAGGTCAATCCTTGGGTGCCACCGACTGGTTGCTGATCGAGCAGGATCGTATTGATACCTTCGCTGATGCAACCGGTGATCACCAGTGGATTCACGTTGATCCTGTGCGTGCTAAAGATGGACCTTTTGGTGCCACTGTAGCGCACGGTTATTTGACTTTATCTTTGGTGAATTATTTTTTACCGCAGTTGATGACGGTCGAAAACTTAGCCATGGGTGTGAACTACGGTTGCGATCGTATTCGTTTCCCTGCACCCGTGATTGTGGGCTCGCGCATTCGCGGTGCCGGTGAAGTCACAGGTGTGGAAAGCCTCGCCAATGGCGCGGTGCAAGTGGTTGTGCGGGTCACTATTGAGATTGAAGGCAGTGACCGACCTGCGTGCGTGGTGGATACCATCAGCCGCTATACTTTTGTATCAAATGATTAAGGAATCTTCCATGAAAGAAGTTGTTATTGTCTCTACGGC
The DNA here is from genome assembly GCA_945612235.1 of uncultured Gammaproteobacteria bacterium. Taxonomy (GTDB): domain Bacteria; phylum Pseudomonadota; class Gammaproteobacteria; order Pseudomonadales; family Pseudomonadaceae; genus Denitrificimonas. The sequence goes on along the minus strand of CALZAE010000001.1, from coordinate 19,995 downwards.
GCGTACCGCGCTGACCAAATCATTTCGCGGTTCCTTCAATGATACTGAAGCACCGGTACTCGGTGGTCACGTGATTCGTGCGGTGGTTGAGCGTGCCGGTATTGATCCTGCGCTTGTGGGCGATGTGATCATGGGTTGCGCCGTGCAACAGGGCACCCAAGGCTACAATATTGGCCGTTTAAGTGCTTACACGGGCGGTTTGCCTAATAGTGTGGCGGGCATGGCGGTCGATCGCATGTGTGCTTCAGGCTTAATGGCCATCAGCGAAGCGGCTAAAGGCATCATGACGGGTGAGTATGATGTGGCGATTGGTGGCGGTGTTGAATCACTGTCGTTGACGCAAAATAAACACAAAAACGCCTACCGTGCACGCTCTGAAGCCGTCATGGCCGTTGCGCCTGCAGCCTATATTCCAATGATCGAAACCGCTGAAATTGTTGCTGAGCGTTACAATATCAGCCGTCAAGCGCAAGACGAGTATGCACTGCAAAGTCAGCAACGTACCGCAGCGGCGCAAGAAGCCGGTCGTTTTGACGATGAGATTGTGCCATTAACCGCCAATATGCAGTTGTTTGAAAAAGACGGTACCGCAGCTGGCCACAAAGAAGTCGTCGCCGATCGTGATGAGTGCAACCGCCCCAGCACTACGCTGGAAGGTCTGCAGGGTTTGAAAACTGTCTGGAAAGATGGCGAGTGGGTTGCCCAAGGTCAGCATATTACCGCTGGTAATGCTTCACAGTTTTCTGACGGTGCAGCAGCCTGCTTGTTGATGTCGCGTGAAGAAGCAGACAAACAAGGTATTGAGCCACTGGGTATCTATCGTGGTGTAGCTGTGGCCGGTTGTGAGCCTGAAGAAATGGGTATTGGCCCGGTGTATGCCATTCCTAAATTGCTGGAGCGCTTCAATCTGAAAGTTGAAGATATTGGCTTGTGGGAAATTAACGAAGCCTTTGCTTCACAGGTTCTGTATTGCCGTGATCACTTAGGTATTGATAACGATAAGCTCAACGTCAATGGCGGGGCGATCTCAGTTGGCCATCCCTTTGGTATGAGTGGTGCGCGAATGGTCGGTCACGCGCTCCTGGAAGGGCGTCGTCGTAAGGTTAAGTACGTTGTTGTCTCAATGTGTATTGGTGGCGGTATGGGCGCTGCAGGATTATTTGAAATCCCTCAGTAACATAACCAGCAATACACAAAAACCGCCATATGTATAGCATTGGCGGTTTTTTATTTTTGCCAGTAAGCCCTTGTCTACTCAGCAATATTTGTCTTTTTTGCGCGTTATTTTTGCATCGCTTGCATATAACCCATTTGAACGATGCGCCGTTTTCTGATCAAGACCACCATCGGGTCAACCCTTAGAACAATAAGATAAATCGAGCTCCGCGGGTTAGGTTGGCAAGACCTGTGAGAGTTCTAAACGGGAGAGTTCCGTGTACAGATTAATCAGCTATTCATTTTGTGTCATGGTTGCTGCTCTTGTTTTATTTGCGTTCTCTCCCCGAGAGCATGATGAAACAAACAGTGAGAACTTCAATGTCAGACGCATCCAGTTCAACGACATTACCGCCGTCAATGATCGGTTGGTTGCTGTAGGTGAGCGTGGAACCATTGTGGTCAGTGAAAACGACGGCCAAACTTGGAAGGAGACCCATCGTGATGATGAAGTCCCCGTCACTTTAACCGATATTACCGCGCTGTCCGATACCTTGTTGCTGGCAGTGGGGCATGACAGCGTGATCCTGCGCAGTGAAGATGCAGGTCTCACTTGGGAGCTGATCATGCGCGACACCGAAACCGGTGAGCCGTTGATGGGCACCTGGAGTGCCGACGGTAAGCACATTTTCGCTTATGGCAGCTTTGGCAAGTTTTTAGTCTCGGATGATGCAGGACGCAACTTTACAGCTCAAGAACTCCCCCTCTTTGGTGAGCATTTGAGTGCTATGGATGGTGGCGAAGGCGATGTGCGCATTATGGTCGGTGAAATGGGCTTGGTCTTGCGCAGCCTCGATGCAGGTGAGTCGTGGGATAAGTTAGATCCCTTTTATCAGGGCTCATTATTTGGGGTCTCTCATTTAAATGGTACGCGTTGGATTGCTTATGGCATGCGCGGCCATGTGTTTTTTAGCAATGACAATGGCGAACAGTGGAACCAAGTGGATATTGGCAGTGAGTTGCCCCTGTATGGGCATGCTGTATCAGAGAATGGTAAGCGCATGGTGATCGTTGGTACGGCCGGTATTTTGGTTTCTATTAATGATCAAGGTGAGTTGGTTAATACAAGTAATGTCGGAGGTTTAGGTACGCTGACCTCAGCGGTGGTTTTACCCTCAGGTCACGTTGTTGTCGCTGGACAGCGCGGTTTAATGCAGAGCTATCAAGCTCACTTGGCGGCATGGAGTAAATAGGAGATGACCATGAGTAACCAGCAATCTAAAATTCAGAGAGTGGTGGGGTGGTCAGCCGATAACCTACTTGCTTGGCGCCGACCTTTAATGGCGCTGTTTATCTTGATCACCATCGCGCTGGGTTACAGTGCGACCGGTATTCGACTGGACCCTGGTTTTAATAAGCAGATTCCTGTCAATCACCCCTTTATGAAAAACTTTTTGCATTATAGTGAAACGTTTTCTGGGGCGAATAACGTTTTAGTCAGCGTGCGCTGGAAAGGTGAAGGCGATATTTATAACGCCCAGTTCCTTGAGGCGTTGCGCAAAGTGACTGATGAAGTCTTCTTTATTCCCGGTGTACGCCGTGCCAGTGTAAGTTCTTTGTTTACGCCAGATGTGCGCTACATTGAAGTGACAGAACAAGGTTATATCGGTGATGTGGTCGTGCCACCGCACTTTAGTGGGACGGATAAAGACCTACAGCAAGTGCGCCGTAATACTGAGCGTTCTGGGCAAATTGGTCAGCTCGTGGCCAACGATCTTAGCGCTGCGATGGTGCGTGCAGACCTACAAGAGATTAATCCCGATACCGGCGAGCAAGTGTCGTACGTGGAAATCTCTCGTCAGTTAGAAAAAATTCGTAGCACCTTTGAAAGTGATGATATTGCCATTGATATCGTAGGCTTCTCGAAACTGACCGGTGATGTGGTGGATGGTCTGATTGATGTGATGTGGTTTTTCTTGATCGCATTTGTTATTACGACTATTTTACTGTGGCTGTATACTCGCTCAGTCAAGCTAACGATTGTGTCGCTGATTGTAGCTATGCTGCCGGTGGTGTGGCTGATAGGTCTATTGCGCTTGATGGGGATGGGTATTGACCCAATGTCCATTTTGGTACCCTTCTTGATTTTCTCTATTGGTGTATCCCATGCGGTACAAATGACCAATGCTTGGAAGCAAGATGTGATGGTGGGTAAAACATCAATGCAAGCATCACACTCAGCGTTCTGTAAGATTTTTGTGCCGGGTGCGCTGGCTCTGCTGATGAATGCGCTCGGTTTTGGCGTGATTATGTTGATTGATATTCCCATCGTGCATGAGTTGGGTGTGACTGCATGTTTGGGTGTTTTATTGATGATTATCACCAATAAAATGATGCTGCCTATTATTTTGTCTCATTTGCAGTTGGAGCGCTCTGCTGGCGTTGTCACTCAAGATAATGCAACGCAGCACCATAAAATATGGTGGTGGGTCTCTGCTGTAACACGTCCTGGTGTGGCTTTTGTCATCTTTACGGTCAGCTTAGTGTTGCTGGTCGGTGGAGCGTGGAAAAGCCGTGATTTGGTGGTTGGTGATGTGGGCACAGGTGCGCCTGAGTTGCGTGCTGAATCGCGTTATAACCTCGACAATACCAATATCGTGAACCGTTACTCAGTGGGTTTAGATCTGCTCACCGTATATGTTGAAACAGCCGCACCCGATGGCGATGCGTGCTTGGATCCTGATGTGATGCGTGCGGTTGAAAAACTTGATTTCCACTCGCGCAGTATTTTAGGTGTACAGTCGGTCGCCAGTGTTGCGGGTATGGGTAAAGTGACCATTGCCGGTAATAACGAAGGTAACCCACGTTGGGCAGCGATCCCCGGTTCAGGCCGCGGTTTGCGTGCGGGTTCACAGGCGTTTTCCAGTGAGCACGGTCTGGTCGTTGAAGGCTGTAAAACCATGCAAGTGGTGCTGTATCTGGCCAACCACCAGGGTGAGTTAGTCAGCCGTGTAGTGGACCGCGTTGAAGATATCATTGCTGATATTGATGAGCCTAAAGTTGAGTTTAAGCTGGCCGGTGGTAACGTGGGTGTGCAGTCTGCATCGAACGAAGCGGTGAAAAAAGCAGAAGTACAAATGCATGGTGCGCTCTTGGCATCGGTGGCTTTGTTTTGCTGGTTGACCTTCCGCTCGTTCCGCGCAGTGCTGTGTATCATCATGCCGTTGGCAGTGGTTGCGACATTCTGTAACGCGCTGATGGCCTCACTGGGCATTGGCTTAAAAGTCTCTACTTTACCGGTGCTGGCTTTAGGTGTGGGGGTCGGGGTGGATTACGGCATCTATATCTATGAGCGGCTGCAGCATGAACTGGCTGAGGGCCGTGATCTGCGCGAAGCCTTTTATCAGGCGATGGTGCAGCGTGGTACCGCTTCACTGTTTACCGCTATTACCATGTCCATTGGTGTGGGTACTTGGGCGTTTGCGCCCCTGAAGTTCCAAGCTGATATGGGTATTTTATTAGCCTTTATGTTCTTGGTTAACGTGTTTGGCGCTATTATCATTTTGCCTGCATTGGCGAGCTGGTTTAATCGTTCTAAGCGTTTAGTTCAAGTGAAGAAGGCGGCAAGTACTGATGCGCCCTCTTCTGAGACGATAGTCTAGATATACCCTCGTCTTCTCAGCACGTATAACAGTGTGCTGAGAAGACGTTATGCTTAATTGGTATAAGGAAGAGTATAATCAAGCATTATCTTCATGAACTAAAGCATAAAATAAAGAGGTTATCGTGAAGCCAAATCATTCTACTCCCGAGGCTGCAGTCAGTAGTCTAAATATCTCCCTTGCAGAATACGATCAATTGGTTTTATCCATTCATGACGGCAGTCATGATGACGCAACTATTACCGTTGCATTGGATCGTATGCGTCAGCATTTTAAAGCCAACTTTGTCACGCTTATTTTACGTATTCCAGGTGTTGAAGATGTCGGTTTAATGCTTGTTTCAGGCGACTTAGCCGTACACGGGCAATTGGCTTACAGCAGTTATTACCGCAGTCTGACACCCTTTTCTGGGCAATCCATCGATACCGTATTTACTCAGCGTGATGTGATGACCGATGAAGAGTGGGTCAAAACGGACTATTACCAAACGTCATGTAAGTATCAAAATGTGTTTCATGTGATGGGCGCTGATATTTCCACCGAGCATGACGGTGTGTTTCGCTTGCGCATTACCCGTGCTGAATCAGAGCCGGCGTTTGATGAGCAGGATAGGGCGTTATGCCAGATGCTGTTACCGCATATACGCAGTGCATTTTATGTGCGCAGTATGTTGGGTCGCAGTGAGTCGATGGGCAATTTATATGCTGATGCGATTAATCGCTTATCGGTGGCCACCATTCTTTTGAACGATAAAGGTGTGGTGCAAAAGCTCAATGATTATGCGCAGACCTTGCTGGAGAGATCTGACGGACTGAAGTTGGTTGGTGATCGCCTTGAGGCCAGCTATCCGAGTGATAACAAGGAATTGCAAAAACGTATCAAAGATGCGTTTGATGCGCGTGAGCGTCGTGAACCGATTAGCAGCGGGCCTTTATCGGTGACACGTCCTTCAGGTGAAGTGAACTTAGGTATTGTGTTTGAAACTGTCCCCGATACCAGCTGGCTGGATGATGGCGATCGCAGCGCTTTATTGTTGTATGTACGCGACGCGGTGAATAAGTCGAGTGTTAGCAGTTCGGTAGCGAAAGAGTTGTTTGACTTTACGCCGGCAGAAACCGCCTTGGCGCTGGAATTGGCCAATGGTTTGTCTTTGGAAGATACCGCAGAAAAGTTGGGTATTATGCGCAATACCGCGCGCGCCCATTTGCGTGCTATTTTTTCTAAAACCGGTGTGCGCCGCCAAGCTGAGTTGGTCCGCGTGATGCTCAATAGTGTGGTTGCGCTCAGTGGATCGTCGGTTGACCCCAATCAACCGACAAAATCACTGGTGCCTGGTGAGTTGCTGCTACCACTTAAGCGCGATTCTTAATCTGGGGATTCAATATCTAGTCTACCTTGACGATGAGTGCATGCATCGCCTTCGCTAATCTCGAACAATAATAAAGGCTGTGACGCCAATGAGTAGGATCAATGAGATGAATGTCGATAGCAAAATTGCATGCACTATTCCAGAATTAGTCTTTGCCGGTGCAACTCAGTTCGCAGAGCGGATTGCTTTGGAAGCGCCAGGCGAATCAATCAGTTACGCACAGCTGCCCGATCGCGTCTTGGCCATCACGCGGGCCTTAATGGCCAGTGGCATCCAGACCGGTGACCGAGTCAGTGTCTGGTCGCCCAACTCAACTGACTGGGTCTTAGTGGCTTTAGCTGTGCATTGTGCTGGCGGGCTGTTGGTACCGATTAATACCCGTATGAAAGGCAATGAAGCCGCTGATATTCTAGAGCGCAGTGGTTCGCGTATTGCATTTGTTGTGGGTGATTTTTTAGATGTGAATTACCCCGCCATGCTGGCGCCACACCGCCCTGCAACCTTAGAGCAGGTTGTGGTGCTGGGCGAGGCGCAAGGTGAGGATCAGATTGCGCTGGTTGATTTTATTAAAACGGGTGCAGCGGTGCCTTTGGATGATGCGCGTGAGCGTGCGCAGTCGATTCGTGCTGAAGATCTATCTGACTTGCTCTTTACTTCAGGTACCACGGGTAAGCCAAAAGGCGTGATGAATAATCACACGCAAACGCTGCAAGCCTTTCGTGAGTATGTGCGCATTATTGGTTTGGTGCCTGGCGATCGTTATTTGGTGGTCAATCCGTTTTTCCATAGCTTTGGTTATAAAGCCGGTTGGTTAACCTGTTTGCTTGCGGGTGCAACCATCATTCCTCAGGCGGTGTTTGATGCGCAAGATATCTTCCGTCGCGTGGAAGAAGAGCGCATTACCGTATTGCCTGGGCCGCCGACCTTGTATTTGTCGATGTTGGCGCATCCGCGTTTAGCTGAGGCGGATTTGAGCAGTTTGCGCATTGCTGTGACCGGTGCGTCGGCGATTCCTCCTGTGCTGATTGAGCGCTTGCGCAATGAGCTGGGCTTTTCAGTGGTCACTACAGCTTATGGTTTAACTGAGTGTGGCGGTTTGGCGACGATCTGTGATCCCACGGCGCCGGCTGAAACCATTGCCAGCACCAGCGGCAGTCCTATTCCGGGTACTGAATTGGGAATTTTTGATACTCAAGGCCAGCCTGTGGCGACAGGCGAGTCGGGTGAGATTTGTTTGCGTGGCTTTCATGTGATGCAAGGCTATTTTAATGACCCACAAGCCACTGCAGAGGCGATTACAGCGGATGGTTGGTTGCGCACAGGTGATGTCGGTCATGTGGATGCACAAGGCAACCTGACCATCACGGACCGTTTAAAGGATATGTTTATTGTGGGTGGCTTTAATTGCTATCCCGCAGAAATTGAAGCTGGATTGTTTGAGCATCCAGGCATTGCTCAAGTTGCGGTTATCGGTATACCTGATGAGCGCATGGGGGAGGTAGGTTGTGCCTGTGTGGTGTTAAAAGCTGGTGTGGAGTTGACTGAGAAACAGTTGATTGACTGGAGTCGCACGCAAATGGCTAATTATAAAGTACCGCGTCGCGTGGTGTTTTATGATGACTTGCCAAAAAATGCGTCAAATAAAGTGGATAAGCTTGAGTTGCGCCGTCATGTCTCTTAAGTGAGTGTGCTTCGGTTACACGCAAAAATGCTCGGTTAATCCGGGCATTTTTGCGTGTGGTTAGCTGTCATTCGCCGGTAAAGGTGGGTTTGCGTTTTTCAATAAATGCATTCATCCCTTCTTTTTGGTCGCGCGAGGCGAAGAGCAGGGCGTTGGCTTTACGTTCCAGTGCCAGACCTGCTTCCAGTGACGCATCCATACCCAGCAAAATAACTTCTTTGATTTGCTCAGCTGCTAAGGGTGGCATTTTAGCAATCAATTTGGCTTGGCTCAGTGCGTGGCTTTGCACTTGGTCGTCGGGCACGATCTCGCTCACTAAACCGCCGACCCACGCATCGTGGGCGCTAATAGGTTTGCCGGTGAGCGCCATTTGCATGGCTTTCGCCTTACCGATCGCACGCACTAAACGTTGTGTGCCACCAATGCCGGGCATGATGCCAATACGAATTTCAGGTTGGCAAAACTGTGCGCTTTCACCGGCAATTAAGATGTCGGCATGCATCGCCAGCTCGCAACCACCGCCATAAGCGTAGCCACAAATAGCTGCAATCACAGGTTTAGGGCAGTGTTGAATTGGACCCCAAACGCGCTCGGTGTGGCGCTGGTAAATATCAATCGGACCAGTATCGGCCATGCTTGATATATCACCGCCCGCAGCAAAGACGGTGTCGCCGCCGGTTAATAAAATACAACGAATGTCAGGATTATCGGCTAAGGCGACAAAATACTCAGATAAAAGAGCTTGCAGCTTTAGGCTTAAGGCATTGTTGACGCGCGGGCGGTTGAGAGTGAGTCTAGCCACGCCAGCCTCTGGATAGTCAAGTAAAACGGGGGCTTCATCAATGTCAGTCATGTGTGGGATCTCAGCAGAAATAAGCAATTATTGCTGTCTGCATTCTGGTTTTGTACCCCTTGAGGTTCATCGTCTATATAGACGATGAACCTTTATAGGTAAGGCAATAAAGTCATGACAGACCGATGCTATGAGGAAGCCTAGATGCAGGTTAAAGAGAGTTTAGATTACACCGGAAAAGTTGTCCTAGTGACCGGTGGTACCAAAGGTATTGGTGCAACGATTGCGCAGAGTTTTTTACAGGCTGGTGCACAAGTCATCGTGTGCGGTCGTCAGACACCTGAGCAGTTACCTACAGCGCAGGATCGCACAGCTGATTTCCAGGCTGTAGATTTACGAGATTTTGATGCGTTATCAGCCTTGTTTGCTTATATCGCTGAGCGTTATGGCCGTTTAGATGTGGTGGTTAATAATGCGGGCGGCAGTCCAGCTGTGGATGCGGCAACCGTGTCACCACGTTTTAGCGAAGGCATTATTCGACTCAATTTGTTAGTTCCACTGAATGTGGCCCAATTGGCGAATAACCTGATGCAGCAACAAGATGAAGGCGGCGTCTTAATCTTTATTGGCAGCGTCAGCGCTTCACGTCCTTCGCCAGGTACGGCTGCTTATGGCGCAGCTAAGGCGGGCGTTTTATCACTGGTCAGCTCGTTGGCGGTTGAGTGGGCACCTAAAGTGCGTGTGGTATCGGTCAGTCCTGGACTGATTAAAACTGAGCAATCCCACCTGCATTACGGCGATGAAGCTGGTATTCAGGCGGTCGGTAAAACGATTCCTGCGGGGCGTATGGGTGAACCCAACGATGTGGCAGGGGCATGCTTATTTGCCGCTTCGCCGTATGCAAGCTACTGGAGTGGTACCAATCTTTTACTGCATGGCGGTGGCGAAAAGCCAGCGTTCTTGAGTTCTTCTACAGCAAATAAAGCTGAATAAACTCGACAGACTCACTTTTAGTTATTAAAAGCGCTGCTGTCACCGATATCATCAGGAGACGAAATTGGCTGATCCTAAATTATTAAAACAAATAGAAGCCTTTGTGGGTCGTGAATACGGTCGTGTATACGCTTGGGATCAAGTGAACGCGCCGATGATTCGCCATTGGTGTGAAATCATGGGTGTTGATAACCCCTTGTACACCGATCCTGCATTTGCCCGTGAGGCTGGCTTTGACGATATTGTTGCGCCACCAGCGATGCTCCAAGTGTGGTGCATGGGTGGGTTGGATAATGAAAACTATGCACCGGGCTCAACAGATGAAAATTCATTTGAGGTGTTGAAGGTCATTGAGGGTTATGGCTATCCAGCTGTGGTGGCGGTGAATACTGAGTTGAGCTTTGAGCGTCATGTGACCTTGGGCGAAACCTTGTATTACACCAGTCATGTGGATTCTATCAGCGAAGAGAAAACCACAGGTTTGGGTACAGGCTTTTTCGTCACTTTGGCGATGCCGTTCTACTCGAAAAGTGACAGCGGTACCGATGAGAAAGTCGGTGAGCTGATGTTCCGTGTCTTCAAGTTTAAGCCTGCACATGCAGCTAAGCCTGAAGAAAAAGCGGTCAAAAAAGATGATAAGCCAGCACGTATGCGCCCATTGCCGGGTGTCAGTGATGACACGCGCTTTTTCTGGGAAGGCTGTGAGCAGAATAAATTGCTGATTCAGCGTTGTACCAGTTGCCAGACTTTGCGTCATCCACCAGCGCCGGTGTGTATCGAGTGCCACAGCTTTGATTGGGATTCGATTGAAGCCAGTGGTCAAGCCAAGCTGTACTCCTTTGTGGTCATGCACTACCCAGAGGTTGCGCCTTTTGATCACCCCAATCCGATTGGTCTGATTGAGCTCGAAGAAGGTGTGCGTTTGATCGCAGGTCTGGTGGGTGTTGATCCAAAGAATCTTGAAATTGGCCAGAAGCTGCAGGTTGAGTTCAATCGTTTTGATGACCGACAAACCTTGCCACAGTTTCGACCTGTCGCTTAATTAAGGGGGCTCTATGGATTTTTCATTAAGTGAAGACCAGCGCGCGATTGCGCAAATGGCCGATGGTTTGTTCCGCGACAATTGCTCCGATGAGCAGATGCGCGATTATGACCTAGCGGCAAAGCCATTTATGGATGATGTGTGGCAAACCTGTATTGAAACGGGTCTGCATGCACTGGCTATTCCTGAAGAGTTTGGCGGCAGTGGCTTAGGCATGACTGAGCTGTTTTGCGTGCTGCAAGCGCAAGGCGCAAGTTTGGCGCAGGTGCCCATTTGGGAGCATCAGTTGGCAGCCAGCTGTTTAGCCCAATTCCATGGCGAGCAGCATCAAGCATTGATTGAGCAAGCTGCCAGCGCTGAGAAGCTGTTAGCCGTTGCTGCAACCAGCCTAAACAGTAGCTTAGGCGTTGATTTACAACTCACAGCAACCGATGCAGGCTTCACTTTGCAGGGGCAGATCGGTGCTGTTGCTTATGCTGCACAGGCGGATCATTTGCTGGTGCTGGCGCAAGCCGGTAATGAGCTGCGTTTGGTGCTGCTCAACCCACAAGCACAAGGTGTGACGTTAGTTGAGGGTGTGGCCAACAATGGTGTGGCCGTGGCTGATGTGCAGTGCGAGCAGGTCAATATCAGTGCGAGCGATGTGCTGCCTGCTGAGGCCGCGCAGTGGTTAGAGCAGCGCGTGATTGCTGCCTTGTCTTCATTGCAGTTGGGTGTGAGTGCTGAACAAATCGCACGTACGTCTGAGTACCTCAAAGAGCGTGAGCAGTTTGGACGAGCCATTGGCACCTTCCAAGCTGTGCAAATGACCATGGCCGATTGCCATATTGCTGTTGAAGCTTTACGCAGCACGCTCTATCAGTTGCTCTATCGTCTCGATGCAGGTCTAGAAAGCACGCCAGAGGCGTTGGCAACACAGCATTTAAGTTGTGAGGCAGCGCATTTAGTGGGGCACAAAACCCAGCACGTACACGGTGGCGTGGGTGTGGATTTAACGTATCCAATTCACCGCTTCTTGTACTGGAGCCGTCACCTGTCAATGGTTTTAGGAAGCGCATCAGGCAGCCTTGAGCGCCTGGGTAACTGGTTAGCCAACAACGATAAATTGGGATGGAAATATGACCTTGAAGAAAACCAAATCAATCGCTGAGGTTAAGGTTGGCGATCAGCTACCAGAGCTTAGTATTGCGATCACAGTGACCCTGATTAACGGTGGTGCGATTGCCACTCGTGATTATTTTCCAGGGCACCACGATAAAGAAGCGGCGCAAGCTTTAGGTTCACCGCACATTTTTATGAATATCCTCACCACCAATGGTTTGGTGCAGCGGTTTATCGAAGATTGGGCAGGCCCTTTAGCCACATTTAAAAGTCAGAAAATTAAGTTGGGTGCGCCCAACTATCCTGGCGATACGATGGTCTTTACAGGTGAAGTCACAGAGCGCGACGAAGCGACAAACTCAGTGACTGTCAGCTTTAAAGGTAAAAATTCAATGGGTAATCACGTTGCCGGTACGGTTGCTGTGGTACTGCCTTGAGCACTGGGAGATTTTAGAAATGAGTGATTCTTTCCTGTCGGGTAAAGCGGCTATCGTTGGACTTGGCGCTACAGAATTTTCCAAGAACTCAGGCCGTACGGAGCTGAGACTGGCTATGGAAGCCACGCTTGCAGCTTTAGAGGATGCGGGTATTGATCCCTCTGAAGTGGATGGTTTTAGCAGCTACTCGGTTGATAAAGTACCTGAATATGAGATTGCGCGCTTGCTGGGTTGTAAGGATGTTAAGTTCTTCTCGCAAGTACCACATGGTGGTGGTGCAGCTTGTGCACCTCTAATGCATGCGGCTATGGCTGTAGCGACGGGTGTGGCAAAAACAGTTGTAGTTTACCGCGCGATGAACGAGCGCTCTTGGTACCGTTTTGGTACCGGAGACTATGGTTTTGGTTCAACGCCAATTTTTGAAAACGTCAACTATGGCTGGTATATGCCACATGGCTTCCATACCCCAGCTGCATGGGTGGGTATGTTTGCGCAGCGTTATATGCATGAGTATGGCGCAACCTCAGAAGACTTTGGACGCATTGCTGTAGCGGCTCGTGATTTTGCCGCAACCAACCCGGCTGCGTTTTTCTATAAGAAACCCATCACCCTAGAAGATCATCAGAACTCACGTTGGATCTGTGAGCCCTTACACCTGCTCGATTGCTGCCAAGAGTCCGATGGTGCAGTGGCGATGGTGATTACTTCAGTGGAGCGCGCTCGAGATTTACAACAAAAGCCTGTGATCATCAAAGGTGCGTCACAAGGTATTTCGCACGGTCAGCAAAGCATGACGTCGTTTTATCGTGATGATATTACCGGCTTGCCTGAAATGGGTGTGGTCGCTAAGGAAATCTATCGTCAAGCAGGTTTAGGTCCGGATGCGATTCAGACTGCGGTCATTTATGACCATTTCACACCTTTTGTACTGCCGCAGTTGGAAGAGTTTGGCTTTGCAGAGCGCGGTGAAGCGAAAGAGTTTATTCGTGCTGGACACCATGCACGCGGTGGACGTTTGCCAATCAATACCCACGGTGGACAACTGGGCGAAGCCTATATCCATGGTATGAACGGTGTGGCTGAAGGCGTGCGTCAGGTGCGTGGGCAAGCGGTTAACCAGGTCGATAATGTTGAAAACGTGGTTGTGACAGCCGGTACCGGTGTACCCACCAGTGGCCTTATTTTAGGCGTAGCGTAAGGAGCGAACTATGTTTGTTGATTTAACCGACGAGCAGCGGGCGCTGCGAATAAAAGTACGCGACTATTTTACTCATCTGATGACGCCTGAATTGCGCAATGAGTTGCGTGGTTCTGAGGGTGGTGATCAGTTTCGCAAAATCGTTAAGCAAATGGGTGAAGACGGCTGGTTGGCTGTGGGCTGGCCTAAAGAGTACGGCGGGCAGGGCTATGGTCCGACTGAGCAATTGATTTTCTTTGAAGAAGCCAATATTGTCGGTGCGCCATTGCCTTTTGTGACGATCAGTACCGTAGGCCCTGCGTTAATGAGCTACGGCACCGATCTGCAAAAAGAAAAGTTTCTGGGCGGTATTGCCAGTGGCGATATTCATTTTGCGATTGGTTACTCTGAGCCCAGTGCGGGCAGTGATTTAGCCGTACTGAAAACCTCAGCTAAAGTTGAAGAAGACCATTTTGTTGTCAATGGCAACAAAATGTGGACTTCAGGTGCCGATGGCGCGGACTACATTTGGTTGGCGGCACGTACCAATCCAGAAGAAGCCCGTCACAAAGGTATCTCGATTCTGATCGTTGACACCAAAACTGAAGGCTTCTCCCAGACTGTCATCCCAACCACCAGTAACAACACCGCTGCGTCCTATTACGACAACGTGGTGGTGCCTAAAGATATGTTGGTGGGTGAGCTGAACAAAGGTTGGCAGCTGATCACAGCGCAGTTGAACCATGAGCGTTTAGGCTTAGGTTCATGGGCTGACCGTGTGGTGGGTATGTACCGTAAAGTCTATTTGTGGGCTAAAGCCGAAGACGAAAGCGGTAAACGTGCCACAGACCATGCTTGGGTGCGTCGCAACTTAGCGCTGTGCTACACCAAGCTGGAAGCCATGCGCTTAATCAACTTCCGTATTGCTGCTGATTTAGAGCAAGACAAAATGGATGTGGCTTTAGCGTCCATCACTAAGGTGTACGGCTCTGAGTCAGTGATTGAGATTTTACGCATGCTGACTGAGATTGTGGGCGCCAATGGTTTAGTGCGCAGCGGTACTGCAGCCGCCTTCTTAATGGGTGAGCTTGAGTACGATGTACGTGCAGCACCGACCTTAACCTTTGGTGGCGGCACCAACGAGATCCAACGTGAGCTGATCGCTCAATTTGGACTTGGCTTACCCCGTTCGCGTTAGTGGGGCAGTCATGTTGAAGCGTTAAATAAAAGCCGACCCCTATTGCAGAGGTCGGCTTTTTTACTTGGCAATATGTTTATTTTAAAATAGACCGATGGTTTCCATCCTCTAAGACCTGCTCAGGCTGCGATCATGTTCTTGGTAAGGGTGAACTCACTCTTGCCATGCGGCAGTGGCAATGCCCAAACTGTAACGCTGTTCTAGATCGTGACTATAACGCCAGTATCAACATCCTCAAGGAAGGATTGCGCTACTTGCTATCAAGTACAAAAACCCTCGGTACGAGGGAGTTAGCCCAGTCAATTTGCATAACCTCTGATGGGGTGCAGCGCACCCCATCAAGTCTGTGTATTACCTAGGAAACCCCCACTTCTAAAGTGGCGGGTAGTTCATTAATTATAGGCGCATATGATGAGCAAAGTATTAACCTCAGGACATCCTGTATCCGTAGCTGATGTTCCCCAGTGGGACATTGTGACTGATGTGGCCATTATTGGTTTTGGTGCGGCGGGCAGTTGCGCTGCGATTGAAGCGCGTAATGCCGGTTCCAGTGTCGATATTTTTGAAGTGGCCAGTGCGCCCGGTGGCAGTGCCAGTTGGTCGGGTGGTGAAGTTTATGTCGGTGGTAGCGGTGGTACAACAATCCAGCGCAAGCATGGCTTTGAAGACAGCACTGAAGATTTACAACGTTATTTAATGATGTCAGGTGGCCCCGCAGCCGACCAAGATCGCGTCACCTTATACGCCAATAACGCCAGCGCGCACTTTGATTGGTTGGGTGCTCAGGGTGTGCCGTTTAAAGGTACTTATTTACCAGGTAAATGGATTGAGCCAACCACAGATGACACCTTAATCTGGTCAGGTAATGAAAAGGCGTGGCCGTTTTCTGCGCAAGCCAAGCCTGCACCACGCGGTCATACAGTTGAGTTTACCGGCTGGGGCGGCGGTAAATTGTTTATGGAGAAATTGTGTGACCAAGCGCTGCAAGTGGGTGCGACAGCGCACTACGATGCCCGTGCTTTATGCTTGATTACTGATCATGACGGCGCTGTGCAAGGTGTGGTAGTGCGCATTGCAGGTCAGCCGGTTTACGTACAAGCCCGTCAAGGGGTGATTTTATGTGCCGGTGGTTTTATTGGTAACCGCGACATGGTCAAGCGCTACGCCCCTGAAGCTTTAAAGTGTGAGCAATTAGTCACCGGCGGCA
The DNA here is from genome assembly GCA_945612235.1 of uncultured Gammaproteobacteria bacterium. GTDB lineage: Bacteria > Pseudomonadota > Gammaproteobacteria > Pseudomonadales > Pseudomonadaceae > Denitrificimonas. Next base: position 4,180 of record CALZAE010000001.1, on the reverse strand, counting down.
ATGATGACGGTTCAGGCATTCGCATGGGTATCAGTGTGGGAGCAACGACGCTGAATATGCATGAGTTTTTTGCCACCTTGCCTTTCTTTCCGCCGGCTTCCTTGGTGAAAGGTATTTTTGTCAATGAGCGCGGACAGCGTTTTATTAACGAAGACAGCTACCACGGTCGTGTGGCGCACTATGTGTTGCGTCAGCCCAATGGCCGCGCTTGGCTGCTGGTGGATAACGATATTTTTGCACGTCCCGTTATTCAGCCCAATATCACCATCGCTGCAGTGGGCGAGACTTGGGAAGAAATCGAAGAAGAGTTGCAATTAGAGCCTGGCTCACTGGTTGCCACCGTCAATGAATTCAACCGCCATGCGGCTGAAGGTCAAGATCCGTATTTGCATAAAAGTGATGAGTGGTTACGCCCCTTGCTGTCACCGCCTTTTGCAGCACTGAGTTACTGCAGTGGTGATTTTGATGGGCATGCCTTTACCTTGGGTGGCTTAGCGACTTTGCCTACTGGAGAGGTGTTAAACGCCGATGGGCAGGCCATTCAAGGTCTGTATGCGGCAGGGCGGACTGCGTGTGGCTTGCCACGTTGGGGTGAGGGATACAGTTCAGGCATGTCATTAGGCGATTCAACATTCTTTGGCCGCCAAGCAGGGCTGAGCGTCGCGGCGAACATTGCCAGAGATTAGTCTTAATAGACGATGCTTGTGTGGGCATGTAACCCGATGATGAATAACACTAAGAACAAGACAGGAACAACCATGAAACTGAATAATAAAATCAGCGTTGTCACCGGCGCTGGACAAGGCATGGGTCGCACTATGGTGCAGTATTTTGTTGAGCAAGGCGCCATTGTGTACGCAGTGGATGTCAATGCCCAAGCGCTGGAAGAAACAGTGCAAGGCCTTGATGGTAAGGCACATGCCGTGGTGTGTGATATTACCAACGAAACGGCTGTAGTTGATCTGATGGCGCGTATTGAACAAGAGCAAGGCCGCTTAGACCTGCTGGTGAATAACGCGGGTATTGGTTCGGTTGATGGGTTCTTGGAAACGACCTTAGAAACATGGCAGCGCGTGATTAATGTCAACTTAACCGGCGCATTTTTGTGCAGCCGTGAAGCCGCTAAGTTAATGGTGAAAGCCGGTAGCGGCGCCATTGTGAACTTCTCCAGTACAGCCGGCCAAACCGGTGAAGGCCCAAGCCACTATGTAGCGTCCAAAGCCGGCATCATGGGCTTAACCCGCAGCACGGCGCGTGAATTAGCGCCCAGTGGTATTCGTGTGAATAGCCTAGTACCTGGCGCAACCGACACGCCAATGATGGCGGGCATTCCACAAGAGTGGATGGATTCAATGATTGCTGGGATTCCCTTGGGTCGTCTGGGTACAACGTTAGAAATTGCGCGTGTTGTTGCATTTTTAGGCAGCGACGACGCCAGCTTTATTACCGGTCAAAACATTGCCGTCAACGGTGGCATGGCGTTCTATTAAGGGGAATTGAAATGACAAAGAGACTTGAAAATAAGATTGCGATTGTCACCGGTGGTGGTACAGGTATTGGTGCAGCAACAGCCACACGTATGGCTGAAGAAGGCGCAACCGTCGTAGTTTTTGGCCGTCGTGAAGAGCCACTTAAAGCTGTAGTGGCCAATATTTTAGAGCAGGGCGGTCAAGCCGCTTATAAAGTCGCTGATGTCAGTGATGAGCAGGCGTTTGTCGCCGCCATTGATGCGGTCGCTAATGAGTATGGCAAGCTGGATATCATGGTCAATAATGCCGCTGCCTACACTTGGGGCGCGCTGACTGAGATGAGCACTGACGATTGGCATATGAACTTTAAAACCACAGTGGATGGCACTTTCTGGGGTACCCGTAAAGCCATGCAGTTGATGCAGGAAAATGGCGGCTCAATTGTTAACTTGTCTTCCATTTGCGGCACCTTTGGTACCGCTTGGATGTCAGGTTACTCAGCCGCTAAAGCCGCTGTGACCAACTTCAGCCGTGCCGCTGCTTCTGAAGGCGCCGCACTCAATATCCGTTGTAACGTGGTGATTCCAGGTGTGATCGAAACTGATGGCACCGCGGGTATGCTCAGCGATGATACAGCGCGTGAAAACACCTCTAAGCTGATTCCAATGAAGCGTGTGGGTCGCGCAACGGAACTGGCGAATGCGGTGGTGTTCTTGGCTTCAGATGAAGCTTCATACATCACAGGTGCTGCGTTGCCTGTGGATGGTGGTCGTAGCTCAGATTTGTATACCGTTCTTGAGTGATCTTGGGGGTGCTCGTCACTCGAGCACCCTTTTATTCAGCAAAAGAGATTGTAAAACATGAATCAAGATGAACTGCTGGCGCGTATCGATCGTTTAGAGTCGACAGAAGCCATTCGCCAATTGGCGGGTAAATACTCCTTGTCACTGGATATGCGTGATTTGGATGCGCATGTCGGGTTGTTTGCTCCAGACATTCGTGTGGGTAAAGGTAAAACCGGTCGCGCTGAGCTCAAAGCTTGGGTGGATGACACCTTGCGTCATCAATTTACCGGTACATCCCATCACATTGGTCAGCACATTATTGAATTTACCGATGCGGATCATGCCATTGGCGTGGTGTATTCCAAGAATGAGCATGAAACCGGCGCTGAGTGGGTGATCATGCAAATGCTGTATTGGGATGATTACGAGCGTGTTGATGGCGTGTGGTATTTCCGTCGTCGCTTGCCGTGCTACTGGTATGCCACAGATCTGAATAAGCCACCCATTGGCGATATGAAAATGCGTTGGCCAGGACGCGAGCCGTATCACGGCACCTTCCATGATTTATTCCCGTCATGGAAAGAGTTCTGGAACAACACACCAGAGCATGATGCGTTGCCAGAAGTTGCACAGCCACAGCCATTGGACGGTTTTCTCAAAGGTATGCGGCGCAATGCTCCGACACCTAGAATTCGTGTCCGCTAAGGAGTTGTTATGAGTACGTTATTTGAGCCGATCCAGTTTGGCGATCTTAAATTAAAAAATCGGGTGGTGATGGCGCCAATGACGCGCAGTCGTTCAACCGATCAAGCTGTACCTACGGCTGAAATGATTGATTACTATGCGCAGCGTGCCAATGCAGGCTTGATTGTTGCTGAAGGTACATCACCTTCGGCAGACGGTATGGGCTATTGCCGCACTCCAGGTATTTACAATGCTGAGCAAATCGCTCAATGGCGTCGAGTGACCGATGCGGTACACGCCGAGGGCGGTACGATTGTTTTGCAGTTGATGCATTGCGGTCGTGTGGCCACTGTCCATAACAAGCCTGCTGGCTCTAAGACCATTGCTCCATCAGCGATTAAAGCTGAAGTTGAGCTGTTTACCGATGCCGTCGGCATGGCCGCAACAGATATGCCGCAGGAGCTGAGTAACAGCGATGTATACGCTGTGATTGAGGATTATCGCAAAGCCGCTTTGAATGCACGTGAAGCTGGCTTTGATGGCGTTGAATTGCACGGTACCAGTGGGTATTTACCGATGCAGTTTATGGCAGAAACATCCAACCAGCGCACCGATGAGTTTGGTGGGTCAGTGGAAAATCGTGTGCGTTTCCCCTTGTTGGTGCTTAAAGCGATGTCTGAAGCTATTGGCTCTGGACGAGTAGGCTTTCGCTTCTGTCCAGGCAATAAGTTTAATGATGTATATGACAGTCAGCCAGCTGAGACCTTACAGGCCTTGCTCGATGGTATTGCTCCCATGAACCTGGCTTACCTGCACATTATGCGTGCGCATACACGTAAAGTGGATGCTTTTACCGTAGCACGTGAACAGTTTAAGGGCGGTTTAATTATCAATGATGGTTTTGATGGTGAAACTGCCAAAGAAGCCGTTGATAACGGTGTCGCTGATGCTGTGTCCTTTGCACGCCATTATATCGCCAACCCCAATTTGGTTGAGTGCTTTAAGACGGGTCGCGTATTGACTGAGTTTAATCGCGACACTTTATACTCGCCAGGTCCTGTGGGTTATAGCGACTATCCGGCTTAATTGCAGCTGTGCTGATTTAAAAGGAGTGTCATGTGACTAAAATTGCATTTGTGACCGGCGCAAGCCGCGGCATTGGACGGGCAACAGCCATTGCTTTTGCCCGTGAAGGCTATGATGTGGCCATCAGCGCCCGTTCCATTGATGACGGATCACAGC